>JBAYJX010000006.1:0-46804 GCA_041664905.1 archaeon | reverse complement strand
TCTATTTGTTACTGATTTGCGATGATTGAGCTAAAACAAGTTGATTTTTTTAAGAGCGCAGTGGAATCAATTTCTGCTTTTATTCCTGAAGGAAACTTTCGTTTTTCTGATAAGGGCATTTCCTTTAAAGCAATTGATCCTAGTCAAGTAGTTTTAGTTGATTATTTTGTTGACAAAAAGTGTTTTGATAGATACGCAATTGAACCTAATTATGTTGGAGTTGACATGATTGAGCTTAATAAAATACTTCAGCGTTTGTTGCCTGAAGATAAATTATCAATTGATATTTCTGAAGCTGAATTAAAATTAAAATTTGAATCAGAAATGAAGCGTTTTTTTAGATTGCCTTTGATTGATGTATCAGGTGAGGAACCAAAGAGTCCTCCTATAGAGTATGATGCTAAAATCGAAATTAAAGCTTCTTCAATTAAGGAAGTGCTTAAAGATGCTAGTCTTTTTGGAAGTAGTATTGTTCTCAAAGTAGTTGATGGTAAGTTTTTTGTTGAGGCTAAAGGGTCTCAAGGGGTAATGGAAGCTGAGGCAACTCGGGTATCGCATATTTCTTCAAAGAATGAGATTGTTGCAAAGTTTTCTCTTAATTTTTTCCACAATATTGTTCGTCAAGCAGATAATGAGAAAATGGTTACAATTGAGTTAAGAAATGATTCTGCAATGAGAGTAACTTATTCAATTGGGCCAAGCAAAATAATTTTTTATTTAGCTCACATGATTCTTTGAGATTGCTAGGTCTCGTGTCGCAATGGTCGTTTGTGTCTAATTATTTAATGTTTTCTTATAAGTAACTATTTATGGAAAAGCTCATTTTCTCTTCAAAGTTCCCTTTTTCTGAAAATGCTCGTGAGTACCTTAGGGAATTAAACGTGGGCATGGATAAACTTCCTGAACCAGCAATTAAGCGTGCAGCACTACTTGTGTCAAGAGCTTTTTCAAACACACCTTATTTAACTGATCAACAAAATCCTTCAAGAGAGCAACTTGAACTGGAGTTAGTTGCTTTTCCTATTGCAAAAATGTTTGTTTCGCTAATGCATGCGCCTAATATGAGTGAGAAATTTTCTCTTACTGTAAAGAAAATGGTTTTTACAAGTATTGTTGAATCAACTGATCCTAAAAGTATAGCTTTAACATTGGCAGATGATTTTAAAATAAATTATTCTATTTTAGAAGATTCTGATTATTTTATTTCTCTTCCGCTTCTAGAATATATTCAAATTTATTTTGTTGATTCGGAATCAAAACTTTTGGGAAAAAATGTTGTAAAGGGAAAAGTTTTTCTCAACATGAATGATTTTGCACGGTTTCTTTCAGAAAAAGCTTATGCAAAAGTCTTTGATTCTTTTCCAATTGATCCAAAGCAAATCCCAAAAGAGTTGCATTCTCTCGCAAAAAGTATTGATTCGCAGTTAGTTGTTATTGAAAAAAAGAATTTTGATTTAAAACTCTCTGGGAAAATAGATCCGATGCTATTTCCTCCGTGTATGCAAGGGATTTATGCAGATCAATTAGCAGGAAAGAAATTACCCTATCTAGCTCGTCTTTCACTCGCTGCATTTCTTTATCAATTAGGTATGTCAAAAACAGAGTTAATGGTTTTGTTTTCAAAAAGTCCGGATTATAAGAAGCATATTGCAGAGTACCATATTGATAGGATTTTTGAAAAAGAACTTTCTGCTCCAGGTTGTGCAAAATTAGAAGAATATGGGTTAAAAGTAAGTGAATGTAAAAAGATTTGTACGTTTAAGCATCCTGTTCAGTATTACATTTCAAAGTTGCGAATGAAAAACAGAATTGCGAATAAGAGTTCTAAATCAGAGCCAAAGGTTGTTGAGTGATTTTTATGTATGAAGCCCAAGCTAGTAAAGAAGCAGATTTTCTAAAAAAAGCATTTGGTGAATATTACAAAGCTCACACGATTGATTCAGTTTCGGGTGTAGAGTTTAGAGAATTTGGTTTTGGTTTATTTAAGAAGAAAATTGCGAATAGAAACCTGGCTTTTGAAAATTCTGCTCAAATGAATTCTTTTCTAAAATCTTCTGCACCATTATTTTTTTCGTATTCTAATGCTTACTATAAATTTCCTTCGCGTACTCCAATGCAAAGTAAAGAGCTTCTAAAAGCTGATATTATTTATGAGTTTGATGCTGATGAATTAGGTTTAGAGGTCCCCCAAATAAATGGGATTCAATGGTTTGCCTTAGAGCATTTAGAGGAAGCAAAAAAGCAAGTTTTTCGTTTGCTTGATTATATAGAAAATGATTTTAATTTTTCAAGTGAGGGTTTGTCAATTAATTTTTCTGGAAAAGCCGGGTTTCACGTTCATTTGCGTGGAAAAGAAATTCAAGATTTGAAAAAGAAAGCAAGAATTGAACTAGTTGATTATCTTACGGCTCAAAATATAGATTATTTAAATATTGGATTTGATTTTGATTCTTTGCGTGCTCCTCGTCCTTTGGGGTTGTGGCAAAAGCGTCTCTTAAATGGAATAAAAGTTTTTTTTGAAAAAAACGATAAGGAAATTGCCAAAATAACCGGGGTTACTAAGAAAAAAATTAATTCTCTTACTCAAAATAAGTCTGCAATAATAAATTCTCTTGATAAGGGTGTTTTGATGCAGATTGAGGCGCATAAAAGCGATGATTTTTGGAAAAAGATTTTGGATAATGTTGTTGCAAAGGAACGTATTCCTATTGATAGGCAAACTAGTATTGATTTACACAAAATAATTCGTGTGCCACAGACTCTTCATGGGGACACGGGGTTTATTGCAAAAGTTCTTTTGATTGATGAGTTAAAAAAATTTAATCCCTATAATGATGCAATTGTTTTTGATGAAACTTTCGCAAAGAAATTTAATTTAGAAAAAGTTAGTGTTCAAGTAATTGCTTGTCCGCGTTTTGAACTTTTGGGTCAAATTTTTGGCCCGTTTGAAAACTCGCTAGAAGAATTACCTCTTTTTGCAGCGGTTTACTTGATAGGTAAGGGCGCAGCAGTTTTGAAAGAGTAACTGTAGTTAGGCTGCGTGGTATTTTTTAGTTTCTTTTTGGAGTGATAAATTGTTTTACTTCATTTTGTTTGTTAGTAGTACTCTTTTAATCTCTTTCTTTGTTTATTATATTGGGTTGAGGATAGATGCGTATTGATTATGATGAGCTGCGCAGGATTCATCGATTGGAAAAGAATACTTCTAAGTTAGTTGAAGTTGATGATGATTTTTTAGATTCCCTTAACACTTTTATTGAAGAAGAAAAGAAAAAATATTTAGCTTCTTTAAAGAATTTTTCTGCTTCTGATGCGCGAGAATTTACTAACCTAAAAAGAGTTGTGGAAGAAATATTTTTAATGCGTGAAAAGAAGATTTTAAATAAAGCTTTGATTTCTTCTCACACAAAAGAGATTGATGGGGAAAAAATGGCTCGTCAGGAAAAAGATACGTTCAAAAAAGTATTAAAAGTTCTTGAAGATCACTATGATTTTTATGAATCCCTATTCGGGGAGAAAGAGAAGAGAGAAACAGAGCTTGTTTGTGTTAAAATTTTAAAAGATGTTCCTACTTTTGTTGGGACCGATATGAAGGAATATGGTCCTTTTTCTTCCGATCAATTTGTTGAGCTTCCTGCAAAAATAGCTCGCTTATTTGTCACAAGAAAAATTGCTGAAGAAAAATAGCAAAAAGGTGCTTTTTTAATTCCTTTTAAGGGCTTCTTTTTTATTGATTGTTATGGATTTGCCAAATAGAGATGATTTTGCTGTAGTAAAGGTTACTCAAATCCTTGATTATGGTGCTTTTGTAGAGTTACTTGAATACAAGAATATCCGCGGTTTTGTTCACATTAGTAATGTTGCTTCTTCTTGGGTAAAAAATATTCGTAATTTTGTTAAAATGAATCAAGTTCGTGTTGCAAAAGTTCTAAATGTTGACCCTGTAAAAAATCAAATTGATCTTTCTTTTGCAGGAGTAAATCCGATGAGGGAAAGACAAGTTCTTACTCAATTTAAACAAATAAATAGAGAAGAAAAGTTAATTGATATTTTGGCAAAAATGACTAAAAAGCCGTTTGATGAAGTTTGGGCTAGTGTTGCTGATCCGTTGAGTCAAGAACATGGTTCTTTGTATGAGGCGTTTGAAAAAATTGCGCTTGGTTATGATCCTTCACCTGTGCTCTCAAAGGAATGGGTTGAGCCAGTTAAAGAGCTTGTTGAAAAAAATATTGTTGTTTCAAAAAAAGAGCTTGGGGGAAACATGAAATTAGTTTCTTATTCTTCTCAAGGTTTAGATGATATTAAATCTGTGTTGATTGACGTTGAGTCAGTTAAGGGTTGTGTAGTATCTTATCTTGGCGGGGGTTCGTACAAGGTTGCTTGTAATGGGCTTACTTTCAAGGATGCTGATAAGCTTCTTACAAGTGCAGTTAGTTCGGCTGAAAAGAAAGCAAAGAAATTAGGTGCTGTTTTTGAGTTCAAGAAAGAAGAGAAAAAATAATTCTTTTTTTTGTTGGTTTTTATTTCGCGTAGCAAGAGCTTTTTATTCCTTTTCTTTTACAATATTCAAGTATGCCTACAAAGATTCTTGTTTTAAAAAAGCTTGTGCTTAAAGATGCCGTGCTTTTAGTTGGTTTGCCAGGAATTGGTTTAGTTGGAAAAATTTCTGTTGATTATTTGTTAAAGCAGTTTAAAACCGAAAAAATTGCTGAAGTTTTGTCAGATTCTTTTCCTCCAAGTGTTCACACTAAGGACTCAAAGATTTTTTTAATTAAAGATGAAATATTTCACTTTAATTTTAAAGGAAAAGATTTTCTTTTTTTAGCGGGTCCAGTTCAGCCAACTCTTGACTTTAAGGTTGGTTCTTCTCACGAGCATTATGAGTTCTCTGAAACATTAGTTGGTTTTTTCAAAAGTATTGGGGTTAGCGAAATGGTTACTCTTGCAGGGATTAATGTTGGAGAAAATCGTTTGAATAAAAAACCTGAAGTAATTGTTGCAGGAACTGATGATGAAATCTTAGAGTCTTGGAAAAAAGTTGGTGCCAAGGAAGACAAAAAAGAAGGATTAATTTCTGGTGCCGCAGGACTATTTGTTGGTATTGGTAGACTTCACGGAATTAAAGGGGTTTGCCTTATGGGTGAAACAAATCCTCAACTTGTTTATGGTGATCATAGTAGTGCTAAGCAAGTAATTGAAGTTATTTCAAAGAAATTTGGGTTTAAAATTAAAATGTCTACTATCGAAAAAGAATCTAAACAAATTGAAAAAGCGTTTAAGGAACTTGCTACACACCTTGAGCCACAGATTGAAGAAGAGAAGTGTGAAGGTAACCTTAGTTACGTAAGATAAATTTGTGCTAAAAAGCTTGGAAGTTTCCTAATTTTGTTTGATTATTTTTGCCGTCTTTTTCTTCAAGCAGTTTTTTTAGTTTTACTAGGTCTTCAAATCCTTTTTTTCCATTTCGTAAATAATATGCTGGGTGGTAAATAAAATACATTTTTTTGCCTTCATATTCTGTTGTTTCTCCAACTTTCATGCTTTCTTTTCCAAATCCTCTTGCTGCGCTTTTACCTAACAATACAATTACTTGTGGGTTAATTGTTTTCACCATTTGCATTGTTTGTGGTAAAAAATACTGAATTTCTTCTGGAGTTGGGGGTCTAATTTTTCCTTCACTATCAAGAGGAATTATTGGAACAACATTCATTACTCCATAACTTTTTTCATCTAACCCAAGTTCTTTCACCCATTCACCAAGTAGTTTCCCGCTTCTTCCGACAAACGGTTTGCCTAGTTCATTTTCAGTAAACCCTGGTGCTTCTCCAATAAATAATATTTTTGCATCATCCTCTCCTCTTCCAAAAACAATATTTCCTTTTGTTTTGATTACGTTCCCAAAAAGAGGGTGTTTTGTTGCATGAGCAAGTAGTTCTTCTCTAACTTGTTTTAGTTTTTGACTTTCGTTTAGTTCCATTCAATCATTAAGTGTTTGGATAACTATTAAAAGTTGCTCATTCATTCTCTTAGCATGCACAAAAAGAATTTGTTACGCAATAAACATTCTTTGCACAAAAAGCCCGATTCTTTTTTTCCAAACAAGTTGCTTTTTGCAATTATTTTTGTTTTAGTTTTCTTGTGCTTGTGTTTTGTAGGATTAATTTTTCTAGTGGATGATTCGCGTAATAAACTTAAATCCGAATATGAACTTTTTGTTGTTAAATCAAATAATTCGATTACTGCCTTAAACGCTACTATTGCGGAGCTAAATCAAACTAATTCTTCACTTGATGCTAATTTATTAGAGTTAAAGGGAAAGTATGAGTCCCTCTCGTCCTCGAATAGTGATTTAAC
Organism: archaeon; assembly: GCA_041664905.1. Classification (GTDB taxonomy): domain Archaea; phylum Iainarchaeota; class Iainarchaeia; order Iainarchaeales; family JAAZKV01; genus JAAZKV01. Next base: position 40,450 of record JBAYJX010000006.1, on the reverse strand, counting down.
TCAGTCTTACTCTCAGCTAAAAAGTGAGGCGCTAGGAACAATATCTAAGATTGATGCGTATGAATCAGAGATTCAAAAAGCTCTTGAGTGGTTTAAAGAAAATTCTGTCTTGTCTTCTCTTGAAATTAATGCGTTAGTTAATCTAAAATCTAATTGCAAAGAAATTGTTAGTCAAAATTGTGAAATTAATTTAGGTTGTTTTAATTTAGTAAATTCAGAATTTGTTAACTATAAATATAAATCAGATTTATCTGCCCTAAATATTGATGATAAGCTTTTGTCTTTGTCAGAATTTGTAAAAAATGGTGGCGGGGATTGTGAGGATTATACTTTGTTTTTTAAGGCTGAATATAATTCACTTTTGAATTCTTGTGAGAAAAAAGTTCCTGTTTTGTTTGGGTGGGTTGAAAGTAAAGGAAGTACTTTTTGGGCAAATTCTTCAAACACGTGGTATTTGCCAAATGCAGAAAAAAAGTATTTAAATAAAGAAAATATTTTTCCAGTAGGGGTTTGTGGTCCAATGTTTGATCCTAATACAAATAAAGTGAATGGTCATTGTGTTTTAGCTTTTGCAAATAAACCAATTCTGTCCTTTTCTGATATTTCAACTCTTCTTTCTGCTGAATTAGTTGAACCACAAAGCGGTGAATATTTGGGTTTTGTTGGTAAAGATTCAGGAATTTTTTTAGTTACGGATTTTGCTAAAAGTACTTCTTTTATTGATACGTTGATTACTGATAATGATTTGTTTCTTTATCGAGAAGGGGCGTGGAATAATTATTCTGAATTTAGAAGTGAACTTGTTTTAAGAAAAAATTCTCTTTCTGCTGTTTTGACTAATTAGTTTAAACAATTAGTCCAAAGAATTTCAAGATTAGCATTGCTCCGATTCCTGCGGGTCCGAAAAGTATTGCTATTACAAAACTTGGAATTTGGGGTAATTGTACGTTGAAAACAAAAACACTTACTCCCCAGATTAGTCCTCCGAGTATGCTGTTGATTATTACTTTTTTCAAAAAGAAGAGTAAAAATATTGTAACTACAATTAAGATGCCTGCTGCAATTAGAACAGTCGGATTATTTAGTAGATTAAGTGCTGCGCCAGTTACGGGTTGTGCTGTTGTGTCAAAAGTTATTGCTTTTGCAAAATCGGTGAAGGCTTCAAGGAGTATGGTGTTCATAATTATTATTTTACTCATTTTGCTTAAAAACCTGCTTTTTTTATTTTTTTTGTAAGTTTTTTGCTTATTGATACTTTTTTAAAGAGAAAAGAATGAGTTTCTTTATTGTATAGTGGTTTATATGGCTGGATTTAGTGATGAACAAAAGAAGATTGCTCTTCTATTACTCTCTGAGCCGAAGACTGAAGAAGATTTACACAAACAACTTAGTATTCCTTATGATAAACTAAGTATTGAGTTGAAAGAAATGCTTAAACTCGGGCTTGTTTTAAAAGAAGGTTATCCAACAAAATACCGATTAAGACAGGATATTATTAATGAGCTTCAAAAAAGAAAGAAAATTGCTGAAGAAGATTCTTTTAAAATAAAAATTCGTGCAATTATTGAAATGAAAGCTATTGAAGAGAATCTTTTGAAGAAACACTTACAAAAAGTTACTGATGCTTTGGGAAAAGAAGAAGTATTTACTATTTATGGGATAAATCAAGCTGAAATAGTTGAAGAGGATGAAATGTATTCTTCTTTTATTGAAGTAACTTTTACTGCAAAAGACTTTGCTTCTTTACTAAAATTCCTTTTCTATTATGGCCCAACTACTGTTGAAGTAATGAAACCTAGTAAGATTGAGTTTTCTCAGTTTGAATTCCAAGAAGGACTAGTTGAATTATCTGATATTTTCCAAAAATATGCTGATTATTTTCAGAAAAAACTTACTAAATCCGAACTTGATAAGTTTTACAATGATATTTACAAATAGTTTTGCTTTTGACCTAATTAATTAGTACAATTCTAACACGCATTATTTTTCTTGCCGACAACTAACGTACAAAGTTTACCTAAATTAAATTATTGTCTAAACGGGCTTGTTTTGCTTGTGGAAGTCTGTATTAAATAACTTTTATTGTCATTTTTTTGGGTTAGATTGATTAGTACAAAACTAGTGTTTGTGGCAATTGACGTAACCCTTTTCTCCAATTGGCGTATTTTTCCCCTTAAGGGGGGTATCTGACGAATAGGTCTTCGTTTCTTGATTAGTAACCTTTTTAAAGGCAAAGAAACACTAAGTGTTCATGCCTTATGGTCTAAGGACTAGCCTTCAGAACGTTTTCTGTTGGGTAGGATTGTGACTAAAAGGATTGTTTTTAGTTTTGAGGTGAATAAAGATGAAAGGACTAGATATAAAAAGAATCGCTGCAATCGGATTAGGTGCAGCATTAGTTGGTTCAGCTTTGGCTCCTGCCGTTATGGCATTGCCGTATAGCAATTTGACCACTCTAAAGAAAGAAAATATAATCGACGCAACAACAGGAATGCCTGTAGTTGATATCGTTGTTGGTTCATTAGGTCAAGCACCAGATGTTGTTTGGGCTGGTAATATAGCAGCAAAAGTAGCACAAATGGCTACTCTTGATGTAGCTGGTTCAGGAACAAAGACTGTTGATATAACAGTTGGTGGAACACAGACAACAACAGGATCAGGTAACACTGATGAAAATTATTTGAGTCTAGCTACAACAGGAGTTGAATTCAACCCTATTAAAGCTGATTATAGTGACTCAACAAAATTCGTTAACCAAACTGGCGCAAAGTACAGATGGGGCGGAACAGATTATTTCATTAACATTGATGACAATGTTGAAGTAATTTCTGATGCAACTGTACAATCTACAGCTGATGGTAAATTACCTGGTGACGTTACTGCTAGTGTTGCAAGAAACGCTTTCACATACAATTTAAGACTTGGTGACGGATTCTATGCAATGAACAGCACACAGTTAGATGCTAACTCAGAAGTTGACGTAAAGATACCAATTTTAGGATCAACTTACGTTCTTGATGAAATCTCAAGTTCTGGAAAGACACTTGTATTCTTCAGAGACACTACACCTACTGAATTGAAAGTTGGTGAAGCAGTAACTGTTGATGGTGTTGGATCATACGCAGGAAAGAAATTAACTATTAAGCTAGTTAACTTAGTTCAAGTTGGTACAGGAACAGCTTTGTTCCAGCCTAAGTGGGTACTAATGGACGGAGAAACAGCTTTGAAGTACGTTCAGAAAGCACCTTCATATGATTTGAAGGATGAATTCGGTTCAGAATACTTTACTACAAGTATATATGTTTCAGCAGCAGGACAGAACTTATCTGATAGTTCATTAACTGCAACTGTAAGAATGGGTAATTCAAGACTTGAAATTAGAGATAACCAAGTATTCCCATACAGCTCAGCTGATACAACTAACCCTGAATGGAAAGCATATATAACTACTGCTGGTGGAAAAGTAACTAACATTAGTATTAAGAATAACTGGGCATATGATCAAGCTAAATCATCATCAAGTACACAGAAATTAGTTCTTGGTGCTGGCGAATCTATCTTGATGAAAGATTATGCTAAATTCACATTCAATGGTCTACAAACTAAGCCTATGGCTAAAGCAACTGTTGGTGGAAATAATTTAACAATAACTGATACAAAAGGTATCTTGAGAACTATTCCAATGGTAATTTCATTAGGTAGTGGAACTAACGAAGTAACAATTGACGGAAAGCCATTTGTTATTGATGTTAACACAGCTACTAACACTGCAAGATACTGGACTATCTCTAGATCTTCAAGTGCAACAACTGACCCATGGGGAACTACAACAGCAGCTCCTTCAGGATCAACAGATGTTATATACACTGCAGTTGATGTAAATACAGACACAGCAATCGGCTTCACTGTAGATGCTGACTGGAAGAACTCAACAACAGGAAAGGTAAATTATTACCTTGGTGCTGATGAAGCGCACGGTAACTTCTACCTATTCTTAGCTGTTCAGAGATTCGATATGGATGATGACGGCGACACAATAAGTGGAACAAGTGCAGAATTAGCGTTTGATGGAACTGAAGTAGATCAGAACTTATCAAATGGTATAACAAGTTACGGTGGAGTAAGAGCAGATTTGAACTATTACCTACCTGATGTAACAACATACAATGTGTTGACAGCAGAAGCTAACAATAACACTGCTGCAATGGGCACAACAAGCGAAAGTGCTACTGGTTCAGCATTCAGATCTCCAAGTGAAGGAGACACATACCAATACGTTGCTGCATTCACTTTCAATGAAGGAAGCGAAGGTGTAACAACAACTGATATCAACGCATTCGTGATGACATCAGACAGCATGCTTGTTGATTCAAGTAACAACAAGACTAGAGCAACTGTTTTCGACAACGAAGTTGAATACGCTAACTGGAGTTTGAATGAATACACTACAGCAGCTTCAACTAAGTTGATGAAAGGTGTAACTAACTACGGTACAGATGTAAGTGTTGCTGGCGGAGTTGCAACAATCTCAATGCCTAATCAGGCTAGAAAGGTTGAAGCATACGTTGGTTCACAAGACACTGTAAGTTCATCTGTTGGTGGAGAAAAGTTATTAGCCGTAACTGTTGGAACAAAGAAAACAACAGCTTCTGGAACTGAAATAACTGTTGATTCAATCACAGGTGCTACTGCAGGAAAGACAATCGTTCCTGTTGGAAACATAGTTAAGTTAGACACAGCTATGGCTAATGGAAAGTCAATAATTGTTGGCGGATTCATGGTTAATACAGCTGCAAAGAACTTGACTGTTGATGGACAGACTCTTGAATCAAGACTAACTGCTGCAGGAGATTATGTTTCTGCTGTTTTAGCTGATGGAAAGATAGTTGTAGCAGGATGGACTGCTGCAGACACAGCTAGCGCTGCACAAGCATTGATAGCTGCATTAGACGCAATGTAAATAAATTAGTTTAAACGAAAGGAAAAGGGACTAAAATCCCTTTTCTTTTTCTATTTTTTTTATTTTTATTTAAAATTTGATTAGTGTATTTGTTATTTGATAAAACTTATTTATTGCTCAAACCGAACTTTATACTTTTGTTTTTATTCCTTTTGCTATGGATTTTTGTTATGAATAAAGCTGAATCATCTCAGGAGCCTGTAATCATAGAAGTTCCTCCTGTACACAAGACGCATACTCCTGGATCAGCAAAGAAAAAAACAAGTTTATTCACGAACCCTTTGTTTTTGAGTGCGGGGGTAGTTGTTTTAGTAATTATTGCAGTTCTTTTGTTTAGTTTATTCACTAACTCTTATCGTTTTTCTTTTCAAATTAACAGTTTGACTTATGAATCAAATTACTATACTCCTTCAGAGTTCTTCAAATTAGTTCATGATTCCAATAATTTTGTTGTTTCAGTCGAGTTAGTGGATGGTAATTCTAGTCCTTGGACTGTTAACTCATTGAACTTATGGTTAATTGCACTTAATGCTGATAAAAAACATGTGGCTTCTTTGATTAAAACAGTGGATTCTGGTGGTAACATTAAGAGTTGTTTGACAAATGATGCAAATATTCTTTCAAGTAGACAATTAAATTCAAGTGAATGTACTCTACTACTTAGTAATCCTAAAATAACAAAAATTAATTTACATACAAGTAATGAAAATAAAGTAATTTTGCTTTCCTCTAGTGCTGAGATATATGCCCAGAAAGGTGAAGCTTTTGCAATTGTGAGTTATTCTTTTATTAAAAATATTTATCCTGACTTTGACAAAACTTTGGCAATAATTAATGAGAGAATTAATTCGGTTAATTAGTTAGTTTTGGCTGGCTTCTTGTATTATAAATTATTTTAATCTATTTTTATTAGTTTATTTGAATGATTTTTATGCATGAAACATTAAAACTTGGTTTAAAAGATCGGGCGCTTCTGTTTATTTTGTTTGCTTTAATTTTAATTATACTTATTTTTGTTTCATTTTGTGTTTCAAACAATTATCTTGTTTTGGGGTTTAATGTTCTATTTATTTTCACAACTTTTTTTTACTTAATGCTTTTCTTAAATAAGCATAATGCCGGTAAAGCAAAACCCCCTACTAAATTTCCCCTAATAACTGTAGTGATTCCTTGTTTTAATTCAAAAAACACTATCTTGGAATGTATCAATTCCATAAAGAGAATAAAGTATCCTAAAAAAGTAAATATTCTTGTTGTGGATGATTGTAGTACTGATGGTTCTAGAGAAATATTAAGAAAAATTAAAGGAATTGAGCTTTTGGAATTAGAAAAGAATTGTGGGCGTTCAGTTGCAGTTAATACTGCATTAAAGCAAGTGAAAACAGAATTTGTAATCCCAATTGATTCTGATTCTTATCCCGAAAGTGATATTTTAATGAAAACAATGGGATATTTTGATGATGCGAGTGTTGCTTCTGTGTCTTGTCTTGTTCTTCCCGATAAGCGAGATTCTTTGTTAAGAAAAATTCAAACACTTGAATATGCTGTTAGTTTTGGTTTAATGAGTACTTTGCTTTCTTCAATAAATTCTAGTTATGTTGTTCCTGGCCCTTTCACTATTTTTAGGAAAAAAGTTTTTGATATCGTTGGTTATTATGAAGCGGGGAACATGGCCGAGGATACGGAGTTTGGGTTAAGAATGAAGAATCATTCAATGAAACTAATGAATTGTCATGAAGCGGTTGTTTATACTGATGTTCCTAATAATATTCACTCTCTTTTTATTCAAAGAAATAGGTGGTGTCGTGGTGGAACATTTAATTTTATTAGGTACAGAAAATTACTGTTTAATAAAAAGAATCCGGATTTTGGTTTTTTTGTGATGCCTTTTTTGTTTATTTTGCAGATTTTTGTTGTGGCAGTTCTTGCAAGACTTGTTTTATTTATGTCCTACGATTTGTTTGTTTTTCTCCAAGTAATGTTTAGATACTTGTCTTTGGGGGGAATTATTTCATTTGACATGGCTGCAATAGTTATTCCTCCTTCACTCATCTTTTTCGTTGCAGCATACACTTTGCTCACAATGTACTTTTTAGTTTGTTTTTGGGAAGTAAAATATAAATTAAAGCTAGATGAGCTCTTGGCTTTTGTAATACTCATTTTTATATACCCTTATTTCGTTAGTTTTACTTACTCGCAAGGGTATTTTAAAGAAATTTTTGGGGTTGGGGAAGCATGGCGAAGAGTGTCTACTTAGCAACAGTTATTGCAACGATAGCAATTGTGGTTATGCTTCTTCTTTGGGTTCAGACTGCTGAAGAAAATAAGATTGGTCAAATGAATGTGGAAATAAAACAAATTTCACTTGAATCGCAGCTTCAGTCAGCCTATGAGGATTTTGATACTAATAATAAATTGGTTTATTGTACTGTGATTGAGCAAAATATCAAGAACACTTCTACTCGTCTTTCTGAGCTTGAAAAAGATTTGCAAAGTTATAAAAGCAATTCATTTAATTCCCCAGATTTTTATTATGCTAAACGAAGTTACTTAATAACAAGTATGATTTTGTTTAGAAATTTTGAAAAAGCTAAAATTTCTTGTGATTTGAACACTCACACGGTTCTTTTCTTTTATTCCGAAGATAAATCTTGCGAAGTTGAGTGTGGGGTTATGGGTGCTCAGTTAAATGAGTTATCAAAAACTTGTAAGTCTTTTAGAGATTTTCACTTTCCTTTTAATTGGCCCACTTATGATTTTACAAAAATATTAGAAGTAAAATATGATGTGAACAAAGCCGGAACACTAGTTATTGATGGGAATATTTTGGACAAAGTTGTTTCGATGGATTTTTTAAAGAAAAAGTTAGATTGTAATTAATGATTTTTATGGGAAAAAATATTCTTGAAAAAGTATTTGGCTTTAATTTTTTTTTAAGAAAAATTATTGAACTGAAGTGGCTCGTAATTTCTTTTTTTATTTTTTTAATTGCTCAAGTTTGGCAGATTAGTTTGCTTCCATGGGATTCCATAGCGTATGTTTTTCAAGGAAAGTGGTTTTGTGGTCAGCAAATTTATTTAGAACTTCTTCGTCCTCCATTGCCGGGAGTAGTTAATTGTCTTTTTGGGGCGCAAGTTTATTCTATGTTATTATCTACTGCTTTAGCTTGTGTAATATATTTTGCCGCAATAGTTTATTTTTATGTTAAAGAAAAAAAAGTTGACCAATTGACTTTGGCGCTTTATGCTTTACTATTCCCATTTATTTTGTTTGCATCTAACTTTGGCGGAGATTTGTTTGCAGTTGCTTTTTTGCTTTGGGCTTTACTTATTGAATCTCCTTGGAAAAAAGGGGTTTTGTTTGCGCTTGCTTCTCTTTCAAGATACAATTTTTTGATTTATGCTGTGTTATTTTTGTGGCAAATGCGAAAGGATTTGAGAAAGATTGGGTGGTTTGTTCTTCCAATAATCCTTCTTTGGTTGCCTTGGTTAATCTTTAATTATCTTTTTACAGGAAATCCTTTTTTTAGTATTAATGAGAGTTCTTTTTTGAATGTTTTATATAAGGGCATTTGGGCTTTACCCACAACTGATCAAGTAATTTTCTTTGTTTTCTTTTTAATAGTTGCATTTTTTTCAAAGCTTCAACAGAACTTAAATAATATAAAAAATCAAGCTGTAGTTATTGGGTGGGCTCAGTTTATTATTTCGGGAATTAAGGAGAACAGATTTGCGCTGGTGGTTGTTCCGCTAATGGCATTTAATATTTCTAAAATTTGTGCAATTCATAAAAACCTAAAACTTGTGTTTATAGTGCTTATTTTGTTATTTCTGGGTGCTGCCACTATGCAGTTTTATTTGGCCCCTGGGCAAGGGGGGAGTTTTGAGGATGTTTATGGTTCTGGTTTGGTTCCAACTGATTCGTTTTTGAAAAATTGTAGACTTGCTTCTGATAAGTGGGTTTGGTTTTATCCTCAAGGAATTGTTGCTGAAACATTAGCGGATATGCCTTCATTTGATTATTTTTTAGCTCGTGGTGGAAATATTGTTTTGTACAATTACAAGAATATTGATTTGAACGGTTTTAATGTAATTAATCGTGGGGACTATGTTATTTTAAAATCAAGTTTTTGTACTTCTCCACCAAAGAAATATATTTCTGGCTCGTTAAGAAATTATGTAATTAAGTGGCTAAAAGATACTAATTCAACTTTTTATGATTATTCTGATTGGGTGGGTTACCCTGAGTACAATTAGTTTTGAGTGCACATTATTTTTGGATAAAATATTTTTCTAAAATATTTCTTCTTTTAATAATTCTCGTAAAACAGTTGTAGCATAGTTTCCTTTTGAAAGGAAGAATGAAACTGTTAGTGTTTTCTTTTCAGGATTGAATTCATCACTTTCAATCTTTTCTAGTTTAAAGTTTTCTGGGTAGAGTGCAATTTCTTTTCTCATTCCTTTGCTTGAGAGTTCTGATATTTTAGCGGTTTTAAAGCTCTCAAAAGTTAGTCCTTCACTAGTCATTATTTTTTGTTCAATTTCTCCAGCTTTGCCGGTAGCAAATTGACTTTCATAACCTGCAAGCAGCAGCATTGGTTGTCCGTTTTCAATTACATCGCCCTCTATTGGTTTAAGGGCATACTCGCCGTAAAGTTTTATTCTTTCTGTAAGCATTTTGTTAAACAAATCACTTTGAAGCGAGTGAGAAAATAAATATTGCATTTGTTTTGGTAATGTTTGGAATGCTCCTGCGTAATCATTAGGAAATCTAACTAAGTGATTTAGCATTGCTTTTTCTGGTCTTGCTTCAAAAGGAAACTCGCGCAGGGCTGTTCTTACATCTCGAGTTTTAGCAAAATTTATTCTTGCATTTTTGAGTTCTTCTTTTTCTTCTTCATATGTGTCAGTTAGGTAAAGCATTATTGCTTCTTCGAATCTTGATTCAAGGAGTAGTTTTCCTACTCTGTGGGTAATTTGTCTTTTTCCGCCAAAACGCTGTGTTCCAAAAAAGTTTGGTATCCCATTCTTTATTTGATTAGCAAACTCTTCTACAATTTTTTTTAGTTCTTCTTCACTTTGTGAAATATCTCTTATTGTTATTGTAAATTGGTTTCCTTTCAAATCTCCGAGTTCTACTTTTTTGTTACCCCATCTAGGGTTTCGTAGTTCTAATCCTTTTACTCCAAATTTTTCTACCCTAATTGGATCAGGCATGTAAAGGCTTATTCTTTGGCAAGTTATTGCTCGCTTGTCTTTTAGCCCCGCATAACCAATTCGTGTTTTGCTTAAGTTTAATCCGCGTGCGATTAGTGCAAAAGCCGCTTGTGTATCAGTGTTTATTTTTTCTAAATTCAAAATTAAGTATTCTTCATTCTTTCTATCGGGCACAATCATTTGTTTAGTTACTCCTCTCTCTTCCCACGTTTTGTTAAATCTCTCAAGCGTGCATTTTTCTCCTTCTTGGGTAATTTCTTCAACCAAAAAATCAGAGTATCTTTGTTTTACTCTTCCAGTAATTTTTGGAGTTGTTGTTAAAAAAATTTCTTCCATTTGCATCATTTCCTCATAATTAATTGCCTAGCAGAGTTTGAATTTTTAAAATTAAATCCGCAGGAGTTTCATATTCAATAAACTCTGTTGTAACAGTTCTAATCGAGTCTGAAAATATTGACCCTTTTTTATAAACACAAATAATTCTGTTTTCAAACGCATTTACCCAGCCTAGTTCTATTCCTAGCCCTGTAGAGGGTTTTGATATATCTGCAATCAAAATATTTCCTTTTTCGCGAAATAACTCTTTAGTGCTGAATGATTTGTCACTTTTTTCGTGTGGAAGAATTATTTCATATTTTTTATAAAGGGGGCTTTTTTTTATTGGCTCGTAAAGTTCTTTTTTGAAATCAAATTCTCTTGAGTGGGCGATGTATATTTTCATTTGTTCCACTTTACCCTTTGTATCTTAGTATTGCAGCTATTCCGCCGAATCCTTCATAGAATTGTTTTCCTTCATTTGTTTCTGTGCTGATTACTCTAACTTGTGCACCCAGTTCTTTTGCTCTATCAACCATGTAATCCAAATAACTTACTTCTTCAACAGTTTCTACTCTTGATTGACATGCACTGCATCTCATTTCTGATTCTCTAAAGCTCTCTGGTTCTTTAACTACTTCTACTTCTTGAGTGCCACAGTGTTCGCAGAGTTTTCTAAAAACAATCCAAGGAATTTCTTCAGAAATTATTAGTATTGCAACTTTTTTTTCAGCCATAGCTTTTTCTACTTCGGCTTGTCCATAAGTGGCAAGCCCATCTCTTGCAACTTCTCCTAAAAACTTATCAAGTATTTGTTTTTCTTTAATAAGTTCAGAATCTTTTAACAAATCTTGACTTTTGTGTACGAGTTCTCTTATTCCGCCTTCATCAGTATAAGCTGTATCAATTACACCCAAGACTTTTTTCTCTAGTTCGTGGTGTAATACTTTTTTCTCCATGAAATAATTTTTTGTTAATCCTGGTCCACCAATTAGTACTCCTTTTATTCTTGGTATGTATGGCTCAAAGTATCCATTGAATTTTTCTGCGGATTTTTTAAAAAAATCTTGTGTCGCTTCTTCTCTTAATCTTTCAAATCTTTGTGAGGATTGTCCTCCCGCTCTTGTTTTTCCGGGGACCATTGAAGTAAAGTGACCAAGTATTTCATATTTTTTTCCAACAAGTTGTGCTACTGTGGATTCGTTTTTGTCAATTGTCATTATTGCGTAGAAATCATTTGGGGCAACCATGTCTTTTAAGTGATCTAAGTGGAATGAAGAATCACACCAATACATTTTTACTTTTAGTGGTCTTACTGGAGTAATAGTGAATAAACGTACATCACTTCTTCCTTCTGTTTCTGATACGTTTCCTGCAAATACAACCATTCCGTTTGTGGGGAGTTTGAAATTAATGTTTTTTAAGAATCCAATTATTTTTCTTAATGCTCCTTGAACATTTTTTCTTGTTGAAGAGCTTTTTATGTTTCCGCTTTGATTGATTTCTTCTGATAGTTGCCCCATTACAGTGCTTCTATCAGTTCCGGGCGGTATGTATTGAGTAATTAGTTCAGTATGTCTTCCCTTAAATGACTCAAGCATTTTGAGTTTTTTCTTAAACACAGCTAAGTCTGCTTCTGAAACTTCTTCCAGTGCGTGGTGTGGTAGACCCATAAAAATCAACGGTTTTTGTTTCGCTGCCAAAATACGCCAGGTAGGTATTTAAAGCAGTTAATCTATATATTTTCGGGTTAGTTAGCTTATAAAAGCTATCGGGCTAGAGCAAAAAGGTGGGGTTAAGAATGTTTGATTTGTTTGAGAAATTTGATGGTTCTCCTAAAGTGGATGATTCTTCGGCTAGTTCTTCTTCTAGTTCAACATATTCTTCTGAATCTAACTCCGATTCTTATTCTTCAAACTCCTCTTCTTCTATCTCGAGTAAGAAGACTTTTGTTTTGAGTGTGGGGGGAAGTGTTTTTTTTAATGAAAAGCTTCGTGCTCCTGAAATAGCTAAGTTTTGTGAAGTACTTAATGAGCTCTTAAGGGAAGGGTACAGTTTTGTTATTGTTGTGGGTGGGGGCAGAGTTGCGAGAGTTTATCACGCTGGAGCTAAAGCGCTTGGTGCGAATAACTTTGAGCTTGATGAAGTAGGTATTGCAATTACTCGTGCAAATGCTTTATTTTTTACTTACGGGATTGAGAATGCTTGGAAATCAGTTTTAACTGATCCAAAGGAAGCAGAAACGGTTCTTCTTTTAGGAAAGACTCCTATTTTTGGTGGAACTACTCCTGGTCAGACAACTGATTCTGTTGCTGCAATAGTTGCCGAGTTAATGGAAGCGGATTTTATTAATTTGAGTAATGTTGATGGAATTTATTCCGCAGATCCTGCAAAAGAGAGTCATGCGCGAATGTTCAAATCATTATCTCACGTAAAAATGGTTTCGCTTCTAAAAGCTCAAGCCTCAAAACCAGGGGCACACGTTTTTGTTGATCCTCACGCAGCAAATATTTTAACTCGAAGTAACATTAGAGGATTTTTTATTAATGGGGCAGATTTTGAGAATTTTAAAAATGTTGTTAGAGGAATGGATTTTAAGGGGACAATTGTCGAGACGGTTTCTGCTGACGAAGCAATGGATGAAGAGTAAGTTTGTTTAATTTTTATTTTACCTTAAGTTTTCTTTCATTCGTAAATTCTTTTGAAGTTTTTTACTTTTTTAGTAAATTGGTTTTAGCTCGTATTTATCATAACCTTTTTTTCCAAGTAGGTAATCAATTTCGGGGTAATTAATTATTGGTTTTTTGTAAGCCAAATAATCATCAATGCTTATTCGTGGGCAAGCAGTGTTGATAAATGCCTCGGCATTTATTCCTAATAGGGCTTCGGGTGAAATAAAATCCATCGTGTATATTTTTGCTTTTTTTCCTTTTTTCTCAATTTCTTTTTTAATCTCTTGGGCTTCGCTTATTCTATTTTGTCCTTCTTTTGTAGAAACAAGTATTGCAAATTCACTAGCGTTTTTTGCTCTTTCAATTAGCATTATTCTTCTTTTAATGAAACCATCCTTTTCTTCGTCAAGTGTTTTAATTCCTAAATCAATTGGGTTTGCAAGTATTACTTTTTTTTGGGTTGAAAAGTATATTCCTAGGGGGTGGAATAATCCGTCTCCGAAGTACATAATTGTCTGGGGTTTTATTTGTGCGGAAGAGTAGTTGCAGCCTAAAATTTGTCCATCTTCTACTCTTTTTCCTTTTCCAATTATTGTTTTTATTCCGGCACTCTCAAATTCTTTTTTAAGTTTTGGTAAATAGTGCAAGAATTGTGCTGTAGTAACAAGCCCTATCTCTTTTATCCCTTCATCCTTAATCCATTCTGTTGCAATTTTTACCATTCTATCAAATCTTTCTCCAAGTTCATACTTTAATGGAGCGTATACGATTGGAATAGAACTTTTCTCAACAAACTTTGTGTGTCCTAAGTGTAGTATTGCATCGCATCCCATTTGTTTTGCTTCGCTTTGTTTTATGTCGCATGCTCCAAAGCAAGGGTCCATTGAAGTAGTGACACTAAATCCTTTGTTCTCTAGTTCTTCAACAATATTTTCCGCTTTTGTTTTAAGCCCTTCAGGGATTTGTAAGAAAACCTTTTTTGCTTTAGCGCTTTTTAGTTCTTTAAGTGCTTGTGATAGATCTATTTGTAACATAATAAAATTAGGATTGGAAAGAATTAAAGGGGTTTCGGGTTTAGTTAGAAGTATTTATTTTTTACAAAATCACTTTAGGCATTCTTTTTTTGTAAGTCTCAAGTATTTTTTTCTTTTCTTCTATCATTACAACTTTTCTTACTTCTTCCACTGCGTCAATGTTTGCTGATACGGAGTCTATTCCAAACCAAACTAGTTTTTTCACCATGTCTGGGTTTGATGCTGCTTGTCCGCATATGCTTGTGCTTACTCCGGCGGGTTTACATTTTTTTATTACATATTCTAGTTGTCTTAGTATTGCTGGGTGGAGTTCGGTAAAGTTCTTTTGTACATGTTCATTATTTCTGTCCATTCCAAGTGTGAGTTGTGTTAAATCATTTGTTCCAAATGAAACAAATTTGATGTGCGGGATTAATTCGTTAATTATCCATGTTGCGGCAGGAGTTTCAACCATTACTCCTATATCAACTTCTTTAGGAAGTCCAACTTCTTGTGCTATTGCTTTTGCGCCAAGTACTTCATCAAGGCTAACAACAAATGGTAGCATTACTCCTACATTTCGTAATCCTTCTTCGTATAATTCTTTTATTGCAACTAGTTGCGCTTTTAGCATTCTTGGTTCATCAAGATCTCTTCTTATTCCGTGCCATCCAATCATTGGGTTTTCTTCTTTTGGTTCTTTTTCTCCGCCAACAAGTTCTTTGTATTCATCGCTTCTTGCATCAAATGTTCTAAACCAAACAGGGCCAGTAAATTTTTCAGCAACAATTCTTATTCCTTTTTTTACAGTGTCTTTTAGTTCAACATCTTTGTTTTGTCTAATAAATTCTGCAGGGTGCATTCCTGATGAAGTTATCATGTGTTCTGCTCGAAGTAACCCTACTCCGTCAGCGTGTGTAGCTGCTGCCGCTTCTGCTGCATCAGGTAACGCAACATTTACTTTTACTTTTATTGATAAATCTTTTAATAGATCAAGTAATTCTTTTTCCTCTTCTTGTTGTTGTTCTTTACTCATTTCTTTGTATTTTATTCCACCGTATTCTTTTTCAATTGTAACAATTTTTTTGAGTATTGTTGGTTTTGTTTCGCTTTCTTGTATGGATGTTTTAAGACTGTTTTCAATATCATCAATTTCATTTTCTGCTAGTACTTGTATTTCTTCTTTTTTGTGTTCAATACTTATTTTTCCTGCATACACTTTTCCACTAAATCCATCAATTGTTACTTCGTCGCCATCTTTGAGTAGTTGTGTTCCAATACTTGTTCCTACTACGCAAGGGATTCCTAGTTCTCTTGAAACAATTGCTGCGTGGCAAGTTCGTCCACCTTCGTCAGTAATTATTCCACTTGCTTTTTTCATTACTGGCACCCATGAAGGTGAAGTCATTTTTGTAACTAAAATATCTCCTGTTGTTACTTTTTCAATATCCTCTATTTCGGGAACAACTTTTACTATTCCTGTTATTATTCCTGGTGCTGCGGCAAGTCCTTCAATTAGAGGTTTTATTTGTGTTTGTATTTCTTCTCCAAGAGTTTTTTTGTTTAAAGTTGTAATTGGTCTTGCTTGTACAATGTAGAGTACATTGTCTTGCGTTGCCCATTCTATATCCATTGGTTTTCCATAGTGGTCTTCTATTTTTTGTCCTATTTTTGCAAGTTCAAGTATTTTATCATCAGCTAGTTTTTGTGCATCGGCTTTTCCTTTTCCTAAATTTACTCTTACATTTTCTTTTCCATCTTTAACTAGCATCCATTCTTGTTTGTTTATTCTTTTGTTTGCAAGTGTAAGAGTTTTTTTATCATACACATAATTGTCTGGAGTAATACTTCCTGATACAACTGTTTCCCCTAATCCAAATCCTGCTTCAATTATTATTTTGCTTAAGTCTCCTGTAGGGTCAGCTGTAAACATTATTCCTGATACTTCTGACTCAACCATTTTTTGTACTACTGCACACAAACCGACTTTTTCTGTTCCAAATCCTTGTTTTTTTCGGTAGTATACTGCTCTTGCAGTGAATAGTGATGCCCAGCATTTTTGTACTGCGCGAACCACTTCTTCTTTTCCTTGTATATTTAGGTAAGTTTCTTGTTGTCCTGCAAATGATGCTTCTGGTAAATCTTCTGCAGTAGCACTGCTTCTTACTGCGACAAGTGCTGGAGTACTGCCTGACAAAGTTAAGTAGTTGCTTGTAATCTCTGCCATTATTTTTGGGAGCATTTGTGTGTTCTCAATTATTTTTCTAACATTAGCTGAAACAAGTTCTAGTTGTGCAGTGTTTTCAACATCAATTGAATCAATCATTGAAACAATTTTGGCTTGAATTCCTGCTTCTTTTAAAAAATTAAAATAAGCTTCACTTGTAACAACAAAACCTGTTGGTACAGGAAATCCATTATTCTCCATTTCGCCTAAAGAGGCTCCTTTTCCGCCCACTTCCGCAATGTTGGACATGTTAATTTCTCTAAACCAGAGTACGTTCTTCATGTTGCAATAAAGATGGTGTTTTTCTTTAAAAGGGTTGCGATTGGGGGATTTAGTTTTGAGATTTTAGTGGGGGACCACCTGACTTTTTGGTACTTGAAAGTATTATATTCCTAGTATTTGTAATATTATGAAAGTAGTAAAGTGAGTTAAGGGTTGTTTATGTCATTATTTCTTCAACTATTACTAAATGGTTTAATTGCGGGTGCGATTTATTCGCTTGTAGCCGCAGGCTTTTCCTTAATCTATTCTACAAATAAATTTGTTCATTTTGCTCACGGGGCAGTAGTGGCTTTTTCTGCGTATGTTGCTTATTTTATTTTCTCTTCATTAAAACTTGATTTTGCTTGGGTAATTATTTTAACAATTTTTTTTTCAGGGGCGTTTGGTTTTGCTTTGTATAAGTTTGCTTATGCACCTTTACGCAAGCGTCATGCGTCTAGCGCGGTTCTGCTTGTAGCAAGCGTTGCGTTGCTAATTTTGTTTGAATCAATTATTTTGCTGGTTTTTGGTGCGGATGTTAAATCAATTAACCTAATTAAAGTGGAGAAGGGGTTAGAGTTTTTTGGTGCAATAATTACTCCTCTTCAAATTGTAATTGTAGTGGTTGCAGTAGTTCTGTTAGTGCTACTTTACATTTTCATGAAGTACACAAAAATTGGTAAAGCGATGCGTGCAGTTGCAGATAATAAGGATGTTGCTGAGATTGTTGGTATTTCTTCTGAAAAGATTTTTGCTTATTCTTTTATTTTGGGTTCGGTTATTGCTGGAATTGCAGGAATTCTTGTAGGCCTTGAACAGAACCTTGAACCAATGATGGGCACAAATTTAATGATTAAGGGTTTCACTGGTGCAATAATTGGCGGGATAGGTAGTGTTCCAGGAGCAGTTTTAGGTTCATTTTTACTTGGACTCTCAGAGAACTTTGGAATATGGTACTTGCCTAGCGGATACAAAGATGCAATTGCTTTTGTAATTTTATTTATTTTCCTATTAATTAGGCCTCAAGGGATTTTGGGAATAAAAAAAGCTGATGAAAAAGCTTAGGTGTTTTTTTAGTTGTTTTTTTCTTTTGCACTTTCCCATACTCTGTCGAATGTTTCTTTGAAGCAGTTTGCGAATGTTTTGTCTTTTATCAAAAATGCTCTTGGCCTTTTTCCCGTAATATATTGAATATAAAAGTAATCATTTATTGTTCCCCATTCAGCTTCGTTTTGTATATTCATATACCTTATTTTTGTTAGTTCGTTTCCTCTTTTTTTTCCTTGTTGTTTGTCTTCAAGCGGATAAATAATTTTTGCGAGAATTTTCTTTTTGCTTCGCAAAAGGTGGTGTTCATCATAAAATGTTATGAGTCTCTCATAACCTATTCGTTTTGATGTACAGAGTCTAAAAGTGTCCGAGTTATTCATGTTTTCATTTATTTCATACCATAGTGATTTTACTCCTTGTATTCCTTCAAAGTATTTGTAGTTTGAGTCAGGTTCTTTTTCCAAGGGTTGTTTTTTTAGGGTTGAAATAAGTGTGTTTATTTGTAGTCTTTCTTCTTCCAGTTTTTTTTGTTTTGAAATAAAGAATTCATTTAAAGCGTCTGGAGTTGAGGGCATAAATATTTTGATGTTGTTTTGTAACCGGTAACTTGCAAGTCCTTTTTTCATTAAGGAATCAAGAATATAGTATATGTTGGAGCTAGTGATGTTTGTTTCATTACAAAGTGCTCCACTTTGTGCTTCCTGAAGCCTCACTAATGCGAGGTAGGTTTTTGCTTCAGGTTGGCCTAATCCAACCCGAATTAGCATATTTTCAAGTTCTTTTACTGTACTCATACTACTATTGTTGTATAGTAGCGACTATTTATATCCCCCCCACGCAGCAATTAAGTATAGTGACAAAGTGAATGGTGGTTTTATGGGTGAAATGAAAATGGTTATTGGGGTAGTGTTTCTATTGGCTTTAGTAATAGTTGCATTTAATATTGGCGCCTCCTCTTTAGGTTTGTTTGGTTATTCACAAAAACAATCAATAAAGATTGGTGTTGTTACGGATCTTTCTGGTTCAGCTTCTTATTGGGGTGAATCAACTCGTGCGGGTGCCGAACTTGCAAAAAAAGAATTAATTAGAGAAGGGTATGACGTGGAACTTATTTTCGAAGATTATCGTTTAGATTCAAAAACGGCTGTGAGTGCTACTCAAAAATTAATTAATCTTGACGATGTTGACTTTATTTACTTTGAGTTTTCTCCTGGGGCATTTGCGGTAAGTTCAGTAATTTCTGATACTGGTGTTCCTCAAATGTATGCGGCTGTTCCGATTTCTCTTCTTGAGAAAGAATATAATTTCAAAACTTATGTGAATTATAAGCCTGGGTGTGAATCAATTGCTAAATTATTCAAAGAGCAAGGGATTACTAAAATTGGTGTTTTGAAAGCCCAATCTGAGTTTGGAGAGCTTTGTTTAGAGGGAGTTAAGGATATTTTTCCTGATGCGGTTGTGCAAGAATTTCTTCCTTTCGGGCAGGAAAAGGATTTGCGAACACAAATTTCTAAACTTAAAGAAGCTGGCGCTAGTGCAGTGATTAATTCTGGAATTGAACCTGATTCTCTTCTTGCATTAAAACAAATTAAAGAACTTGGGTGGATTGTTAGGTATGGTGCAACAGTTGATGGAATAACTGATAGAGTGCTTTTGGAATTTCCTGGTGAGCTTAAAGGCGCTCTTCAATTTAAACTTAAAGAACCATCTCCTGAATTTAAATCGCGAGTCGATTCTATAATTGGAAGAAAAGCATCAAACTATTATGGTGCGGCTTTAGCATACCTTCACTTTCCTCAAATAATAAAAGCAATCTCAAGTTGTCCAAAAAAAGATCTTAATTGTATTACTAAGAAAATAAATTCTTCTCAAGCTGATGAATTTCTTGGGTTTAAGGGGTTCAAAAATAAAGAAGCAATGTTTGATTTGGTGATTGAGGAAATCAACTAGATAATATTATTAACCTCAATCACCTTTTTTTTATTTACTATGATTGAAGCTTACTTTATTCACTTAGCAATTCTAATTTGTATTTACCTAATACTAGCAGTCTCTCTACAGCTCTCTATTGGTTTTACTGGTCAATTTAATTTGGGTCACATTGCTTTCTTTGCAATAGGGGCATACGCTTCAGCTTTACTTACATTAAACGGTTTTCCTTTTATTGTTGGTTTAGTTGCTGGCGGAGTAATTGCAGCAGTTTTTGGTTTAATTTTGTCTTACCCAACAAAGAAACTTAAAGGGGATTACTTGGCTCTTGCCACTCTTGGTTTTTCTTTTGTTGTTTATGCAATTCTCTTAAATTGGGTTGAATTAACTCGTGGTCCGTTAGGGTTGCCCGGTATCCCAAAACCAGATTTTTTTGGTTTCTCTTTCTCAGATAACTCTGCTTTTCTAGTTCTTTCTCTAGTGTTGGCAGTGATTTCTTATTTAGTAATTAATAGAATTGTTTCTTCAAGATTTGGCAGAGTTCTTGAGAGTGTTCGTGATGATGAACTTGCTTCAAAAACAATTGGAAAGAATTCCGAAAAAATGAAAGCATATTCTCTTGCTATAGCCGCATTTTTTGCAGGGATAGCAGGTTCACTTTATGCTTCTTACATTACTTTTATCGATCCTTCTTCGTTTACTTTTTTGCAATTAATTCCTCTTTTGTTAATTGTAATTATTGGCGGTCTTGCTTCAATGGAAGGAACAATTATTGCGACAATAATTATTGTTCTTCTCCCCGAGCCTTTGCGTTTTATTGGCTTTCCTTCTTCAATAGTTGGCCCAATGCGCCAAATAATTTATGCGAGTATACTTTTACTTATTTTAATGTATTTACCAAAAGGATTGTTTGGGAAAATAAAGCTTGAGTGATTTTTATTAGGCTTATTTATTAGGGATCCATTTTTTCAACCAAGAATCCTAGTAACTTTTTTTCTGCAGCTTTTAGGTGTTGTCCATAAGTTTGTTTTGTTATTTTCATTCCTTTAGCCAGTTTTTCAAGATTTGTTTTTCTGGGTGCATCGTAGAGTCCATTTTCAACAGCAAGCAAGAGTGCTTTTTTTTGTTTTGAACTTAGCTTGGGAATTATTTGCAAAGGGTATGCTTCATTCATTAACTTATTTTCTATTGAAATAAGTTTTATTCTAAAATCTTTGTTTTGTAATTTCAAAATATTTGTTATTGGCTCTTTGCTCCATGCGGCGAGTTCCCAGATTTCTTTCCCGTTTGGGAGTTGGGTTATTGGTTTTGTGTGGATTAATTGTCTGTCCCAGAGTGGAGAATACCGCGCAATCCAAGTTTCTCTTTTGTTAAGTGTGTAAACAGTATTTCCTACTTGTTCAATTGATTCTATTGTTTTTTCTTTTTTTAAATCAATAATAAATTTTTTTATGTCTTCTTTCTCCCCTTCGGGAATGTGGAGTTCTGTGTAATAAAAATTTTCTTTGTCAGTCCAGGCATTTAGTAAGTAAAGGTAGTCAGTGATGTTGTGCTTTATGCATAGGGGTGCAATTAGGCAGGAATCATGTTCTGAAACAAATTTTGCGTGCCACATAAACTAAGTAGATTTGAATTGTTATTTAACCTTACTGGTAAGGTAAAAATCAAATTAATTCCTGGTGAAGATGTACTTAGGTGAGCGAAATGAAAAGCGAGTTATTTGTTTTAATAGGCGTTGTAGTTTTTTTAATTTTATTAGTGGTGGGTCTTTCTTTTGGACCAAATAGTTTTTTTATTGCTTCTCAAAACCCAGATTCGATTAAAATTGGTTTAACCTTGCCTCTTACTGGAGAAGCTGCGTCTTTTGGACAAAGTGGTCTTGCTGGTGCAATGCTTGCAGTAGATGAAATTAATTCTAGCGGTGGAATTAATGGAAAAAAAATAAACTTATTTGTGGAAGATGATAAGTGTTCGTCAGAAGCTGGGCTAGATGCAGCTCAAAAACTTGTTAATGTAGATAATGTGGAGTTTGTAACGGGGTTTGTTTGTTCTACTGCCGCAGCACCTGCGTTGCGTGTGCTTGAAGAACAGAAAATTCCTTCTGTTTTACTAATGGCTGCTGCACCTGATTTGACTAAGGTTGGGGGTTTAGTGTTTAGAATTTACCCATCAAATACTCTTCAGGGTGAAGAGGCAGCAAAGTTTGTTGTACAAATTCTTAAGAAAAAAAATATGGCGATTGTAAAAGTAAATAATGATTGGGGCGAAGGCTTAGGTAAAGCTTTTGCAAATAAGGTTTTGGAATTAGGGGGTAATATTGTTTTAATTGAAGCAATAAATCCTGGCTTTTCAGATTATAAGGGGGTTTTTGCGAAAGTAAAGGCTTCTGGTGCTGATGCTCTCTATTTGCCGCTTTATCCTGCGGATTCAGTTTTAGCTTTTAAGCAAATAAAAGAGTTAGGGTTAGAACTTCCTGTTGTGGGTGCGGATTCTTGGAGTGGTCAAGAAGTTTATGGTTCTGAGTATTCTAGAGGAATGATTTTTATTGTTCCTAAAGTTAATTTGCCTAAAGATTTTTCGGCAAAACTTGTTTTATTAAGAGGATTTGAAAATTTAAAAATAAATTATAACGCATCACTTGCTTATGATGCAGTAAAGATTTTTGCAGAATCAAAAGCAAAATCTGAAAAAAATAATTCTTCTTTAATTGAAGAATTCAGAAAAGACTCTTTTGAAGGAGTCTCGTCTGCGAGAATAGCGTTTAATCTAAAAGGCGATGTTACTGAATATTCGTTTGATGTAATGAAAATAACAAACAACTCGGTTGTTAATTATCTTGACTCAAATTGACTTAAGCTTTTAGTATTTCCCATAAGAAATTAAAGTATTTTTTGTGGGATTCGGCAACTTCGTGGCTCCGTATTAAAATTCCTACAGGGGTGCTTAACCAGATTAAGATAAATACATTGTTTCCAAAAATAGCTGTTGTTGAGGGGAATACTTCTTCCGTTGGTAAGTATTTGCACTTATATATTTTTTTTAGTGCTTCAAATTCTTTTCTTTGTTTTTCGCTTGCAATGGTTTTTAGTTTAACCCCATTTTCATATAATCTTTGGTGCCATGCATCATAGTATTCAGGAAAGTTTTTCCTAAACCCCCATCCGGACGCTTGTAGTAGTATTTCTGGTCCCGATTTAGTCATTTCAACCAGAATTGTCTTTATTCCCGCTTTGTCTTTGAATATTGTTGTTTCTTCTTGTTTTTTTGAAAGTACTTTTTCTTTTTCTAAAAATGGAACTATTCCTTCTATAGTTTTCTTTTTTTCTTCCATTATTGCGAGTAGTACTTTTGGTTCGGTGGCTTCGTAGTACTTTCTTTTTCCAATTATTGAATAAGAAACAAGTCCTTTTTCTTGTAATCTTTTTAGTAAGTCATAGAGATTTATTCGGTGAATGTTTGTTTTTTGTGATAGTTCAGATGGGGTTGTTGAACCCATTCGTAGCAAAGTAACGTAAGTACTTGCTTCGTTCTCAGATAGCCCAAGTTCTTTTAGTGCGTTTGTTTGTTCACTCATATTCTCTAAATAGTATTATGGCGATAGTTTTTAAAATTAGTAATGTTTATTACAACAAAATATTATAAGCGCTGGGCAAAGAGTTATTTTGGGCGAAAGAAAGCTTGTGATAAAACTTGTTTTTCGTTTTGGGGTGATTAGATGGGCCGAAAGTGGTTAGTTGGAACTTGTGTAATTGTTATAATTTTAGTACTTGCGCTTATATTTGGTGCTTTTTCTAGTACTGGTCTTTTTTCTTTAACTAAAGAAACTTCTCCAGTTGTTTTGGGGGCGATTTTTCCTCAAAGCGGAGCACTTGCTTATGTTGGGCCTTTTATGCAAGGCGGGGCAACAATTGCAATGGATGAAATTAATTCAACTGGCGGAATAAATGGGCATAAGTTAGAATTTGTTTTTGAGGATAGTCAATCCGCTACTGCACAAGGAGTAACTGCTTATCAAAAGCTTTCTGGAATTGACGGGATTAAGTATTACTTAGTTAGTTTGAGTGGGGTTACTCTGGGAATTGCTCCGTTAGCAGAAAAAGAAAAAAATCTTGTTCTTAACACTGGTTCTTATGCTCAAGCAATTTCTTCAGCAGGGGATTATATTTTTAGACACAATATTTTGCCGAATGATGAGGTTTCCTATTTGGCTAATTCTATTTGTAATAAATTTGGTTA
This sequence comes from archaeon, assembly GCA_041664905.1. Taxonomy (GTDB): domain Archaea; phylum Iainarchaeota; class Iainarchaeia; order Iainarchaeales; family JAAZKV01; genus JAAZKV01. The sequence goes on along the minus strand of JBAYJX010000006.1, from coordinate 16,571 downwards.
TAAAAAAATTGCTTTAATTTATGCCAACACTGAAGCAGGGGTTAGTATTAGGGATTTATTTAGTGCTGACTTTTCTTCTTGTGGAACAATTGTTACTAAAGAAGCGTATGATGTTGCTGGAAAAGATTTCAAAACGCAACTTTCTAAAATAAAGTTATCAAATCCAGATGCAATATTTGCAATTACCTATTCGAGTGAATCAGGATTGCTTTTTAATCAAGCAAAAGAAATTGGACTAGAAAAGCAGTGGTTTGCTGTGAGTGCAATTGAGAGTAAATCTTTTCTAGATGTGGCAGGAAATAATGCCGATGGATTAATTTATTCAAGTTTTCCTATTAGAACAGCTTCTCCAAAGTACATTGCTTTTAGAGAAAAATATCTTGCAAAGTATGGTGAAGAACCTGACATGTTGTCCTCTCTAACCTACGATTCAACTTATGTTTTTGCAGAAGCAATGAAACATTGTGTAGATTTAAATGACTCAACTTGTATAAAGAACGAGTTGTACAAAGTTCAAAATTTTGATGGGTTAACTGGGAAAATTTCTTTTGACACAAACGGGGATACAAGAAAAGAAGTAATTCTAAAAACAGTTAGACATGGAAAATTTTTTCCGTACCAGGCAAACTGATTAGTTCAGTTTGCTTTGATTAGTTTTTTTACCCTACTTTTTTTGCGTCTTTCCACATGATTTGAAAGTAGCTTTTGTGGCTTTCTGCGATTAAGTCATTTGTAATTCTAATTGCTGTCGGAAATGGTTTCCAAAGAATTATTACAACTTTATTTCCATATACAAAGTTTGTTGATGGGCTTAAGTAATCTAGTTGTCTTAGTTCCATTCCTTCTCGCAGAGGTATTTTTTGGGTGTTTTTCATTATTACTTTTGTTTTAAGTTTTTTTTCTTGAATCGTCTGTCTATATTTTTGGTAAAAAATAGGAAACATTGCCTCAAATTGCATTCCTTCTCCATAAACTAAAAAGTCTTTGTTTTCTCTGAGTAAATCTTGGATTACACTTTTTATTCCAGACTTTCCAGTAAATGTTTCTACAATTACTTCGTTTTTTTCAACTTCGCTTGGTTTTTTTAAATCTTTAACAAGTTTTTGTGCTCTTTCTTTTTTTTCTTCAAAATAATCCACAAGATTTTCTGGGGCAGTGGGCGAAAATATTCTGGTGCCATCGGTTATGTTTTCCGCTACAAGTCCTTTTTCCTTTAGTTTAGTTATGGTGTCATAAATGTGTGTTCGGTGTCTTCCAGTTTTTTGTGATAGTGTTGCAGCACTTGCTCGACCCAATTGAATCAGGGTGTCGTAGATTTCTGCTTCGCCTTGCGAAAAGCCCAAGGAGAGAAACTCTTTTTGTGTCATTATAGAATTGTGTCCAATATGTATATAAATTGTGTGTCCTATTTGGGACAACACTAATACTTATAGTTCTTCTTTTGCGTTTGTTTTATGGACAAGAAAACATTATTTGCTGTGATAATCATAGTGTGCTTAGTACTCTTAGTTGCCATTTTTGGAAGCGGCTCAATTTCAGGTCTTTTTTTGGCGGATTCTGTTCAATCGGTTCAAGGGGATTCATTAAAACTGGGGGTAATAGGGGTGCTCTCTGGCCCAGTGGCTTTGAGTTGGGGAATTGATGCCAAAAATGGGATTACGCTTGCAGTTGAAGATGCTAAGAAGCTTTATGATTTGAATATTCAAGTAATCTCTGGGGATAGTGCTGCAAGTCCCGAGGAAGGAATTAGCGAATTTAGGAGAATTAATTCAATTGCTAGTCCTGATGTATTTATAGTTGAAGCAAGTGCAGTAGCGAGTGCAATTGCGCCTTTAGCAAAAGATTATGGGAAACCAATTATGTTCACCGCGACTGCTGCAGAGAATATTACCTCTGCAAATGATTTGCTTTTTAGAAACTTTTACTTGTGTGAGGAAGAAGCCCCTTTTATGGCAAAGAGAGCAATAGACTTGAATATACAAAAAATTGTTGTATTATTTCAAAAAGAACCGTTTGGTGAATCTTGTTCAAAGTTATTTATTTCAACTTTTGAATCACTTGGCGGAAAAATTGTTTCAACAGATAGTTTTTTGCCTACAGATTTGGATTTTAGAACTCAGTTACTTAAAATAAAAAATTTGGGGATGGATTCAATTTATGCAGTTGGTTATGAGAATCAAATGCTTGGCATTGTAAAACAAATGAATGAAATGGACATTAATAAAATAATTCTTGCAGGGAGACTAATTTTTACTCCTGCAATAAGGGGCCAGGTAATTGAGTATACCAAAGGTAAGAAAGTTTTTTTTGGCGGAAATGATTTTTACCTTGACTCAAAAGAAGCATTAGAATTTAGTGGAAGATATTTTAAAAAGTATGGTAAAATGCCTTCTCATGTTGCCGCATATGCGTATGATTCAGTTTTGTTAATAGCAAGTGCCTACAAAATATCTAACGCAAAAAGCATTTTGCTCAAAGCTGCTCTTAAAGAAGCAAAAATTTCTGGAGTAAATGGGGACTTGAGTTTTAACTCAAAAAGAGAAACTTCTCAGCCCGCATATTTGCTAACAATTAATGCAAGTGGGAAAGCAGAAATTGTTAAATGAATCGCCTGCTTAGCTTTGTATAGCTGTGTATTTCGTAAACTGTAATCAAATTAACAACGATTCCTTTTTTAATAATTAATTCCTTATTTTGTCGTGTTTTTATGTTGGAACTAGTTAACGTAACAAAGCACTTTGGGGGAGTTCATGCTCTTGATGGGGTTTCTTTAACAGTAAAGAAAGGTAAAATCACTGCGCTTATTGGACCCAATGGTTCTGGTAAATCAACTTTGTTTAATGTGGTGTGTGGGGTACTGCCACTTGATTCAGGAAAAGTTTTTTTTAATAAAAAAGAGATTTCTTCTTTTAAGATTGAACAAATTTCAAACTTAGGGGTTTCAAGGATTTTTCAAAAGCCTCATTTGTTTTCAAATATGTCAGTTTTAGATAATCTTCTATTAGCGTTTGACAATGAAGATCAAAAGTTAGTAAAGAGCTTTTTTGGTTTAAACTCTCTTTCAAAAGAAAAAGTAAGTGAAGCAAAAAGTGCTTTAGAAGAATTAGGGCTTTCTTCTTTAGAGACTAAGCAAGCATCTGAGTTAAGTTATGGTCAAAAAAGACTTGTTGAGTTAACAAGAGCAATTCTAAAACCTCACGAGCTTTTGATGCTTGATGAGCCAGTTGCGGGAGTAACTCCTGCGTTAAGAAAAAAGATCTCTGATAGCCTTCTTTTATTAAAAAAGAAAGGGCACACGATTTTATTAGTTGAGCATGATATGCCTTTTACATTAAATATTGCTGATGAAGTAATTGTTCTTGATGAAGGGAAAATAATTGCTAGTGGGAATCCGAAAGAGATTAAGAAAAATAAGAAAGTGCTCGAAGCTTATTTGGGTGATTAGTTTATTTCTTTTGGGTGTAGTTGTTCATTTTTTGTCGAACTTTTGTGAAGTTTTATAAAGTGCTTTCAAAAAAGCTTTTCTCATGTCAAGAAGAGTTTTAGTTGATACAAATATATTCTTGGATAATTTATTGAATAGAAAATCTAGCTATGTTCCGATTGGAGAATTTGCTTTTCAGTTTTTTAAAAGGACTTTGGAGTGTGAGTTTTTTGTTGTTATGTGTATTGAGTCATTTAATGAATTAAAGTCAGTGCTCAAAATTTCTGAAGGCGAAATGTGGGTGGAAGTGCTAAGTTCTCTTAAAGATAAAAACAAAATTGAAATTGTCAAGCCCTCTTTGGAGCAAAAATCTAAGGCTTCTAGACTCTCAAAAGAGAAAGGGGTTTCTTATGTTGATGCTTTGCTTTTTGTTATTGCAAAAGATAACAATCTACTTTTGGTTACGCGTGACAATCATTTTTTTTGCAGAGTTGAATGCGATAGAGCTTTCGTACAAACCTGAAGAATTATAGTAGTCCAGCTTCTCTTAAACTTCTATTTCCTACTTCTTCGCGTATTTTAGCAAATTCTTCTGGGGTTGGCTCTTTGATTCCTTTCTTTTTTGCCCAGTCTCTGCTTTGCCTAAGCATTTGTATTGCTCGTTTAGTTTCCCATTCGTCCATTAACTTTCTCATTCCCGCTTTGAATGCCTCTGTTTTGTTCGAGTATGTACTTTCGTTTACAAATCTTTCCACTTCTTTGAGAAACTTTTCATCAAGCCGCATACTAACAAGTTTATTCATACATCAATTGTATATACAAATGATTTTAAAGGTTTTCTTGATTGTCTTGGGCAATGACTCGCCATCATTGACTAGAGTGGTTTAGAAAAAAGGCGAAGGCCTATTGTACCTTCGCGTTTGATTTTTATTTTAGTTGAATTATTTCCTTATCTTGTACTTTCATTATTATTGATTTTTTAATTACTCCTCCTTTTCCATCGAAAGTTATTTCTCCGCTTGCTCCAGAGTAGGTTTTTAGATTATTCAAATACTCTTGGATTTTTTCTGTATTTGTGCTATTTGTTTCTTTCATTGCTTTTGCAATTAGCATTACTGCATCGTATGCTGTATCTGCTCCGATATCAATATTTCCAAATCTTGATTCATATTTTTCTTTGAATTCTTGTGTGGGGGTAAGAAAGGTTAATAATTCCATTTCCTCGTATGCTCCTTGGCTTGCTTTTACTGAATCCATATCTACTGTTATTGAGTAGATTGGTAGGGTGCTGCCAAGTTCTCTTACTCTTTTAGCAACTTTTGCCCCCACTAAGATTCCATCTGTTGTTGATACTATTGCGCTGCTTTTTTTTGCACTTGAAATTTTTGTTGCATCGCTAGAGAGATCTACTTGTCCTGGTAATGGTTCTACAAGTACTTCTACTATTCCTCCTAGTTCTTCAAATCTTTTTTTGAATGCGTTTGTTTGGTCTTTTACCCAAATTTCTTGTGCTCCAATTAGTGCTACTGTTTTGTGTCCTTTTGAGTAAACATAGTCTGCTAGTTGGCTTGATAGGATTACATCGTGTGGCCAAGTATTGAAAATGTATTTGCTTGATTCATTAAACTCTGGTTTTCCTAAAGAAGGGGAAATTAGTATTGTTTTCTTTGAGTCAGCAACTTTAGTTAGTGGTAAACCTGTGCTTGACCAAGTGGTTCCAATTATTACATTTATTTTGTTTGAGGTTAGGTATTCAAGTGCGCTTAGTGCTTTTTTTGGATCTCCTTCATCATCTTGGTAATTTATTTCTAATTTTTTACCGTTTATTCCTCCATTAGAGTTAATTTCTTCTGCTGCTATAATTGTTCCGTTTTTTGCAGCGTTTCCCCATGCAGCTCCTTCCCCCGTTAGGATTCCAATAAATCCGATTGTGATTGAATCATTTTTTTGTTGGGTGAATAATCCGTTTGTATTTAGTAATGGTGCTAAAACAACTGCAATTACAATTATTGCTATTGTAAGTACCATTCCTATTTTCAAATTCTTTTCCATATTTTTCGCCCCCCAGTGCAGTTAACTCTTTAACTGTAAATAGAGTTCCAAATCTTTTGCTTATATGGGTTAATTCTCCTTTTGAGGAGGATAAAAGAAAGGATTATATTGTTTGTTGGACATTATTTTGTTATGGAAATTGAAGTGCTTGAGAATATTGGCTTGACTCCTGCGGAAGCTAAGGTGTATTTGGCTCTTCTTGAAATGGGGGGGGTTTCAGCAAAATTTATTTTAGATAAAACGGGTTTACACAACTCAGTTGTTCATAATTCACTTAATCGGTTAATAGAAAAAGGATTTGTTTCTTTTGTAAAAGAAGGTAAAAAGAATATTTACCAAGCATCTAACCCAAAGCATGTTATTGATTTTATTGATGCAAAAAAAGAGAGGTTTGAATCAATTCTTCCTTCATTATTAGCAAAGCAAGGAATGAATGTTGATAAACCTGAAGTAACTTCTTTTCGCGGGGTGTGCGGAGTAAAAGAACTTCTCTTAGAACTACTTGATGCGGGCGGAAGTGAGCACCACACAATTGGTTCTTCTTCAAAATCTCTAATGCTTGGTGAAGCGTGGTGGGTTGACTATCATGTAAAAAGAGTAAAGAAAAAGATTAGTGCCAAATTATTGTTTAATGAGTCCTTGCGCGCTTGGGGGGCTGAACAGAAATATAAATTTTCAGAAGTTCGTTACTCAGAAAGCGGGTTTGAGCCGTTAACAGAAACAATCATTCGTAACGATTCAGTTGGAATAATTCTTTGGACAGAAAAACCATTTGGGATATTAGTTCACAATAAAGAACTTGCGGATTCTTACGAAACTTATTTTAAGCACCTTTGGTCAGAGGGGAAAAAGTAGTTTAACTATTAATTTTTTCCGGCTTGATCGAGTTTTTCCATAAGATTTCAAAGTATCCTTTGTATGATTTTGCAATTGTTTCATTTTCAATTAATACTGCTACGGGGTACTGGTCGGATACCAGGAGAGTAATAATTTTGTTTCCATAAATCCATATTGTTTGGGGGTTATCTATCTCTTTAGGTAAAAATCTTATTTCGGCGAGTTTCTGTGTTTTATATTTCTTGTAGTATTCTTTTCCGCGAGGCGTGTTAGCTAGGAGTATTTTTCTTTCAATTCCTTCTCGCACTCTTCTTTTGGCTAATTGCTCTAAGTATATGGGAAATAGAATGTAGCCTGTGCCTGTCGCACCTATGCTGTACCAGGTTTGCTTGGTTTTTATTATGTCCTCAAATATTTTTTTTAGGGCTTCCTTTCCTTCATACACTTCAGAATGGATTGTGGGTTTTCTTGTGTTAAATTTTTCTATTAATTCCGGCATGGCTTCTGTTAATATTTCTTCATTTTCCTTTATGCCGTCAAGAAGCCTTTCGGGATTTGTTGTTTGATAGTATTTTTTTCCTTCTCTTATTGTATATGTTGCTAGCCCCTTTTCAAGTAATTTGTCTAATTCATCATAAGCTTGTCTTCTTTGCATTCTTGTTTTTTTTGCAATTTCTCCTGCGGAACATGTTGTGGAATTTAGTAAAGTGAGGTAAGTGCTTATTTCATTTTTTGAAAATCCCATTCTTTGCATTGCTTCGATTAGCCTGTTTTCCATAGGGATACTTTTTTGCAATCTTTTTATAAAGTGTGGTTATTTTTATCGCCACACAAGAATAATAGTTCACGCGGCGATAATTTTTCGGGATTGTATGATTTTCTTTAATGATAAAAACGCTTTTGGCATATTAGTTTTTTTTGTGATTGTGCTTATTGCGGTGGTTTTTGTTGCAATTTTTATTTTTAATTCAACTGCCTTATTTTCATTGAATTTTAATTCTACAAATACGCCTGTCGAATCAATCAAGCTTGGAGTAATTATTCCTTTGTCTGGCGCAATGTCTTACTATGGGGATTATGTTCCAAAAGGGATGGCTCTTGCTTTAGATGAGATTAATTCTAGTGGTGGGGTGAGAGGTCAAAAGTTAGAACTTGTTTTTGAAGATAGTGTTGGTGGGGCACAAGCGGGAGTTAATGCATACAATAAACTTTCAGCCATCAACGATATTAATTATTATATTGCACAAGTGAGTGATGTAATTTTGGGCATTGCCCCTATTGCTGAAAAGGAGAAAAAAATACTTGTGGCAATGGGTTCAGCCGCCACAAAAATTTCTTCTGCAGGCGATTATATTTTTAGACATAACCTGCTGCCTTTGGATGAAACAAAAAAATTGGCAGATTTTATTTATAATAAAAAAGGGATTAAGGAAATAGCAGTTCTGGCAGTTAATGCGGAAGCGGGAGTTTCTTATTCTTCGGCATTAAAACAAACTTATGAAGCTCTTGACGGCAAAGTAATTTCAAACGAGTTTTATGAAAAAAGTGGAAAAGATTATAAGTCCGTTTTGTTAAAACTAAAAAGTTCTGGGGTACAGGCAGTTTTTGCGGCGTCTTACCCTGTTGAACTTGGGCAAATTCTTAAACAGGCTAAAGAACTTGATTTGAATGTGCAGTGGTTTTCTATGTACTCTATTGAGATTCCTGCGTTGTTAGAAATTGCAGGGCCTTCTGCGGAAGGACTAAATTATACTCACTTTTATGATGTTGATTCAAATAGTCTCAAGTTAAAAAATTTTGTTAATAAATATCTATCTGCTTATGGGGTTAAGCCTGAATATAATGCCGCATTGGCTTATGATACCGTGCATGTCTTAGCAAAAGCAATGAGTCACTGTGAAAATCCAGAAGATACTGTTTGTGTAAAAGATGAGCTCTATAAAATTCATGATTTTTCTGGAATTACTGGGGCAATTTCTTTTGATGAAAATGGAGATACACGAAAAGAGGTTTTTATAAAAACGGTCAAAGACGGGAAATTTGTCAAGCTTGGGTAATTTTTTCCGGTTTGATTGAGTTTTTCCATAGTATTTCAAAGTTTTCGCGGTAGCTTTTTGCTATTGATGGGTTTTCAATAACAATTGCCATGCAGTTTTCTGGATCCCAAATAGAGAAAGTTACTGTGTTTTTGTATATCATAGTTCCAGTCATCGAAAAATCTTTTATTGGGGAAAACCTATACTCTGCATTAAGTAGTTTTGGGCCATTTTTTATTCGGTCATCGGTTATTTTTGTGTGATTATAAATTATTTTCATAAAAATCTTTTTCTTAATCCTTTCTTTGTTCCATTTTTCCATAAATAGGGGAATTATTTTGTAACTTATTCCTGATGAGCCGTAGTGTAGTAGTTCTTGGTTTTGTTCGCGGGTAAATTTCAAGAAAGCAGTTTTTAGTCCTTCTTTTCCTTCAAACACTTCCACTTTTGTTTTTGATTGTTCAATCCCTTGCGTTTTTTTGAGTGATTGAACAACTTCTTTAAGCGTGTTCTCCTCTTCTTCTTTTTTTGCTTGAAATTCTTCAAGTAGTTTTTGTGGGTCCGCTGCGCGATAAAACCTTTTTCCAGATTGGATTGTGTAACTCACAAACCCTTTTTCTATAAGTAAATCAAGTTGACTGTAAACAGTAGTTCTTACTTGCCCTGTTTTTTTAGCAAGTTGATTTGCAAGGATTGGTCCGCTTTTTAGTAAAGCTAAATAAATTGAAGCTTCTTTTTCCTTTAAACCAAGTTTTAGTAGACTGTTTTCTTCCATATTATTTTCTTGTTCCAATTATTATATAAATGTTGTCGAAACTTGGACAACACAATATTATCATTCTTACTTGGTGCTATTTCTAATGGGTGGTCTTGTGGGCGTATTTGGGAAGGATAGTTTGGTGATTGGGGGGTTAGTAATTTTAGTTATCCTAATTATTCTTGGGGCAGTGCTATTTTTTGCGCCTCCAAGCATAGCTTTCTTTTCTGCTACGCAGGATTCAAAACTAGTTGTGGGTGCTTCTTTAGCCCTTACTGGAAAAGCCGCTTCGTATGGGGTTGATATACAAAATGGAATAAACCTAGCTCTTGAAACTATTACTGAGCGTGGCGATAAATTAAACATTCAAGTTCTGTATGATGATACTGCAAGTATTCCTCAAACGGCCGTTACTTCTGCCCAAAAGTTTTTGCAAGTTGATGGGGCTAATGTGATTATTGCAACTGGTGCCGATGAAGTTTTAGCAATTGTTCCTGTGACTGAAGAACAAAAAGCAATTCTTTTTACTCCTATAGGGGGTTCTGACAAAATTGATGGTTCGGGAAAGTATGTTTTTAGGAATCGTGAACCAAGTAAACTAACTGCTTACACTTTGGCAGAATTTCTTTTCAAAAAGCACTTGTCAAAAGTTCTTTTGCTTGTGGGAAAGAGTTCTGCTTCTCCTGCATCTTATGCGCAATCATTTACTGAAAAATTTTCTTCTCTTGGTGGATTGTCAGAGAATTATTATTACGATGAAGCTTCTCCCGATGTGAGAATTGCGCTTACAAAAGCGAAAGATAACAATACTGGTGCAATTTATGTTGTTGCAGGTAAGGATAAAGATGGCGCTGATGTTGTTCGCCAAATAAAAGAAATGGGGTTTAGTGGTTTAGTTGTTGGCGGTCCGGCACTTGATACAACAAAATTTTTTGAGTCAGCTCGCGAAGCTAGTGAAGGGGTAATTATTGCTGTTGCTCCAGTTGACACGAGTGCACCCAACGCTAAAAATGTTTTGGCAGAATATAAATCAAAATATGGGGGGGATATGCCTTTTGCAGCAGCGAACGCATATGATATGATAATGCTTCTAAATTCTGCTGCAGGCAAGTGCGTAGAAAACACGGATTGTATTCGAGAATATTTGCTTTCGGTAAAAGATTATCCTGGCTTAGGTGGTAAAACAACTTTTAATTCTAGTGGCGGAGTAACAAAGCCTTTAGCACTAAAAGTTGCTAAAGATGGAAAGTTTGTTTTGTATAAATTAGGTTGATTTTTACATTGAGTTTATTTTTGAGGCATATAAATCATTTTTGTATCATAAATGGTTCTAAAATAAATTATTTCTCTTATAAAATCAAATTTGCTTTTGAGTTCGTCTATTATTTGGTAGTACCTTTTGCTGTCTTCTACTTCAAGGTCGAATTCAAGATCAAATCCACCAATAGTTTCAATAATGGAATTTGTTTCTGGAATATTTAGAATATACTTTTGTAGTTCCTGGATTTTTTCCATTGCACTTAAATTTATTTTAATTGAGTAAAGATCTATGCCAAGTAGGGCAAGATTAAATTCAGTTTTGTATCCTTGGATTATTTCTTTTTGTTCTAGTTTTTTTATTCTATACTTTACGGTCATGCTATCCAGATTTAATCTATTTGCAATCTCAATTAATGGGATTCTGGCATTTTGTGAAATTAGTTTGAGTATTTCAAAATCTATTTTGTCATATTCGGCTGTTTCTTCAGTCCCAATTATTTCATAGGAAATAGTTTTTTTCGTTTTTGTAAAATATGATCTGTCCCAGGGTTGATAAAGGGTTATTTGACTAATAAAACTGTTCTTGATGTATTTTCGAAACTTTTTACATAAGTGTTTGTAGTAAAAATCTCTAAAGTCTTTATTGTTCTTTGCCCAGAATACAAAACCGAAATCCCATTGCCCGTCCATTACACTTATTCGGAAGACATTTTTCTCATTTTTTAGAAAATCTATAAATTCATTTAAAACTGTCGGGGTCATGTCTATTAAATTAAAAAATACTCTGTGTAGTCTATATCCTAATCTTCCGCTGTCAATTATTGAGAAATATCCTTTGATAAATCCCTTTTCTTCAAGTTGTTTTATTCTATAACTCACCGCATCTTTGCTTAGTCCAATTTTTTTTGCAATTGAAGAATTGCTTTGGCGTGAATTAAGGTCTAATTGATGAAGTATTTGTAAATTCTTCTTATCCATTGTTTCCAGCATATAAATCATAATTCTGTAATTGGGTATAAATATTTATGTTTTGAGGCATTTTTTACTAAAAATATTCATTAACCACCTACAAAGAGTGTTATTTAAACAAAAAAAGGGGGGGTTAAATTGAATAAAATACAGTTTTTGCTAGGGGTAGTTGTAGTGGTGGCATTAATTGCGGTATTTGTTGGGGCCCTACAGCCACAAGGGTTATTTATTTTTCAAAATAAAGATCACGCTTTACGGTTGGGGGCAGTTTTTCCTTTAACTGGGCCTATTTCAAGTTATGGTCAAACTTGGTCTAAATCTTTTTCGCTTGCAATATCTGATTTTGAAGAACAAAATGATGTTAATGTGGATTTTTTTATTGAGGACTCTCAAATGGATCCAAAGCTTGCATTATCTTCTGCACAAAAATTAATTCAATTAAATAATGTTCAAGCAATAATTCCGGGGTCTTCAAGGGAAGCTCTTGCAATAATTCCTTTGACTGAAGAGAATGATGTTCTTGTAGTAACTGCTGCATCTAATCCTAAAATTACAGAAAATAGAAATTTTGTTTTTAGAATAGTTCCTTCGGATTTTATACAAGGAAAGGACCTTGCACAGTTTGCTTTAAATAAAGGGCTTAAAAGTTTCTCTGTTCTTTCGCTACAAAGCGATTATGGGATTGGCCTAACTAATGTATTTGAAAAAAATCTTTTAAATGGTGGTGCGAGAATTGATTTTAAAGAATTTTTTTCAGAAAGCGAAACTGATTTTAGAACTCATTTGTTAAAGATTAAGAATGCCGCTTCCCAAGGAGTTTTAATCATCGCGATGGATAAACAATATGTTTCAATTCTTTCTCAAATGAAAGAACTTGGTCTAAAACAAAAGGTTTTTGCGTCAGAGGTATTTAATTCTGGTGTTGTGCTTGAGAATACTGAGTTAGTTAAAGGGGTGGTATACTCAAAATACCTTGCGGTTAGTAATCCAATTTCGTCAAAATTTGAAGCCGAGTACTTTTCAAGATTTGGTGAAAAACCAGGCCCTTTTGCAGCAGAGACTTATGATGCAACATTAGTTGCGCTAAAAGCGTTGTTTAACTCTTCAAATTCAAAAGGTGCAAAAGATTTTTTACATACCTCTACTTTTTCTGGAGTTACGGGGAATATTCAGTTTGATTTGAATGGAGAGCCGATTGGTAAAAGTTTTACTTTAGTGGAGATACCATCAAGTTAAGATCATGATTTGTGATAGTGATATAATTACTGCGTCTTAAAAAAGGCGAAGGTGTTTGCCTTCGCCCGGTATTTTTTACTTTTCTTAAGCTATTTGAATTTCTTCCGGACTTCCGTTTTTGATTTCTTTTATTACATATTCTGCTGTCACAAGGTCTCCGTTTTCATTGAATGCTGTTTTTCCTGCTACTCCGTTGTAGGTTGGCATTTTGTACAAGTATTCTTTTACTTTGGTACTGTCATTTCCTACTTTTGCTATTGCTTGTGCAATAATTTTTATTGCATCATAGTTGTTTGTTGCAGCGAGAGTAATTTCGCTGTTTGGGTATTTTTCATTAAACTTTGTTTTGAATTCATTATTTTCAATAGTTCTTGGTGAAATATATTTTGCTCCTTCTGCGATTGCCCCTATTTCTTTCCATAGGTTAGAATTTTCCCATCCGTCTCCGCCAAAGAATGGTGTGTTAATTCCTAGTTCTTTTGCTTCTTCGAATGCGGTTGTGGTTTCTACGGGGTATGCTGGCATGTAAATTATTTCTGCGCCAGAGTTTTTGATTTTTGAGAGTTCTGTTTTCAAGTTTGTTGCACCTTTTTCAAATTCTTGAATTAGTACAACTTCTCCGCCTGCTTTTTCAAAGTTTGTTTTGAATTCATTCTTTAGTCCTACACAGTAGTCGCTTAGGCATGAAAGTATTGCGGCTTTTTTTAAGTGCATTGTGTTTGCAACATACTCTGCTGCTATTTTTCCTTGGTATGAATCTGATGGGTAGTTTCGGAATATGTAATCTCCCATTGTTGTGATATTTGGATTTGATGATAGCGGTGAGAGTAGTAGTACTTTATTTTTTTCAGCTAAAGGTGCTGCAGCAATTGTTTCTGAAGAGCACTGTCCTCCAACTACATACTTCACGTTATCTACTTCTACTAGTTTAGTCATTGCTGTGATAGCGGCTTTGCCGTCACATGTGCCGTCTTCTGCTATTAGTTCTATTTTTGCTCCATTAATTCCGCCTTTAGAATTTATTTCATCTACTGCTAAAAGTACTGCTTTTAGTTGGCCTTCTCCAATTGATGCCATGTCTCCAGTAAGTGGTCCTAAATATCCAATTTTTATTGTCTCTTTTGCTCCTGCTGTAAAATTTCCATTTATTTGAGTTACATTAAATCCTATGGCGATTATTGCGAGAACTATTAGTGCAATAACTCCTCCTGTTAAGATTTTTTTATTCATCAAGTTCACCCCAACGTTAATCACTTAACGTTAAGGAATTACTCGTCTTTTAGGCTATTAAGACTAATTAGATGTTTTTTTGCTAAAATGACAACTTTTATATTAACTTTGTTATTAATGCTAATAATGGTTGAGTTTGATAGTACAATTGTTTCTTTGCTCGATAGGAAGATTTTAGCCGAGCTTGATAAGAATTGTAGAACCCCTTCGGCTGTAATTGCTAAGAAAGTAAAAAAATCCAGACAAACTGTGGATTATAGAATTGCTCACTTAGTTGAGAGCGGAGTAATTTCTTCTTTTGTTGTTTCCTTTAACCCTCACAAAATGGGTTACAAACTCTACAAGGTTTATTTGAAGTTAAGAAACATTCCTGAAAAGAAAACTAGTTTGTTAAATTTTTTGCGCTCTAGCGAATCCATTTTTTGGTTGGGGGTGTGTTCAGGTTCATGGGATTTGATTTTTGGGGTGTTTGCAAAATCGGATTATGATTTTTTTAATTTCAAAAACAAACTAATTGAGGATTATAGTGATTTAATTTTAAGTGAAGAGGGTAAGCTTCCTGTAGACATTTTTCAATTTTCTAAAATGTATTTTACTGGTGCCAAAACAGAGCCTTTAATGTTTGCGGGAGAGATTTGGCAAAATTCTTTTGAAGCCTTGGATTATGCAATTATGCAAAATATTGTTAACGATGCAAGAATTCCAATCACTCTTCTTTCAGAAAAAGTTGGTTCTACTCCAAGAATTGTTGCAGCAAGATTAAAAGAAATGGAAAAGAAAGGAATTATTATTCAATACAGAATAGGGATTGATTTATCAAAAATTGGACTTGAATTATACAAAACAATAATTAGATTCGATAAGTATTCAGAAAAAGAAGCTAATAAATTGTTAGAATATGTGTCTAAAATTCCTAATACTCAATATCTTATTCGGCATATGTGGGATATTGAGCTTGAGTTCGCTGTAAAAAACAATCATGGGTATTACACAATTATTGAGAGTCTTGAGGGCGAATTTCCATATGTTATTCGCTCAATCGAATCCGTTCTAATGCACACTGATGAATGGGGACTAGGGTTCAATAAGATATTAAAGAAATAGTTTTTGTTTAGTGTTTTGATTATTTTTTTGAATTGGTTATTTTTTAGTTATTCCTTTTTCTTTGTTCCAAATTGAGTAAAATAATTCTCTGTATTGGTTTGCTAGTTGTTTTGAGTGGATAAGAACGGATGTTTTTTTATCTTCCCAAGTAGTGAACATTATTTTGTCATTGCAGATTCCGCAGTTTAGGGGGATTGGGTAATTTACAAATATCATTGTTTCTGGATTCCTTCCAGTAAATTTATTCCGAATGCTTTCAGGAGCAATTCCATGCACAATAATTCCTTTTTCTTCTCTTTCTTTTTCAAACTCTTTGTAGTAATTGAAGATTTGTTGGTAATCATCATTGTTTTTTGTAAAGAATGTAAAGAAAACGAACTCATCTCCTTTTTTTGCATCTTTAATCATCTCGTGCAACATTGTTTTGAGTCCTTTGAATCCTTCGTATATTTCTGCTTCTTCTTTTTCTTTGAATTTTTGTTTTTCAAGTAGTGTGGGTAGTATTTCTCTAAATCTTTTTTTCTTGTCTTCAATAAAATCTAGTATGTGTGAGGGATCAGTTGGTTGGTAGTATTTTACGCTTCCTTTTTTTATGAACGTGGCAAATCCGTTGTTCACTAATTTGTGTAGTGTCATGTGTACTACACTGTTTTGGAGGTTAGTATTCTCGATTACTCTTCCTGCTTTAGTGCTTCCAAGTTCTAGTAGTGCTAAATACACCTTAATTTCGGCATTAGTTAATCCAAGGTCCTCAAGTATGCTTGTATCCATACTAACAAGCGTATTTGCATCAAAATAAAAAACCTTGTTTTGGTATCCATAAATGGAGTATAATTTGCTATAAACTTCCCTGCAGATAACTATTTACGGTTCTCTAGTGAACTTGGGGTGGTTTTGTGGATAAAAAATTGTTAGTTGGAGCACTTTTGGTGATTGGATTGTTTGTATTAACAATTTCTGGATTATCTTCTACCGCTTTTTTTGGAGTGCAACCAGAAAATTCAATAAAGATTGGTTGGATATCTGACTTATCCAGTGCAACTTCTAAATATGGTGCATACGAAGCAGGAATGTTGGCAGTTAATGAGATTAATTCAAATGGGGGAATAAATGGTAAAAAAATTGAGTTAATTGTTGAAGATGGTAAGTGTGATACAAAAGAAGCAATTACTGCGATTAACAAATTAATTAACATTGATGGAGTAAAATTTGTTCTCGGCGGTCACTGTACTGCTGAAAGCATGGCAATAGCTCCAATAGTTGAGCAAAACAAAATAATAATGCTTGCAGCAATTACTTCTACACCGTTACTCTCTGACGCGGGAGATTATATATTTAGAACATCAAGCATTAGTACTGTTCAATCTGATTTAATGGCGAAAGCTGCAATAGGAAAAGGGGTTAAAAAATTGCAATTATTTACATTCAAACAAGTTATGCCCAGCCAATTGCAAAAAAGATGAAAGACGAATTTGTTTCTCTTGGGGGTGAAGTCGTTCTTTATGAAGGTTTTGCAAAAGACTCTTCGGATTTTAGAACAGTTTTACAAAAAGCAAATTCGCTTGGATCAGAAGGATTGTTTTTCTCAACTCAAACTCCTAACGAAGCATTTTATTTGCTAAAACAAGTAAAAGAACTTAATCTAACTCAACAAGTATTTGGAAAT
>JBAYJX010000005.1:0-47255 GCA_041664905.1 archaeon | reverse complement strand
GTGCTACTACGCTTTCTGGTGGAGAAGCACAGAGAATTAAATTAACTAAAGAACTCGCAAAAAGAGGAACTGGCGACACTCTCTATTTGTTGGACGAACCTACAACTGGCTTACATTTCCATGATATTAAAAAACTCCTTGATGTTTTACAAGTACTAGTAGACAAAGGTAATACAATTGTTGTAATCGAACACAATTTGGAAGTAATTAAGTGTGCTGATTATATTGTTGATCTTGGACCTGAAGGTGGAGAAGGCGGGGGAGAAATAGTTGCAAAAGGAACTCCAGAAGAAGTTGCTCATGCAAAGAATAGTTACACTGGGAAATTCCTTGCGCCAATACTTAAGAAGTAAATTGTTATTTCAAAAAAGTTTAAGTAGTTCTTTTGCATTATTAGTATATGGAAAACTTTAAGCAAGTTGATGATTTAGTTAATCGTTCTGGTATTATTACTTCTAAAAAAGAACTTGTTACTCTGGCAAGGCAAGGATATAAATCAATTATTTCTTTAGAGGCACTAGATCCAGCTCTTCAAAGTTTTGCAAAGAAAGTTGGAATTAAGGTGTACAATATTCCTATTGATGATTATGAAGCTCCTACAATGCGTGAAACTTTGCGAATGATTGCGGCAATAGAAAGAACTAGGGCATTAGGCGCAAAAACACTTATTCATTGCCAGCACGGGAAACAAAGAAGCGGAACAATGGCGACTCTGTATTTGGCTTCAAAAGGGATGCATCCATTACAAGCCTATCACTTGCATGATTATGGAATATCTGATAGACAAAAAGAGTTCATAATGAAGAATGGGACAGTTTTGGCTGAATTAGTTAAAAAAAGAACTGTGAGAAGAATTCAAAAATAAGAAATAACCTGCTTAATTTGTATTTAACTAAGGGCAAATTTTGAGTAAAACTTCTTGTTGGTTATTGAAAAAGCAAAACAAGCTTGTAAGAATTCTGGTCAAGAGATTTTGGACCATTTTCCCGATGTCAGCAAAATGGTTGGCATTGGGTCTACTGCACAGAGAGAAATTGGGGATTTTGCACTTACTCGTTATGCATGTTATTTAATTGCACAAAATGGGGATTCCCGAAAAGAAGAGATTGCTTTTGCGCAGAGTTATTTTGCTATTCAGACAAGGAAACAAGAGTTGATTGAGCAAAGGATTAATCTTGTTGAAAGACTTCAAGCTCGAAAAAAACTAATTGAATCAGAGTAATCGCTTATTTTGTAATTTGCTTCAAAAACAAGTTATTTAATTAGTCATTTACAAAATCTATTTATGATTAAGCCTAGTGAAATCAGTTTTCTCCCAGCCTCCCCCGGGTGTTACCTTTTCAAAGATGAGAATGGGGTTGTATTGTATGTGGGGAAAGCCAAGAACCTAAAAAAGAGGGTTGCAAATTATTTTCAAAAGAAAGATCATGATCCAAAAACTGCGTTACTTGTAACCAAAATAAAGAACATTGATTTTGTTTTAACTAAAAATGAAGTAGAAGCTTTTTTGTTAGAAAATAATTTAATCAAAAAGTATTATCCTCATTTTAATTTGGATTTAAAGGACTCGAGAAGGTATGCGTATTTGCGTTTGAGTGCTGATGAATTACCCTGGCTTGAGGTTGCACGAATTAGGGGGGAAGAAGGAGAGTATTTTGGCCCATTTGTGAGTGGAAGCATTAGAAAGTTAGTAATGGATACTGTGAGTAGGAATTTTAAAATTCTAACCCAAAAACCTACTCCTGCTTTAAGAAAAGTAATGAACAAAGACGAGTACCATAAAAGAATTTTGCAAATTAGAAAAATACTCAAAGGAAATGTGGAGGAATTAATCGAGGAGCTAGAGAAGAATATGAAAGAGGCTTCAGAAAAGAGTAACTTTGAGTATGCAATTACTTTAAGGAATCAAATTGATGCGTTACAAACATTAAAAGAACGCCAAAGAGTTGAGTTTACAAAAACAATTGATGCACATATAATTAAT
Source organism: archaeon (assembly GCA_041664905.1). Taxonomy (GTDB): domain Archaea; phylum Iainarchaeota; class Iainarchaeia; order Iainarchaeales; family JAAZKV01; genus JAAZKV01. The sequence continues at coordinate 45,271 of JBAYJX010000005.1, read as the reverse complement.
TTTGAAATTTCTGGTGGGGAAGTTCATTTGCTTTTGTTTAATGTTAAGCAAGGGGTTGTGGAAGATAAGCAAGAATTTGTTTTTCCTCAAATCACTGACTTTTTAGAAGAGTTCTTACTACAGTTTTATGATTCAACTAATATTCCTAGTGAAATAATTCTTCCACAAGAAGTTAACTCGGGTCTTGTAGAGTATCTTTCAAATAAAGCAAATAAAACTGTAAAAATTATTGTTCCAAAGAGTGGGGAAAAGAAAGATTTGTTAGAGTTTGTTTCAAAAAACATTACTGCAACTTTTTTTGCTGGAAGTGAAAGAATAACCGAACTACAAAAAGCTTTAGAGTTAAAGAAGGCTCCGCGTGTAATTGAGTGCTTTGATATTTCTCACTTGAGTGGAACAAACACTGTTGCTTCGATGGTTACTTTTACGGATGGATTTGCTGATAAGTCAAATTACAGAAAGTTCAAAATCAAAGCAGAAACTAGTTCGGATGATTTAATGGCAATGAAAGAAGTGGTGGAAAGAAGATATTCGGGTTCTTTGTCAAAAATAATGAAAAAGCCTGATTTGATTGTGCTTGATGGTGGACCAACTCAATTAGGGGTTGCAGTAAAAGTTTTAGAAGAACTTAAACTAAATATTCCTGTTATTTCTCTTGCAAAAGAATTCGAAGAGATTCACATTCCTGGTAAAGAAGCTCCGTTAAGACTAGATAGAAAGAATAAGGGGTTGCAATTACTTCAATCAATTAGAGATGAGGCGCACAGGTTTGCAAATGCTTATAGAAAAGTTTTGAAGAGAAAAGAAATGTTTGGAAAATAATTACTTTGAACTTTTTTAATTTTTTTAGCTAAAGTTGGTGGCTTTTGTTAGTTTGAGGCTATTAACATGGAACTGTTTGGGAAACAGTTTTTTGGCCACCAACTTAGCGTTATACGGGGCTTTAGTAAAATTTTATTTTCTACCACCCCCTCGCATGGCTTTCCATACACTAGTGTGTAAGTCATCCATGATAAGTTCAGTTTGGGTTATTATTTTGTGATTCATTCCATCGCCTCAAGACCTGGTGCAGCCGTGCGGTTATTCATCACGCGTACTATTTGAGTAATTCTTGGGAGGGTGCGGGATTTTTCCCATTGGGCTATGCGATTTTCTTTTTGTGCAATATCTCTTTCTGTTAAACCATTTTTACTCATATTGGATCACTCCATTTTTTTTTCGATAACTACCTTTCGCGAATTTTGTTTATATACTTTGTGAAGTTTTGCTTTGTAGATTGGCTCTAGAGGACAACTCCAGAAAGTTTTTATACTGTTTTGAGGGGAGCTTATCTATGGTACTTATACATATTTCTCCGCCTTGGTTTTTTGGTTATGATATTGTTTTTGAATTAATTTTTGCAGTTGTAGCGTTAGCGCTAGCTTTGTTTGCTTTGCGCGTATCACACTTGACTTCTCAAAGATCAGCAGGTTTATTTGGAAAAGGATTTTTGCTAATTTCTATTTCATATTTTTTTCAATCAATTTTTAATTTTTTTATGTTGGCCCAAATAGGGGATCACTTATACACTCCTTTTGATGCAGCAATGCTTCCAATTATTCAACAAATTGGGGCCTATGGGCATGTTTTGTTTATGCTCACTGGGCTAGTTGTGCTTTTGTATACTTCGTTTGAAATAAAGAATAAGCGTTTGTTTTTAGCTTTTTTAGCTTTAGCAATTGTTCCTTTGTTTATTATTGATGATCTTTTTGGATTGTTTTATGTTGTATCAACAGTTTGTTTGTTATTTGTTGCATGGTATTATGTGGCTAATTACTTAAAAAAGAAACAATCTCTAAATCTTGTTACTGCACTTGCTTTTTTACTTTTACTTATAGGTCACGCACAATATTTCCTTTCAATAAATAATCCTCCTTTGTATGTTATTGGGCACGCGATTGAGCTTTTCGGGTATTTATTGATTTTGGTTAATTTCTATTTGGTGCTAAGGCGATGAACCAGAAAAGAGATCGGGTTGCAATAATGAATGAAATCCTTCTATTAGTGCGGGGGAAGGAAGGAGAGGCTGGGCCAACGCATATAATGTACAAGGCTAACCTTTCGCACCAAATGCTTACTGAGTATATGACTGAAATTATGGGTAAAGGTTTTCTGATTGAACAAATTGATAAGCGAGGAAAGAGGACTTATCAAATAACTGATAAGGGTCACGCTTTCATTAAGGATTACCAATCAATAAGAAAGTTTTTTGATGCTTACGGATTGTGATGTATTAGTCAGCGTTTCTGCATTTGGCAAAAAGTAACCTTTTTAATAAGATACACTTGAAGTGTATTTGGTATGCATATGACTGATGCAAGGGTTTCTTTAGTTCCTTATTCAAATAAGGTTCTTAATGTTGTTAAGGCAAAGTATGATTTGCCTGATAAGAGCGCTGCTTTAAACAAGTTCATTGAGATTTATGGTAGAATGGAAGTTGAGAAAGAACCTGATGATGAACTCTGGAGAGCACTTACAAAATTAAAGAGTCCAAAAAATGAGTTAAGCGCAGCTCAGAAGAAAAAAGTTGCAAAAGAACTCGAAGGAAAAGACGCTTCATATATCTTCGGGCGCCTTGGACTCGATTATCCTTGAGAATTCAGAGAAGTCTTTTAGGTTTCTTGTTATTATATAATCGGAATTTGATTTTTTTGCTAAAACAACGTGTAAAGCATCTGCATAGTTTGTTGTGCTTAGTTTTTGTGCTTCCAAAACATCTTCTTTTGTTGTTACCGCCGTAATTATCTTTTTCTTAAGAAATTCAAGAATCATTCTTGCTTTTTCTAATTCTATTTTTTTGTTAATTTCGGTTGCGGTGTGGTCTGACATTACAATAAAAAACTCGCAGCTAATTGCTCTGTAAAACAATTTCTGGGCAGGTGCAGAAATATCTTTTCCTTGCAGGTTTTTTCTCTCAAACAAGTAGTCAAGAAATATGTTTGTATCAACATAGAGTTTCATTAAGCAAATTCTTTTTGGGTGTTTAAAATTCTTCCTTGAGTTTCGTGCCGGCGGGAGAGCTCTCGAAAGTTCTTTAAATCTCTTAGTAAGAGTTCTATTTATGCAATCTAAAGAAATTCATTGCTTTGAGCTTGTTTCAAAGTTTAAACCTGCCGGGTCTCAACCTGAGGCGATTAAGTCTCTTACTAATGGAATTAAAGATGGCGAGAATCCTCAAACTCTTTTGGGTGTAACTGGAAGTGGGAAAACTTTTACAATCGCAAATGTTATTCAAAATGTTCAAAAGAAGACTCTTGTTCTTGCTCACAACAAAACGCTTGCGGCACAACTGTATAATGAGTTCAAAGCTTTTTTTCCACACAACCGAGTAGAGTATTTTGTTTCTTTTTATGATTATTACCAACCCGAATCATATATTCCTCAAACTGATCAATACATTGAGAAGGATTCGCAAATTAATGAGTATATTGAAAGAATGCGTCTTTCTGCAACTACTTCCCTATTGAGTCGTGATGATGTTATTGTTGTTGCGAGTGTTTCTTGCATTTATGGTTTGGGTAACCCAAAGAACTATTTGGGGATGGGGTTTGAGCTTGATGTTGGAATGAAACTAACTCGTCATGATTTAATGTCAAAGCTACTTGATGCTCAATATGAAAGAAATGATTTAGAACTTTTGAGTGGAAGATTTAGGGTCAAAGGAGAAATTGTGGATATTGTTCCTGGAAATGAAAGAAGTATTCTAAGAGTAGAATTTGATGGGGATAAAGTTGATAGGCTTGCAATTCTTGACAAAGATACTGGGGCGACCCAGCAACGCTTAGAGTATTATCACTTGTTTCCTGCTAGACACTTTGTTGTTCCTGAAAGTGAAACTCTTGGCGCAATTGAGTCAATAAAAAAAGAGCTTGAAGAAAGATTGCCAAAACTTGATGTGGTTGAGGTGCATCGTTTGAAACAAAGGACTAATTATGATTTGGAATTAATTAGCACTTTGGGTTTTTGTAAAGGAATTGAAAATTATTCTAGGCACTTTGATAAAAGAAAAGCTGGGGAAAAACCTTATTGTCTTTTGGATTACTTTGGAGATGATTTTTTGATTGTGATTGATGAATCTCACCAATCAATTCCTCAACTAAACGGAATGTATAATGGAGATAGACAAAGAAAACAAACTCTTGTTGATTATGGTTTTCGCTTACCTAGTGCTTTAGACAATAGGCCGCTAAAGTTTGAAGAGTTTGAGGGGGATTACCTCAAAAAGCAAAGTGTTATTTTTGTGAGTGCTACTCCTTCGCAATATGAAAGAACTAAGTCAAAGAATTTGGTGGAACAAATAATTAGGCCGACTGGGTTGGTTGATCCAGTTGTTACGGTTAGACCAATTGAGGGACAAATGGAGGATTTGTTAAAAGAAATTGATATTGTGATGAAAAAGGGAAACAGAATTTTGGTTACGGCTTTAACAAAGAAACTTGCTGAAGAGGTTGCTGATTTTTTTGCTTCAAAGGGAATTAAGTCCAGATACTTGCACTCAGAGATTAAGACTTTACAACGGAGTGAAATTATTCGCCAGTTTAGAGAAGGAAAGTTTGATGTGCTTGTGGGAATAAATCTGTTAAGAGAAGGAATTGATATTCCTGAACTTGGTTTAGTTGCAATTCTTGATGCGGATAAAGAGGGCTTCTTAAGAGATCAACAGAGTTTGATTCAAATAATTGGACGAGCTGCGAGAAACTCTACTTCTAAAGTAATTCTTTACGCGGACAAGAATACACAATCAATGATGAAAGCTATTGCTGAAACAAATAGAAGAAGAGAAATCCAAGTTGCTTACAACAAGAAACACAACATTACTCCTATTACAATAATTAAACCAATTGAAGAACAGCAAATAATTCTCAAAGATACTAAACATATTCCTAATAAAGAGAAAGAGCGTTTAATTGGCGAAATGGAACTTGAAATGAGGGCAGCTGCTGAGAAACTTAACTTTGAACTTGCAATTGCGTTAAGAGATCAAATTGCTTTGTTGCAAAAAGAGCTTGTTGACAAAAAGAAAAATATTGCGGCTATTTAATCCAAGTTTTTTGAAATTCAATAGGGTTGTTTTTTGTAGGGTTTACCATCTAAATATGCTTCTAGTTCCAAAAAATTACCTGCATTAAAATTTGCTCTTTCATTTTGTGGTAATTCTATTACATTTCCAAAATCTCCAAGCCATACTTTGATTTTTTTTGTTTTTGGATCGCGAGTATAAATCCATGCATCATTATTAGTAATTCTAAATCCAAATGCTTCAAGCACTAAGGAGATTCGGCGCTCTTCTCTGTAAAGTGTATTTATTTCTTCATTGGTTAAACGCAAGGTGGAGTAGAGTGTGCCGTATCTTCCGCCTGAGATGCTTTTTGGGTTAGTGCGGAATTTTTTAACCTCGCTGAGGTCATGGTGTTCGCTAGCAGTAATACTTGCATCAAGCCAATTTTTTAAAAATGTAACATAAAGTTTTTTTGTACCATCTTTTAGTCTACGTAGTCTTACTGTTGTTGGTAGGGGTAGGTTTAAGTGAAAGCGTTGATTTATTTGCCGTATTTTTCTAATAGTGTTGTATTGTCCTTGTGGGTTTCGCAGGTTTGGTTGTGTGGATTGTGCATAGGCAGATAGCATATCTCGTGGGTTAAAGGTTTTTTCTGCTAATATGAGTCGCCTTTTTTTAGTGCCTTTTTGAAGTGTTACTAATACTTTTCTGACTGCTCCTTCACTGCGTCCACCAATGTGACTTCCCTTAGAGATTCTGCTGACACGAACATTTTTCCTTCCTCCAACAAGCATAGGCATGGTAAAGTAGAGGTTTTTAGAATTAAAATACTTTAGCTTTTTAACAAGTTCTTTAGTTCTTCAAAGTTTAATTGCAGTGGAGTTTTTGTTTTGTAAGTTTTCGTTTTGTGTAAGTGATGTTTTGTTTTCTTCTTGAACTAGTGTTGTTTGTTTTCCTTCAAGTGCTGTTTCCATTATTAGGTATTGGTCTTGGAAAGCGTGTTTGTGGTAGAAGAGTATTGCAGGTACATTTGTTGTTGATACTTCTAGATTAATTCTTTCTGCGCCTTGTTCTTTGCACCAGTCTTTGAATTGAGTCATTAATTTTGCCCCTATTCCTTTTGAGCGGTATTCTTCGTCTATAAAAATTTCATCAAGACTTGCAAAACAATTTATTTTTCGGTACCAGAACTCTGTTCTTTCAATTAATTCGCCTGTAACAAATCCAATTATTTTATTTTCTTCTTCTGCAACAAAAAAACATTTTTGTTTGTCGCTTAAAAAATCAAAATAGAATTCGCGGGCTTCACTACCCAAAAACCAATCTTCTTTTATTGTTGGATCGTAAGTTTTTTCTAAGTGTGCGGCAAGTTTTACGGGCATTTCCATTATTGAAGCAAAATCATTTTCATTAGCTTTTCTAATTATTACTTCATCCATGATTTCAACCCTGGTTTGAACTTTTGCTAGGTATGTTTCCATTGAAAAGATTTTAAAGGGCAAGTGTGGAGTTTTTGGCTTTTAAAGGCTATTTAAATAAACTAAATTTTCAAGAAAAAAGCAAGAAATTTTATAAAAATTACTAAAATTTAGTCTTTTGGCTTCTTGTCAAAGTAGCCCATTTCGGTTAATTTAAGCAGTACAAGCTGTTTTACGACATCTGCTCTAGTACAGCCCACTTTGTCGATTAATTTGTCAATTACTTCTATTTGTTCCTTAGAAAAATAGGGACTTATGCGAAAATCTTGTACCATACAGTAACTAATCAGTGTAAGGGTTTATAAATATTTTCCTACTTGTTGTAACTAATTGGTGCAGTATCTAATCAGTTACTGTAACAGAACTGGGGTGTTTAACATGAAACGATATTTTTCAAGTGAAAGTGTAACAGAGGGCCATCCAGATAAAGTATCTGATGGAATTAGCGATGCTATTCTTGATGCATGCCTTGCTCAAGATCCTCAAAGTAGAGTTGCAATTGAAACTCTTGTTACCACAAATTTTTGTTGTGTTGCTGGTGAAGTAACAACAAATGCAAACGTTGATTTTGAACAAGTTGCTAGAGCAAAAATTGCTCAAATAGGATACACTGATCCTGAATTAGGATTTTCTGATAAATCTCCAATGGAAGTAAGAATTCACAAGCAAAGTCCTGATATATCTCAAGGAGTAACTGAAGGTCAGGGAGATTTTAAAGAACAAGGTGCGGGAGACCAGGGAATGATGTTTGGTTATGCTTGTATTGATACGCCTGAATTAATGCCTCTTCCAATAATGCTTTCTCATAGTTTAGTAAAAAAACTTGCTGAATTAAGAAGAAACGGTGGAATAAAAGAATTAAGGCCTGATGGAAAAAGTCAAGTAACTATTGAGTATGATGGGGATGTTCCAAAGAGAGTTGATACTGTTGTAATTTCAAGTCATCATTGTGAATGTGACATGAATAAATTAAGAGCAGACATTTTGGAAAAAGTAATTAAACCAGTTCTTGGAAAGTACTTTGATGATAGGACAAGAGTTTTCATTAATGCAACAGGGAGATTTGTTCTTGGTGGGCCTGCTGGAGACAGCGGAGTAACTGGGAGAAAAATAATTGTTGATACTTACGGTGGTAAAGGACACCATGGTGGGGGAGCTTTCTCTGGTAAAGATCCGAGCAAGGTTGACCGAAGTGCTGCTTATGCTGCAAGGTATGTTGCAAAAAACATTGTTGCTGCAGGGCTTGCTGATAGGTGCGAAGTTCAAGTAGCTTATTGTATTGGATTTGCTGAACCCCTAAACATTTTCATTGAGTGTTTTGGTACAGAAAAAATTCCTGCAGAAAAAATTGAAGCACTTGTGAGAAAGAATTTTTCTCTAAAACCTGCTGAGATAATTAGAGTTCTTGATTTGAAGCGACCAATTTACGGACAAACTAGTGCGTATGGTCACTTTGGTAAAGAAAGTTTGCCTTGGGAAAAGACAGACAAAGCTAGCGCTCTAAAAGAACAAGCAAAAACAATTTAAGAAATTTAAAAAATCTAAACTGTCCGGGACTCAAAATCCTGGACAGGTTTTTAAATTAAACTTTTTTATTTTTTTAATTTTTCTAAAAACTTAGTAAATTTGTTTGTCTTCCTTCGATGTTTAAGTAGCTCTTTGCTTTGAGTACTCTTACCCCTTCGCAAATTAAATCACTAAATTCACGTATTCTTTTTTGTTCTCGTATTTGAAGTATTTTTTCAACTGTTTTTGGTCCAAATCCTGGCACTAAAAGTAGTTCATCTTTTTCCGCAGTATTTGGATCTAGCGGAAAAATATGTTTTTGTGCGAGTGCGATAGATTCTTTTACATCAAGTCCAAGTGAAAAGTTTTGCTTTTCATTTAATCCGCTTTCAATCATTTTTTTACCGAATCCATAAATTCTAAACAACCAATCCGCTTCGTAGAGTTTGTGTTCTCGAGATTTGTTTTCGCTTATTTTGTTTTCAAGCGGGGTACCAGTAACTGGGGAGAAAGCAGAAAAGTATGTTCGATAAAGTGCAGTTTCTGTGTAAAGTGAATCCATTCTATTTAGTATATCAGAATCAGTTTCTTGGTTTGCTCCTAAGATTATTTGTGTGGTGAATGATTTGAGTCGCATATCGGTTCCATTGTCAATTTCTTGTGTATCACAAAACCAACCTTCTCTTTGTTTGCCTTCTTTATCAGCGCTTTTTTTCAATTTATCAAGAGTGCTAATTTTTCCAAGTATCCCGTTTTTGTAATCCTTAGTGCTTGTGAGTTCACTTAGTCCTTGTGTAGTAGCTGATTCAAGGTTAACTGATAATCTGTTGGCATACAAAGCCATTTCTTTAATTAAGTAATCTGGAGTGTTTGGCAAAACCTTCATATGAATGTATCCGCGATATCCGCGTGCACGTAATAGTTTTGCGCTTGCAATCATTTTTTCAGTACTGGGGGTAGCATCGCCATGCACAGCAGAACTAAGAAATAATCCTGTAGTGTATCCTTTTTTCCAAAGGAATTCAAATGAATCACAAAGTTCTTTTGGTTCGAGAGTTACTTTTTCTTTGCAAGTAGTATTCACACAGTACTTGCAATCATGAATACAAGAATTATCTTGGAGCACTTTCATTAAGAGGCATTTATTTGGTTTGTTTAGTGATTCTTGTTTTGAAGTGGGTAGCACGCGAGACATTCGTCCCCAAAGTTCTTTTTTTTGTTCCTCAGAAACCATTTCTCGTTCGTATAATTTTTGATTTGGAGAAATCTTATTTTTTCCTTGTAATGCTCCGCGCACAAAAACATTTTCACTTGTTTGAGTACAATTGTAAATAAAATTTTGGTACTCAAAAGGTATTCCATATTCTCTGTAACCTTTCTCTTTAGTTCCTCCGCAGGAATCGTAAGAGGCGGCCATTCCAAGTTTTTGTAATTTTTCAAGTATCATAATGGAAGTTGGCTGTTTTTTTCATATATAAAGAAACGGTGAGTGCCATGCCGGCGAAGGCGGGTTTATAAAAAGTATTAACTTTTCTATTTGCATGCACGAACTTCAAGAAAGAACTTTGCACTGTAATGAAAGAGTTCGCTTAAGAGAAGAATTAGAAAGAGTTGTTCCAAGAGTTATTGCAAGTATTAAAAGCAAAAGAAGAATATAATTAATTTGATTTGGGTTATTGTTTATGGTTTCAAGAATTGGGTTGAGTAATTTTGGGAAAAAAGCTTTTTGGAAGAGTGCATTTAGGATAACTTCTGGTGCGTTGAGACATTTTTCTTTAGGGTTTTATAATCAAAAAGGAGTAAAGTTTAAGCATAAAGTTGCAATTGCTGCAATATATAATAATTTTACTAAACTTGCAAGAGTTAAGCCAAATAAAGAAGCGTATAGGCTTGGTCAAGCCTTTAATGGATATGTTCTGTCCATTGATCCTGTTTTAGATAATCCTAACTACGGTCCCAGAAGACAAGGGAAGATTACTTTGTCTGAATTGAAAAGTATTTCTATTTCTAAACAAAAAGCTTCGGAGTTTGTTGTGTTTCTTAAGAAGACAACTCTTAGTCTGGATCAGAAGAAAGCAATAATTCATGCGTTTTCTGTTTTTAGAAAAAGGGCTGTTGTTGGAGTTGCTAAAACTTTTTCCAATCCTTTTGCTGATTACTCTGAAGTTCTTGAAGGTGTTAAAGCTACTGCAGGGGATATGTTTGGTACTTGGGTTGAAATTTTGGGGTTTGCACATGGGGTGCCCAAAGAGAAAATGGCAAATTTTAGGGAATCATTTTCTGCTATGTCAACCGGACTTCAGTTTGTTGATGATGCGTTTGATTGCTTGAACGATTTTGGTAATCAACAAAATTTAGTGGTTTCATTAGCAAGAAGACACAAACATGAGTTTGAGTTTCTAAAAAATGCAACAGCTACTCCACAGCATGTATCATTTTCATGGATTAAAAAAAATTTGCCCCAAACATTTGTAGAGTTTACTTCTGAGTTTGATGCTATTGTTGAACAAATTCCTCCTGAACAGGATACATTAAAAAGATTTACAATGGATGCATTTTATGGTTGGTAGTAAATTAATTCATTAATGTGATTGAATGGAAACAGATTTTGATTTTGCGGAAAGAATGGCTTCTAATAAAGCCACTTTGTTAGCGCTTAAGGAAATTAAAGAATATCGAATAAAGATTAGGGAAAATGGTGAAAATGTAAATAAAAAAGGTTTTTTCAAGTTGAAACTTTGGGGTAAAATGTTTTTTTTATCTATGGTCAGCATGTATTTGCTTGTCATTGCCCATGTTGCCGACCAAAACTAAAAAGTATTTTTATGAGTTAACGTAAAGTAAGTTTCCTGATTCGTATCTTTTGAGCCCCGTGTAGAAAAGAATTATTGCAATTAGCCCAATCACAAGTGTTACAAAAGCCATCGTCGCAATTCCTTCTATGCTTGGCGAGCGAATGATTTCAGTTGGTACCCCTGCAACAAATCCAACGGGGATAATTACAAATAAAACTATTTTTGCGAGTCCCTCGTAAACGTTTGTTGGGTAAAGAGTTAACCCTACTGCCATGTTCCAAAGTGTAGTGTTCATTTTTTCAGAGTTCTGGAAAAAGAACGATAAGGAACCAATAATGACTCCGAATGAAGAAAGTATTAATGTAGCCATTATTGCAAGTAAAAGGAATAAAGGTAATTGTGTTGTTTGGAGAGTTAGTATTGCAAGTATTATCCCAAATACCAAATCTCCAAATGGGCTTGCAGGCATTCTTGTTATTAGTGAGTGAAATAAAACATTTTTTGGCAAGGCTAAGTAATAGTCCAGTTTTCCCTGAACAATTATGTCTCCGATAAGGTGTCGGTTTCCAAGGAATACTCCGCTTAGTCCATACCCCATTGCTCCAATACTCCAAAGTATTAGTAGATCATGGTAAGTCCAATCATTAATTAATGGAAACTTAGCAAAGAAAATCCACCAAAAGCTTATCCAAACTATATCGTTGAAAAACATTGCTATGAATTGGATTATTGAACTTGTTTTGTATTCCAGAATTGTTTTGAGGTTAATGATAAGGTATGCCCAAAAAACTTTGATGTTTGAAATCAATTTGTGAGTTATAGTATTTTTAGCCGCCATTAATACTCACCCTCTTTGAAATAACTTTAAATAATATTTGTGCAAATATAATTGCCCCAACTATCCAAGCAATTTGTATTATTGTAACTTGTATGAACTCATTCAGGTTAAACAAAACAAATAATTTTGCAGGGTAGTAAGTAATAAAACTAAAAGGGAGAACCAGACATATTGCACTTAACCATGCAGGAAAAATATCTAGTGGGGCAAGCGTTCCCCCTATTACCAGAACCACTTTTTGATATAACCAAGCCAGTGAATGGGCATCCTCTATCCACAAAGCAAATATCCCTAGTACTGACATTAGTGTAAAGTGTAGAGTAATTCCTAATAAACAAGAAATTGCTATTAGCGGAAGAATTATTGGATTTATTTGTACGGGTCCAACAAAAATAAATGCTGTGAGTCCTCCGACTAGTATTGTTATTAGAAAAGTAGTAATTGAAGAACCGATTGTGGAAAAGTATTTGTAAAAGAGGTAATTGTAGGGTTTATTTAGGTAATTTGCTATTTCTCCAGTAATCATCTCATTTCCGATTTGAATTATTATTCTTCCTTGGGAAGTAAGAATAGCTTCAGTTACAACAAGGTACCAAACCATTGACTGAAGAGTAAATCCATTTATCACCCCTGTTGGATTTGCTCTAAAAACAACTGTCCAAATGTTTGCAAAAACAAATACGATTAAGGCAATAAATATTGCTGAGAAAAGCGAGTCGTAGAAGTAAGCAAAACTATTTTTGAAATTTGTTTTTGTAATAAAATAATATTTTGATATGCTCATAATTCACCTTAAACAAAAAGTAAGTTAGTTATTTGTGAGAATTCTTTGGTTTTTCTTTGTATATTTTTTCAATAATGTCTTCAATTGGGGGTTCTTCTATTGTAACATCTTCAATATCATTTTTATCAAAAAAGCCTGCGGCGAGTTTATTGAAGCTTACCTTGGTAGTATCAATTTCAGCTTCGAGTTCAAATTCAGTTTTTTTGATTACTTTAATCCCTTCTCGTTTAGTAAAAACTAGGGGTTTGTTTGTTTGTAGTCTTACAATTTTTTTAGTTACATATTTTTCTTTTATTTTCTTAAGTGAATCATCATAAATTATTTCTCCGTGGTTAATTACAATTACTCTTTCGCAAATATCTTCAACATCCCCCATATCGTGGCTTGTTAAAATTACAGTTACTCTTTCTTCTTTGTTTATTTGTTTTATTAGTTCTCTAATTGTTTTTTTGATTACAACATCCATTCCGATTGTTGGTTCATCAAGGAATAATACTTCTGGTTTGTGTAATAGTGCTAGAACAAACTCGCATCTCATTCTTTGTCCTAGCGAAAGTTTTCGTACTGGTTGAGTAATAATATCCTCAATTTCAAATCGTTTAACTAAGTAATCTCTTCTTTTCTTGTATTCTTTTTGGTCAAGTTCATATATTCTTGAAAACAAATTAAATGTATCTATTGCTGGTAAGTGGAACCAGAGTTGGGGTTTTTGCCCAAAAATTGTTCCAATTCTGTAAGCTAGTTCTTTTCGATTTTTTTGTGAATCAAGTCCGCACACAGTTACTTTTCCGCCATCTGGGAAAAGTATTCCGGAGAGAATTTTTAGGGTAGTTGATTTGCCTGCTCCGTTCGGACCAATAAACCCAACTATTTCTCCTTTCTTTAAACTAAACGAAATATTATTCACTGCTTTTAGTTCACGGTACTGGGGTTTGAAGTATCGAAAGAACTTATTTGCAAGCCCTTTTTGTGGAGTCCGTAGTTTAAAGGACTTTGAAAGGTTAGTTACACTAACCATTTCGATGGATTTCTCTTGCTTAAACATATTAAAATAATAGGTGTTTTTGGCTTAAAAAACCTTTGTGGAAGAAACCATTCTATTTTTTTACACATTTAATTTTAAATATACTTTGTGTATTCCTGGGCCTTTAAGGTTTCTTTTTGTGTAATAAAGTTTGAAACCAAGCGAGTAGTAGATATTTAGTGCGGATACTTTTGTACTGTAGGTTACCAATTTTATTATTTTGACTCCGTGTCCTTTGAGTCGAGAAATGGCTTTTTTCATTAGTTTTGTTCCAATTCCGCGTCCTCTAAATTCGGGTTTAACAATTAGCCAATGCAGATAAGCGGTTTTAACTGGTGGATAATAAATCCAGTAAACAACAATGCCCTTCAAAATATTATTTTCTTCGGCAACAATAATTTCAGACTTATCTGTGTCCCTAATTTTTAGTTTTACAGAATCTCCTCGGGTAGAAAGCGGTGGAACAAATTCATTATCTATTATTTCCCAAAACTTTTTGATTTCAGCCCAGTAAGCGTTTTTTTGTTTTTTTAATAAAATTTTAAGTTTCATTTAATTAGGTGTTTAAGAATTGTTTTAAAAACCCGAGTTTCCTTAACATCTATGGCCAGTGATGAAGTAAATCCCTGATGATTTAATGATTAGTTAATCCAACTCTGAGGCCATTTTATTCTTTCTAGTCTATAAGGTCTGCTTGTATTTAGAGAATTAGTTTTGGTTGATTTATCTTCTTCGCCTTTGTGCGAGTCTTTGTATTGGAAGTCTGCCGGGAATACGCACCATATGAATTCTTTTATTTGTTCTAAATTTTCTTACATGAAACTTCACTACTTTTGCTATTTGCAATCCAAATTCTGCTGGATCAAGTCCGCTTGCTTTTGATTTTTGAAGCGAGCTTGTTCTTGAAAGATACCAATCTCGAAAAGGGTTGTTTAAAGAATATGGACTATCCATTTCTGCAGGGTAGTGATTATGGAGTTTTGCATCTACCTTAGCTTTTACTTGCGGAGGAAAATCAATAAACTCGGCTTTGTTTTCAACTACAAATCTTCTTCCTTTTTTTTCCGGACTTGCATAATGTCCAATTGCATGTTCTTCGCTTAGGTGGGGACTGACATAAAAATCGTATGTTGGTTTTTTTGTTCGAAAGTGAACTTCAAAATCCATGTGGTTAGGTTCAGCGGCATGGAATGTGTATACTAAATCAGCGCCTGTTTTTGCTTGGTATTTATCAATGAGTTTGCCTTCTTTTGTATCCATTTCGCTTGGCTTTTGGGGAACTCCGGTTTTCATTAATTGTCCAAAATGAGTTTCTGCGAAAGGAACTTTCATTGTTGTTACTTCTATTCCTTGTCTTTTTAGTTCTTCTGCAGCATGTTTTGCCACTGATATTGCAAAGGGTTCGTTAGGGTGGTAGTTTACAACAAAAAGTACTTTGACCATGAATTAATTTATTCAAAGTTGAATAATAATCTTTCTTTACAAAAAAAGTAGAAAAAAGTTAGAATTTATTTTGCTCAATTTGTTTTGTTTCATTTTCTGAGCTAATTTTTTTCTCAACTATGGTCATTACTACGTTTTCAAGTGTGCTTAGTCTTTGATTTATTAGTTCTACTTTTTTGTTTACTGCGCGGATGCTTCCTTGTGTAATTAAAGCATTTTCATTAATTTCAGTAGGGGTGGGTATTACTTGGGCAGTTTCAACATATTCTGTAGCTGGGTCATAAAACTCTTTTTCTTTTGCTTTTTTAGGTACTATTGAAGTAATGAATATGTTTGCAATTATTAGTACTGCTATTAGTGCTGTTAAAAATATTAGTATCATGTTTAGTCACTAAATATTACTCTTAGTGGCTTGTTTTTAAATTTGTTGCTTTTTTGAGAAATTTTGTAAGCATTTTAACTAACAGAAAAAGTTTAATAATCCTGGCTGGGTTATACTCTTTATGGCTAATAGAAGAAGGGTTGTGCCTAATGCTCCAACGCAACTTGAACTAATGTTTGGTCGAGTTCCAAAGCATGAAGAAGTTGCACGGTATAAGATTAATCATGAACCTTTATTTGAGGCACAAAGAGCAGCTTTAAATAAAAGAGAAAAAGATTTGTTTAGGCGACTTAAAATTGTTATGGACTCAAAAAGGGGTTTGAATAAAACTCAGCTTCCTAATAATATAAAAAATCTTTATGATCTCCCTATTATGATTAGGGATGCTAGAACTCCTGAATTAAAAGCTGAGTATCAAAAAGAATATGATTCTTTAAGGGCGGAAGTTTTGCGTGTTCAAAATGCACGAAAAAGAAAGATAATTAGAAAAACTCGACCTGATAGTTTGAATGAATCAGGTAGACTTGTAGAAGAGTTGGGTCTAAAAGCAACTGAAGAGAGAATAGCTCGGGAGCTTGACAAAGTTTATGCTAAAAGAAAGGCTCTTGACGAACCTTTGTTAACAACACTTGTGGGTAAGTTAACTCCTGACGAAGAAGCTAGGGTAATAGCAAATGAACGAGCTAAGAATAGAGCAAGGCGACAAAAGTAGTTTTTAATAAAATAATTTTCTATAATTTTTTTCTTGTATGCCCTCAATTTCTTTTAGGGTAATTCCTTTTATTTGGGCTACTTTTTCTGCAATAACATATATTTTGTCCGGAGTTGCTTTGAACTCTTTAAATGTAATTGGGGAATCTGTTTCAAAGAGAAGTTTTTCTAAAGGAAATTCTTTAATGTTTTTTTGGACTTCTTCGTTCCATAACACACTTAATCCGCATGAAACATAGTATCCAAGTTGAGTGGCTTTTCTCATTAGTTTTTGTGAATCAACAAAAGAGTGTAACAAAACTTTGCTTGGGTTTTTTTCATTTAATAACTCAAGTACTTGGGATTGTGCAAATCTTGAGTGAACAATTAAGGGTTTGTTGTATTCTACTGCCATATCAATAAATCTATTAAAAACCTCTATTTGTTTTGTTTGTTCTTCTTGTCTTCGCGAATATTTAAAATCAAGTCCAATTTCTCCAATTGCGATTGAATTATCTATTTCAAATTTAAAAAAATCAAATGCTCTGTTTAATTCATTATTATTTAATTCAACAATATCAAGTGGGTATAACCCGATTGCAGTTTTAATTTGAGGGTATCTTCTTGAGAGATCAAGATTTGTTTCGTTAGAAGTGAATGAAGTTGAGCAAGAAATAATTTCTCCTACTCCTGATTGTTTTGCTTTTGCTAGTGTTAGGGTTAATTCTTCTTCTGGCACCATATTTAGGTGTGAGTGTGCATCAAAAAGCATGGTTTCACTTAGTAATCAATTTCTTGGAAACTAATAAAAAGAGCTTTGCCCTTTAGTTAGTGTGTAATTTAGTGGTTTTTAATGGGTTTCAAAAATAGTTCGGGTGTGGGCAAAAGCGGGCCTTCTTCAAGCATAATTTTTTTAGCACTTTTAATAATAATTTCTGTTTTGCTAGTTTTTTTTGCAAGAACCGATTCTTATGTTCCTCAATTGGATTACAACCTTGGTTTGGGTGTTGATTCAAATTCATTTAAACCAATAGGGTTTGATTTGCCTATAGTTGCTCCTCAAAAAGCAAATGAGGTTGAAGTATTTTTTTGTCCACAAGATGAGTGTGCTCAGCAATTAATCAAAAAAATTGATTCATCCAATAAATCAGTTTATATTGCAATTTATTCTTTTACTCATGATGAAATTGCTACTGCATTAATTAGGGCAAAAGAACGGGGGGTAGAAGTAAAAGTTGTTTTTGATTATGATCAGAGCACTAATACTAGTAGTGATGATGAAAAATTAATGGCTGCAGGAATACCTATTGCTCGTAGAAATGGTTCGGGTTACATGCACAATAAATTTACTGTAATTGATGGTAATGTTGTAGCAACTGGTTCTTTTAATTATTCTCAGAATGCTGATACAAAGAATGATGAGAACTTGGTTTTCATTGTAAGCGAGAGTATTGCCTCAAAGTTTAAAGTAGATTTTGATCATTTGTGGGATGTTTCAATAAAAGCATCTTAAAATTTATTAAACAATTTTTTGTAGGTGTTTTTTGTGGTGAGTATTTCTAAAGAAGTTTATTCTCCTAGTGAGGATTCTTGGTTGCTTGAAGAATGCATTCTAAAAGAAAATTTGGTTGGAAAAAAGTGCCTTGATCTTGGAACTGGTTTGGGAATACAAAGTATTGCAATGTTAAAATCGGGTGCAAGTGCTGTATTGGCGGTTGATATTAATCCTCTAGCAATAAAAGAATCAAAAAAAAGAGTTTTAGAATATTTGAAAAAAAATAAAAAAGTTCCAAATCAAGTTTGGAAAATAAAGAAAAGTAATCTGTTTTCAAACATAAAAGAAAAGTTTGATTTTATCGCATTTAACCCCCCCTATGTTCCAAGTGATGAAATAAAGTGGGTGGATTTGGATGGGGGAGAAAAAGGGAGAATTGTAATTGACAAATTTGTGGCGGGGGTTGCTTTGCATTTGAATAAAAAAGGAATTTTGCTTTTACTTGTATCTTCTCTCAATAAGCCAAAAGAAATTGAGCATTTGCTTAAAGAAAAAGGTTTTGTAACAAAAGTTGTTGGGAAAAAGAAATTGTTTTTTGAAGAGTTAATTGTTTTGCGTGCGGTAAAAATTTAGCAAAATGGTGTGTTTATTAAAGTTTTTTAATGTGGTTATGTTATGGCTACAAATGTTTCTGTTGGATATGGTGCTGCGCAAAAGAAATTTGCCGATGCTAAAACTCCTGAAGAAAAATTAGCGGCTCTTCTTGAAATGCAAGTTGAGATGCCCAAGCATAAAGCCGCTGAAAATCTTCGTTATGATTTAAACAAAAAAGTTGCTGAGTATAGAAGCGAAATTGAAAGATTAAAAGCATCTTCTGCAAAGAAAGGTGGCGGCGCGCCTTCAATGTTTGTAAAAAAAGAAGGGACTGGGCAAATAGTAATTGTTGGTTTGCCAAACTCTGGTAAATCTTGGTTATTGAATAAAATTGTTGGTAAGGAAATTACTCCTGTTACTCCTTATCCTTTTGCAACAAAAGAGCCAGCTCCCGGAATGTTTGAGTATGATGGTTCTTCAGTTCAAATAGTTGAACTTCCTGCATTAATTGAAGGTTCTTCTGACGGTAAAGCCCAAGGGAGAGAAATTATTGGGATAATTAGGAATTCTGATGCAATTATTTTTACAATTACTTCTGATGATGATAAGAAAGTGCTTACTGATGAATTAACAAAGTCTTATGTGTACATTAATAGAACTCGTCCCCCAATTAGTGTTAAGGTTTCTTCTTTTCCAGGAATACAAATGTCTGGTAAAGAGTTTTTGAAATTTTCAGCAGAACAACTAGAAGCATATTTGAAAAATTCAGGGTATTCAAATTCTCAAGTAATTGTTTCTGGAACAATTAATTCATTAGCTGAAGTTGCCGAAGCGCTGAATGAAAAAATTTGTTACAAGAAAGCAGTGTTTGTAAATCCTTATGAAGTAACTGATCATTCTTTGACTGATTTAAAGGATAAATTATTTTTAATGTTGGATAAGATTTTGGTGTTTACAAAAAAACCTGGTCATGAAGCAGACCTGAATGATCCTATGTCACTAAGTAGGGGTTCAACTGTTCTTGATCTTGCTAAGATTTTGCACAAGGATTTTGCAAAGAACTTAAAGTTTGCCAAAGTGTGGGGTTCAGCAAAGTTTCCTGGTCAAACAGTGGGCCCGGATTTTGTTTTAAAGAACAAAGATATTGTCGAAATTGCAATTTAATAAATTAGTTTTTGTGTTTTCTACTTTTTCTCAGAAGTTCCTTTTATTAGTTGTTTTTTATCATCTCTTTTAATGTAAAGGTATCCTGCAACTATAACTACTATTAACCCAATAAGTATTATCATTGAGTAATTTGGTTTTTGGAAATTTAAAAGAAATTGTTTTTCAAAGTAATGTGGTGCATTTGAATCAAAGTACCCATATGCCACTATTATTTTTTGTTGTCCTTGTGCATCAAGTGGGGCAATTATTTGGAATGTTTTTTCTAGTTTTCCATTTATTGCAATTGTTTCAACCATTATGGGGGCAGTAATTATTTCAAAATCTTTGGGTGCAATTACTTCTGCGCTTGCTTTGGTTAAAACTTCTTCAGAAAGATTAGTTAACAAAAAACTTACTAACACAGTGTCTTTTCCATTAACATTTTTCTTTTCAGCAGTAATCTTTTCTGTAGCAGCGAGTTCTACTGTACCAACCATTGTTACAACTGCTTGGGTGAGTGGTTCGTTGTTTCCAAAGTATGTGTAAATGTTTGCACTTGGCTTTGCTGATGAAACTGATTTTATTTTAAGTAAGATTTCTTTTCCTTCTCCGCCTGTGATTGTTTCAATATTTGTTATAAATAAGCTTTCTTCGGTGTCAGTTACAAATCTTATTTGATTGTCAGCTTGTATTCTTACAAGAACGTTTTTTGCCGGGGTGTTAGAATCATTAAATAATTTGACTGAAAGTAACCCTATTTCATCAGTAGAAAGATTTTTTTTATCAACACTTGTGCTTGCAAGTATTGTAGCGTTTGCAAATGACAAAATTGCAATTAAGCAAATCATTATTGTTAAAATTTTATGGCTTTTCATAATCTTCCTCTGGAGTTGTTTTCTTTTTCATAATAAACTTTTCAAATACAAATACTGCTATTACTAATATTACTAATCCGGCAATTATTTTAATTAGTAAGTCTTGGCTTGTAGTATCAGTTGTGCTTGTTTGTCCTTCTTGGATGATTTGTTGTACATTTTTTTGAGCATTTAGTGCATAGCTTTTTGCTTTTTCGTATTCTGAATTGTTGTATCTTATTTTTGCAGCGCTCCAATTTGCCGTTAGTGCATCAACTGAATCTTTTGCCGCCCAAGTAGTAACATTTTCTTCCGAAAGGATTGCGGTTGCTGCTTTTTCAAGTGTTTCAAAACTCTTGTTCAATTTGATTAGTGTGTCATTTGTTCCATACATGGCTTTCCAAGCTTCGTTTCTAGTTTTTCTTGTTGCAAGTGTAGTTGCGTATCCATCACTTGATTTTGAATTCGCAAATACTTTTTCTATTAGTGTTCTCATTTGGTCATTTGTTCCCAAGAATGAATCTATTTTTGCAGGGTTTGTTCTTGATGCTTTTGAAATAGCCAGTGGGGCTTTTGTTAAGAGTATTTGGTAGGATCGTTGTTGTTCTACTGTAAGTTTTGATGGATCAAGAATACTTATTTCTGAATTTAATTGACTAATTTCGTTTGTTAGTTCAACAAAATCTAATTTGTATTGGCTTATTGAGCTAAAATAATTTTTGTAAGCAGTTTCGTATTTTATTGATAAGTTTGTATCTGGTGCAGCTAGATAACTATTCTCAAGTTTCATCCCTTCCTCGACTTGGGTTGATACTTCTTTACTTTGTTTTGAAAGTAATTCAGCTTTTGCTTGTACTGCATCTGCTTTACTTGCAAGTGTTTTTGCTTCACTTGTTCCTATTGCATTTAGTATTGTTTGTACGCTTATGGCATCGTTCATTAATCCTGTAAAATCAGTGCTTAAATCATAAAAAAAGTTTTTTGTAGAGTATGATAGAGGCCAACTTGCAGGAGTAGTTGTGTCTTTGAGTTGAGTTATTTCTGTGTAAATTATTGAAGTTTTTATTATTTCTCTTATTTCAAGATCAAGGGAAGCAATGTTTCCGTCAGAATTTTTTAATGGTATGTATGCTGTTATTGAAGTTCCGCTTTTTGTTGCAACAACAACATATTCCTTTCCTTGGTACTTAATCATTTCTTTTATTACTGAAGTAGTTTCGTTTGGCATTAGAAAATTGTTTTTCACTGAAACAATTGTAATTGCTTCATCAGGCGAAATTGCAAGTGCTGTTGAGCATATACTGAGTATTAGTAATAATAATAGTACAAGAAACTTTTTTTGCATACTAAGAAAGAGTGTTTTTTGGTATTAAAACCTTTGGCAAAGGGCAATTTTGTGATTTTTAGTTATTTGTTTAAAAAAATCAGCGTTTTGTTGAGTAAAACAAGTCTTTAGTGGGGGTTGTCAAGTGAAAAACCACAAACCAAAAGTCGTCTATAAACTTTTTTGGTTGCGAGTCTGGGCGGGGGATTTACTTTCTTTGGACTCTTTTGAAATTAAAGCAAAGCTTTTTAATGGCATATTAATATGGTGTTAATGTGATGTTATGCCTACTGCGATTGTTCAATTGAGTAATGAAGCAAATCATGTCATTAATATTGTGAAAGCCAAGTATGACTTGAAAGATAAGAGTGAAGCGATTAATGCTTTGGCTTTGGAATATGCTGAGGAAGTTTTGGAACCTGAATTAAAGCCAGAGTATATAGAAAAATTAAAAACTTATCAAACTGAAAAAACAACTAAAGTTACTAATTTGGATAAGTATTTCAACGAGTTAAGAAGGCGATAAAATGCCTTACGCATTGGAATTTAGAAAACATGTTGAAAAAGAATTTGAACGTATTGCTAAGAAATCACCTATTGAAGAAGAAGCTATTAAGAAAAAATTAGTTGAGATTCTTGAAAATCCTCGACGATTTAAATCCTTAAAAAAACCAATGCGCGGGTGGTGGAGAGTTCACATAGTAAAGTCTTTTGTTTTAATATATTCAATTGATGAAACAAGAAAAACGGTAATTATAGAGGATTATACACATCATGACAATGCGTATAGTTGATGAAAATGAAATTAAACTAATTTGTCGGAGTCCACCCAAGAATTTCTAGCCGTAGCAAGTCTTACTAAGGGGATTTATTTCGCTTCAATTAGTATTTCTTTATCATTGAACTCAATTGCTAAAATATTGTGCATTGCTTTTAGTTCTACTTCAATTGGTTTTAGTGATTTTGGTGCAATTGCAAATTTAAGTGGGTCTTTGAGTGATAGATTTCCTTCTTTTTTTGCTTTCCATGCGGCTGAATTAAATTCAATAAATTCTGTTCCAACAATTGTACTTGTTTTTCCGCTTGGAGTAGGGAACTTTTTGTCCTTTATTTGTTCTCCAAATAATTGGTTGTAAATAAAATGTGTCATTGCGGGGTTTATTGGGTACAACAGCTCAAGCATTGTGCGTAAAGTATCCCTTAGTGTTTTTACTGCAGCATTTCTCTGACTATCAGTAAATTTAATGTTTGCATCATTGTTGTATGCTCTTCTTTTTACTGTTTCAACATAGTGTGAAGCGTATTCGTCTCTAATAAAATTAATTAATCTAACAATTGGATTGTGAAAATCATATTTCTCAAATCCTTCATGTGCTTCAACAATTAGTTTATCAACTTCCCCAAGTATCCACTTATCAATTTCCATTAATTCAATATTTTTTTCTTGTTCGCTAGTTAGTTCAAACATTGAAACAAATTTTGATACATTCCAAAGCTTTTCAAGCATTTTTCCCGCGTTCTCAATTCTTTGCATTGAGCAACGAAAATCATTTTTCTCAAGGTTTCCTTCTACTGCGCACCAAGTTCTAAATGGACCTGAACCAAATCTTGTAAGTACATCGTGTGGATCTATTCCATTTCCTTTGCTTTTACTCATTTTTGTTCCGTCTTCAGTAACAATGTGGTGGTGTATCCAAGCGTCTTTGAAAATTATTTTTCCAGTAAGTAAATAATCTTTCAAGAGTGTGTAGTAGAGCCACGTTCTTACAATTTCTTTTCCTTGTGGTCTTAGTGAGCAAGGGGTGTGGTTTTTGAAAAAATCTGGGTGTCTTTCGTATCCTAAAATGTATAGTGGTGAGATGCTTGAATCAAACCATGTATCAAATACTCTTTCGTCTCCAACAAATTCTGTGCTTCCACATTTGCACTTCCCTTTGTATTCTTCTTTCCATGGTTGTACGTAAGTTCCTTTTTTTGCGAGTGCAATAGTTCCACATTTTTTACAATACCAAGCAGGGACTTCTGTTGCATAAAATCTTCTTCTAGTAATTGGCCAATCAATTGAAACGCTATCAATCCAGTCAAGTAAGATTTGTCTTGATTGTGGTGCGTAAATATTTAATTCATTAGCAATTCTTCTCATGTCTTCTTTGTAATCAAGTTGTTTTAGGTAGTATTCTTTCATTTCAATAAATTCAATTGCTGCTCCGCTTCTTTCGCTTATTGGGGTTCGGTGGGCTTCGGTTGGAGTCATTTTTTTTAATAGTCCTTGTGTTTTTAGTGTTTCAACTACTTTTGCTCTTGCTTCTTTAATTGTTAGTCCTTTCAAATCGCCTGCATTTTCATTCATTGTTCCGTCTTTGTTTATTGCAACCTTGGCATCTATTTTTTGTTCCATAAAAAATCTAATATCAGTTAAATCTCCATAAGAGCACATCATCATTATTCCTGTTCCTTTGTCAATTTCTGCTGAGGGGTGTGCAATGCATGGAACGCTTTTGTTAAAGTAAGGAGTAATTAATATTTTTCCAGCCAAGTGAGAATATCGTTTATCTTCGGGATTAAATATTACCATTTCGCATGTGCAAATTAGTTCTGGTCTAGTTGTTGCAATAATTACTTCTTCATTAGTTCCTTTTACTTTGAAAACTATTTCATGAAAGAATCCTGGTCTGTCTTCGTAAATAATCTCTGAATCCGCCACAGTTGTTTGGAGTTTTGGGTCCCAATTAACAACTTTGTTTGCTTCGTAAATTAATCCTTTGTTGTATAAATCAATGAAAGTGCTTTGTGTGAGTGCTCTGTAGCTAGGTGAATCTGTTTGATAAATTTCTCCTATTCCTTCTCCATCTTTCCATGAAGAAAATCCTATCCCGCATTTAAAAAAAGAATCAAGACTCTCTGTAGTTGTTTCGTTTAATAATTTTCTACAATACTCTACAGCTTTTTCTCTCCCAATTTTTGTAAAATCAACTTTGTATTTTTTTTCAGCACTAATTTCTATTGGTAACCCATTTTGATCTAGGCCAAGAGGAAACAATACTTCGTGTCCTGTCATTTTTTTGTATCTTGCAATAAAATCCATTATTACATAAGTGCTTGCGTGTCCTATGTGAACTGGTGAATTAATGTATGGCGGGGGTGTATCAATTGAGTAAACAGGTAGTTTTGAATTTTGATCAAATTTGAAAGCGTTTTGTGCTTTCCAATCCTCATAAATAGCAAGTTCCATTTCTTTTGTAAAGCGTTTTTCTGCAATCATATTAAAGAAATTTAGGGATAAAAGCCATTTAAAGTTTTGGTTCGACACTAGACGATTTATTGGCAAAGCTTTTATGCCTCCAAAAGCCGTTTGTTTAATGGTAAAAGTTTATTTGGACTCCAACGTTTTTATTTCTGCAATTAATCAAGAAATAGGGTTTTCATTTAGGGGTTTGTTTGTTGAAGCGGAAAATTTCTTTTTTAGACTTGCTCAGAGAAAAGACATTTTGGTTATATCAAAACATTGCTTGAATGAAATTAATCTTGTTTTAAGTTGTTCAAAAGAAGATGTTTTGGATTATTTTGAAAAAAATATGGTGATTACTGAATTTTGTGATGAGCCAAAAACAATTAATTTTTCTAAATATTCGAAAACTTGTGCGCATTTTAAGGATTCTTTACATGTTGCAATTGCAATTCACTTCAAATGTGATTGTATAGTAACTTTTAACATAAAAGATTTTCTAAATGCTCGAAAAGTGATTGATGTATTCACTCCTGGTGATTATTAAATTAGTTTTATTCCTTCTCTTTTGACAAATTCGCGGGCAATTTTGTCTAGTTCTTCTTTTGTGAGTGGTTTTCCATCAAACCCTCGCGAGTATGCAAGGTCAGATAATTTTTTTGTTTCTTCCCTAAATTTCTTTTTCCACTCTGTTTCATTAAGTTCATCGAATTTGCTTCTAACTGATTCTTTGAAGAATTCGCTTCGCGTTTTATATCTTCCTGTTTTTTTTATCAATAAATCAATGTCTCGCATGAACTTGTCTTCTATTTCAAATGTTGCCATCGCCATAATAACTGGTTAATAACAGGTTATTAAAAAGGTTTTGGTTGATTTCGGCATTAAACACTGTTTATTCATGACTCAAATAACCTTTAGTTATTTTTTTGGACGCCAAATTATTTATTAGCAAAATAAAAATAGTTCCCTTCATAAATATGGTATGAAAAATGTTGCTATTGTTGGTTCGGGGCCAGCTGGACTCTCTTGTGCGCACTCGCTTGTGGAAGTTGGAGTTAATGTAACAGTTTTTGATGAACTTATTGAATTTGGCGGGATGCTTGCTTATGGGGTTCCGGAATTTAGAATTCCATTAAAAATTGTTCAAGAGAAAATCGGGGGTGCAAAAAAAGTTGGAATAAAATTTGTACAAAAAAAAGTAACTTCAATAAATTCTTTACTTAAAGAATATGATTTTGTTGTCTTGGCGATTGGTTCGGGGGATGGATTAAAAGTTGATTTGGGTTGTAGTGATAAAGTAAAAATAATTGATGCTTTAGAGTTTTTAAAAAAAGATAAACTAGAAAAAAAGAAACTTGTTTCTCCTGAAGATAATGTTGCAGTTATTGGTGGCGGGAATTCAGCAATGGATTCTGCTAGAGTTGCTTTGCGTCAAGGAGCAAAAGTAAGTATTCTTTATAGGCGAACGGAAAATGAAATGCCTGCTATAAAAAGTGAAATCGAGAATGCAAAAAAACAGGGTGTTGAATTTAATTTTTTGCTTGCCCCAAATAATTTTGATTCAAAATTAAATAAATTGACTTGTAAAGAAATGATTCTTTCTGGAGAAGATTCTTCTGGGAGGAAAACTCCAATTGATTCTGGCAAGACTCAATTAATGAGTTTTACAAAAATTATTCTGGCCGTTGGACAGGAACCAGATTTTTCTTGGCTTACTAATGAAGGAATTAAATTAAATGGAAAAGTTATTTTTGTGGATGAAAATAATCTTACTTCCTTGCCCCGCGTTTATGCTTGTGGGGATTGTGTTACTGGGCCAAAAACTATTGCTACTGCGACTGTTTCAGGAATAAAAACAGCTAACTCAATAAAATCTTTGTTGAATTAAATTCAAAAGTTGTATTTATGCAAAACAAAACTATGTTACGTTATTCGTATTGGATAATACGTTTTTTAAAC
This sequence comes from archaeon, assembly GCA_041664905.1. Taxonomy (GTDB): domain Archaea; phylum Iainarchaeota; class Iainarchaeia; order Iainarchaeales; family JAAZKV01; genus JAAZKV01. The sequence continues at coordinate 18,695 of JBAYJX010000005.1, read as the reverse complement.
AGTTCTTGTTATTTTTCTATTTATGGAAAAAATAGTTGTTCTAAAAATTGGCGGAGGAATACTTAGGGATAAGGATTCTTTTTTGCGTGTTGTAAATATAATTTCTAATAAGAAAAATTTGGGCGAAAAGCAAATTGTTGTTATTTCTGCTCTTTTCGGGGTTACAGATTTTCTAATTGACTCGATGAGTAAATGTGCTCTTGGAAAAACTGAGGTTATGTCAATAATAAATTCATTAAAAGAAACCCATTTGCAATATCTTTCATTTATCGATGATTTAAGCATAAGACAAAAAGCTGAATTTGCTTTAAATGAAAAAATTTCTCTTTTGGAAAAATTTCTTTTTGGGATAAGTTACTTAAAAGAAATAAGTCCCAGAAGCAAAGACTTTATTCAAAGTTTCGGGGAAAGACTTAGCCCGATAGTTCTTGAAGCATTTTTACTTAACAACAAAATTGCCACTGAATTTATTGATGCGGAAGAAGCTGGAATAATTTGTGAAGGAAATTTTGAAAATGCGCTAGCAGTTATGCCAAAAACAACCACAAATTTGCAAAACAATGTTTTGCCGTTGCTCTCTGGAAAAGTTGTTCTTCTTCCCGGGTATTATGGGGTGGATGAACTTGGTGAAGTTAAAACTTTTGGAAGGGGCGGAACTGATTATAGTTCTGGGTTTATTGCAAATATTTTTGATGCGCGTTTAGAGATTTGGAAAGATGTTTCTGGTTTTATGACAGCGGATCCAAAAGTTATTCCTAGTGCAAAACAAATTCCTCTCTTAAGTTACGATGAAGCTGAAGAACTTGGATATTTGGGCGCAAAAATTTTGCATCCAAAAACAATTGCTCCATTAAGAGAAAAAGCTCTTTGTGCAGAAATAAAAAATGTATTTGCTCCCGAAGTTTTGGGAACAATAATTTGCGGTGAAAAAGATTCTAACCCGGGAATAGTTAAATCAATTGCGCCAAAGAAAGATATTTCTGTTATTTCCATCGAAAGTATTGCGATGATAAATTTTCCAGGATTTGCTTCTGGACTGTTTTCAATTCTTTCCGAAAGCGGAATTTCTGTTGATTTAATTGTAACTAGCGAAGCTTCAATTTCATTTAGTGTTGAAACTAAGTTTGCTGATGCGGCTTTTGTGGCGATTGAGGAAATTAAAAAAGTTTATCCGAGCACAATAAGCATGCAAAAAAATCTTGCAATGATTAGTGTTATTGGTGAGGGGATGAAAAACTCTTATGGGGTTGCGGGAAAAGTATTTTCGGCTTTGGGGGCAGAGAAAGTAAATGTTGAATTAATTTCTCAAGGGGCTTCAGAAATTAATATTAGTTTTGTAGTAAAAAAAGAGGATTTGGAGAGGGCTATGCTTGTTGTGCATGAGGAATTTTTTAATTAATTTTGTGGGGGGATTTTATGGATAAGTTGCGTGTTGGAGTGCTTGGGGCTACTGGAATGGTGGGCCAAAAATATATTCAATTATTAGAAAATCACCCTTGGTTTAATGTAACTTATGTCGCAGCTTCCCCAAATTCTGCCGGGAAGAACTATTCTGAAGCAGTAAAAGGAAGGTGGCAAATGGCTTCACCTATTCCTAGTGAAGTTTCTTCTCTTAATGTATTTGATGCAAATAAAGTACTTGATGCAATAGGTAAATGTGATTTTGTTTTCTCTGCGCTAGAGTTAGATAAGGCCGCAACTGCTGCGCTTGAAGAGGAATATGCGAAAAACAATATTGCAGTTGTTTCAAATTGTTCTGCTCATCGTTTCACACCTGACGTGCCAATGATTGTTCCTGAAATTAATTCTTCTCACTTAGAGATAATTGAACAACAAAAAAAATCTCGTGCATGGGATAAAGGATTTATTGTCGTGAAACCAAATTGTAGTCTTCAATCCTATTTAACTCCGCTTTTTGCTTTGCAACAAAAAGGATATTTGATTAGTAGAGTTATTCTTTCAACAATGCAAGCTGTTTCTGGAGCAGGTTACCCTGGAGTAGCTTCGCTTGATATTGTGGATAATATTATTCCATTTATTTCTGGCGAAGAAGAGAAATCTGAGAAAGAGCCACTTAAAATTCTCGGAAATATTCGGGACGGAAAATTTGTTGATGCAAATTCAATAAAATTTTCTGCGCATTGTAATAGAGTTAGTGTAGTTGATGGGCATACTGCTTGTGTAAGTTTTGAATTTGCTGATAAAAACAATAAACCAACTAAGGAAGAAATAATTAAGATTTGGCGAGAATTTGCTAGCGTTCCTCAACAACTAAATTTGCCTTCAGCTCCAATTCACCCAATAATTTATACTGAAGAAGAAAATAGGCCACAACCTCGAAAAGATAGGGATAATGATAAATCAATGGCGGTTACTGTTGGGAGACTTCGTGAGTGCAATGTTTTTGATTATAGATTCGTTGGGTTAAGTCACAACACTGTTCGCGGAGCTGCGGGTGGAGGAATACTTAACGCAGAACTTTTGAAAGCAAAAGGTTTTTTACACTCCTAAAACAATATTCTTGTTATGGTTGAAGTAACATTACTCGTTAATTTCTTTGGAAGAGTTCAAGGAGTAGGTTTTCGTTTTCTTTGTTTAAGAAAAGCTAATTCACTTGGTTTAACTGGTTGGGTGAGAAATGCACCTAAATTTGATTTAGTTGAAACATGTTTGCAAGGTGAAAAGAAAAAAGTTGATGAACTAATTGCTTACTTTAAAGAAAACCCTTTTAACATTCATATAGAAAAAGTTGTAATTGAAGAAGTTAGTGGCGCAGAAAAACTAAACGATTTTCAAGTAAAATACTAACATTTAAATTTTATTAAACTGGGGTCACAGGGAATCGGACCCTGCTCTAGCGGTCTGGAGCCGCTCGTACTACCAATATACTACGACCCCGTAGAAGTTGCCTTTGGCAATACTTATGTTGTTTTATGGAAAGTTTATATTCTTAGTGAGTAGACCTTTTTTAGACTTTATTTAATGTAATGGAGTAACCCTTTTTTCTTTTCCATTAGTTCGCCTTCTTCTTTTAAAAATTCGCAAATAACTTTTGTGAGCATTTGGGATGCTTTTATTGATAAAGAAAGTTCTTCAAGTGAAAGAGTTGGTTTTGGTTCGAATGCGCTAATTGTTTTTTTGATGTAATCATTGAGTAAATCTGTTTGGATTAAGTAATAGTTTCCATCAAAACTCTTTATTCCTTTTAGTAGTCCTTCTTTTATTGATCTCTCAAATTCGTGAGAAGCACTCATTGCTCTATCTTTTCCTTTTATTATCAAAAATCCGTCTTGCTCTAAATTATATTGATCAAATGGTTTTTCTATTGCCAAAATATTCTCAGATTCTTTTATTTCTCTCTTAACTTGTGCTTCTTCTTCCTCTTTTACTCTGTAAACTCCTTTTTTGTAAGTTTGGTTTAGTTTGAAAACAAATACTTTTCCGCTTACCACTAATTGTAATAAAGCTTTTTTTTGTTTTTCATTTAAAGTACTCTCAAACTTTCCTTCAACTAAATTAGAGAGATCTCCTTTTCTAATTAAACCAATTACTTCTTGACTTTCTTCTTCTAGTTGTGGAACATCAATACAAACCTTGGTTCCTTCAGTTTCTTTTAGCATAGACTTTTCAATAAATAAAAAAATTCCTTTGCCATTAGGAACAATCTCTAGTTCTTTTCCTTCGCCTAGAATAGATGCTTCTTCAGAATTAAGAGAAATGTTTTTTCCAATCACTTTAGCCATTTTTTAACCTAAAGTAACAGAGAAGAAAACAATATTTAAAGCAACACAATGCTTTTCGGCAATAAGTGAAACAATTTTTACTTGGTTTTTTTGATAAAAAAGAGTTGTTTTCTCAAAAAGTGCTTAAGGAGAAAGATATTTATAGGTGGAATAAAGTTATCCTAATATCAAATAATAGCAAAAGACAAAAATATTGGGAATTAAATTTTGTCTTTTGCAACTAGCAAGCGATAGTAAGCGTTATATACAATAAGTTGTTTCCAACCTAGTTTCGCTTGCTATAAGCTAATATAGTTAATAAGTGATAATAATATAGCAAGTTGTGGGTTTTATGGCAAGAAATAATTTCTCGAAAAGTGCAGAAAAGCCAAAAAATCGTTGGGGAAATTTAATTATTCTAATTGTTATTATTGTCATAATTGCAGGAGTTTATCTTTATTTTCAAAATGGTGGAAAAATTCCTTTTATTTCAATGGGACAAACTTATCTTCCACTTGATGAGGGTTATGCTAAAATGATTAGTGCTTTTGAAAAAAACAATGTTGATCTTGAAAGCCTAAAGAAGATGTCTTTAATTGAAGTTGATGATAATGGTTCTCCATATTGGGTTACAAGTAGAGATAATATTTTGTTGTTGAGAATAGATTTGTATAATTTACTTGATTATTATACTAAAAACTTTTCTCCAAATGATGCAAATGAACTAATACAGTTAGATAAATTATATATGGATGCGGTTGATTTGTCTTTAAGTCAAGGGGAATTCTTAGGAAATGTAGTTTACATGGGGAATTTGATTAAAAATGGAACAATTTGTGATCACATAACTGAAGTAAAAGACCTGAATGCAACTTCGTTAGTGGTTTATAGTGGATATAATGATTTGAAAATAAAAAGTCTTCAATTCAAATTAGATTATAATTTATATGCTGAACCAATTCTTGTTGATATGCAAAGTGAATATGATTCAATAAAAACATTTGATGAACTTTTGGGCAGTTATATGAATACTTGTAAAGGTGGTTTACAATGAGAAAAACAATCTTTGCAATAATGTTGTTGTTAATAATGTTAATGAGTTGTTCTGTTTTAGCTGATCCTCAATTTACATTTAGAAAAACTGTTGCTACTTTTGTTGGTGATGAAATACTAACTTATGCTGCAACTGGGGACAGGCCTAAATCAGTTGCTCTGGCCGATACAATTATTGTTGCTGCAGAAAAGTCTGGTTTTAAAGTTCCTTCGACACTTGGTGGCGGTATTGATAAATTTAGGTATTTAAAAACATTTTTTATGGCTTCGGCAGTAGATTCTGAAGGGTATCCTGTTTCAAGGGACACATTTCCTTCAAAGGTGATTGTGTATAAGAGAGAGCCTGTAGAGATTTTAGACAATTTAATTTTTGAGGAATATTATGCAGAAACTAGGCTGAGAGATTCTCCAGTTAAGGGAAAATATCCCTATTCTGGCGATTTTATTGTGGCTGTAAAAACAAAATTGGGTCAAGCGGCAGTAGCAAATAATATTCAACAGATTAATGATGTTTTGAATTCTGGGAAACCAATTTCTGAAAATACTGCGATTAAACTTGACGATAGTGGTATAATTAAACTTGTGAACGAGAAAGTAATCACTACTGGTGATTTGCAACGTGCTATTTCAGATACAATTGCTGAAGCAAAAATGGTCACTCCGGTTGCAAGCGAAATAACAACAAAGCCTAATCCTGCTGAATCTGGTGTAGAACCAAGTAAATTAAAAGTTGTTGGTGCAACTGAACCAACTCCTTCTACAGATACTGCTTTAGCTACTGAGCCTCCTACAAGTGCTACGGATGCTTCAGGTTCAACCCCCTCTCAATCTCTTGTTAACACGAGTGTTCCTGGCGAATATAATCGGTATTATAGAGTTGATATAAAAGAATTGGATGCTTTAACTGCTTTTATTAATTCTACCAAGAGTGGTTTGAGTATTCTTGGCGTAGATAGAGTTAACGGGGAGATTATTTTTGGGGTAAATTCTACTGATTCGGCAGTAATTAATTCGTTGTCAAAAATGGGGGCTAAAGAATATGTTCCTGAAAGTGTTTTTAAGACTCTTACAAAATACGAGTTAAATGGTTTGAACGAACAAAAATTACTTTTGCCAAAGAATCCCACTGCTGCTGATGCAAAAGATTATTCTACTGGTGCAACTGGAGCTAGTGATGAATTGACTGCAAAACCTACTGCTCCGCGAGCTCCTTCTTCTCCAGCCCCTGAAACAACTACACCTCCGGTTCAACCAAAACCTACTGGTCCGGCACCTGCTCCTAAAACTTCCCCCTCCCCAGCCCCTAAAACAATTGCTCCTCCAATTCAACCAAAACCTGCTGCTCCTGAACCAATTGCTGCGCGTAAACCAACTGCCACTCCGAAAGTTGCTCAAGGTAAATCTGTTTTTGATATTAAAGCTCCTATAGAAGGTAATTTAATTAATAGTACTGGCAGTGGTGATGTTACTGCTAATTATAAATGTACAACTATTAATCAATTTGGGGCTACTGAATCTTGTACTTTTTCTCAATCTAGCTCGGGAACAACTTTTGTTGCTGAACCTCCTGTAGCTGCTCCTCCTACTGCAGTTACACCAATTGCTCCTGTGGCTAATACTCCAGTTGGTACTGTTCCGCCTACAACTGCGCCTCCTACAACAACTGCCCCTCCGTCAGTTACTCCTCCTGCTGATGTTGCTCCTCCGGGAAGTGTTCCGCCTGTTCTTGATAATACTCTTCCTGTCGGCACTAATCCCACCGCTACTTCTCCTGTTGCAACTACTCCGGCTCAAATTCGCCCTTGGACAATTGGTACTCCTGGATTTTCAAAGTTTATAAAAACTGGCGGGCTTTATTTATTATTATTCCAAGTTGGTTTAGAGGCAGCGAATGTTGCTAAAGTGTCTGCATTGTTTTCAAGTAGAGCTCAATCAATTTCTGCGCCTTATGCTGCGGTTCCAGCTTCTTTTAAAGGAACAAATGGAGAAGTTTGGGGAAGAAAGCTTAGTGAAGAAGTAAAACCGGATACAATATTTATAAAAATGGTTGGTAATGAGGATGGTTCAATAATTCAAAAGGATGCTTGGCCAAGTTATTTTACTTTCCAACCTCTTTCAGCAAATAATATTTTGTATGAAAAAGATCTTTTGACAGCGGTTGATTCTCAAAAAGGGTGGACTGGATTTTCTTCAAGTTTGCTAAGTAGTGTGACTATAACTGGCGGGTATGAAAACTCAATTGTTTCGCTGGATCCTCCAATAATAATTTATGTGGATTATTTTGTTTATGATATTAAAGACAAGGACAAAAAAGCTGTTTATCAACAATATTGTTGGCCAGAAGGCGCTGTGCCTAATGAGAATATTGATGCTAAAGAAATAATTTCCAATATTGCTTGGAATCCTTCTAAAGGAGATTCTGGAAAGAAAGTTTACAATTGTAATCTTTCTGGGCTAAAAGATGTTCTTGTTAATGACAAAGATTATGCTATTGTTGTTTTGATAAGATTGAATCCTGGTATTGCAACAATTGCTCACAAAGAAATTAATCTTAATCTCGATTCTGCAAAATGTACTTTTGTTAAACAGCCTATCGGATTTGAAAAATATAATTATTGTGATGAAGTGTTTTATCCGTTGTTCACTAATTCTGGTAAAGAATTAAAACCTGAAGTTGTTAGTGTACTTAATGATTTTAAGAAAAGTGTTTTGGAGAATTCAAGCATATGGGATGCTATAACTGGCACTATTACGAGTTATATTAAAGGTATTTTTGATAGTCTAAAAAATGTTGTTGTTGGCGATGCGGGAGCGGCAACTGCTTTGAAATCAGCTGGACTAAATAGCACTTTAAGTAATGGGCTATCTAGAGTTTCAGCTTTAGGAAAAGTTGCTTTTGGAATAATGACTGCACCTATTCCTGGTAATCCTATAGGGATAGCGTTTACTGGGGCTTCAATGGCCGTAAATGGTTATTCTGCATATAAAACAAGAGATAGAACAATTGGTGAATATGATGCGTTTGTTCAAGACAAACTTGCTGTGGGTGTAGCTGCTGAAGGTTATCCAATAATTCAAATGTTTACTTATCATGCATCTTCAGTAAAAGAAACTAGTGGAGTTACTTCTGTGAGCCCAGCTCTTATTAATTCGGGAACTGTTTCGGGAAAAGCTTTGTCTGCGCCTAATGGTAAATCAATTTTAGATTATTTGAGATTGATTAGTATTAGATTAGTTGATCCAATGAGTACTGTTGGGTTTGTTGAAACAACTGCGGTGAAAACACAAACTGCGCAGGCTCCGGTAGCTCCTGCTTCTTCAACAACTTCAACTGCAACAATAGCTCCTGCTGCGAGTACGACTCCTGTTCCAGATAATTCTACTACTTATACAATTAGTGGTGGGGAAACTCTTGAGCGTATTTCTGAGGTTAATAGTGTTGAGCTTAGTGATTTGTTGAGAGCTAATCCAAAAATTAGAAGTAATGCTGATCTTAAGCCTGGTGTTGTTTTAATAATTCCAAGAAAGGCTGCAACAAATTCTGCTAATTCAACAGCTCCTGTACCTGTTGCTTCAACTGCGGCTCCTGCAACGTCGGTGCCGGTTCAGAAAAAAGATTTTAAGATGGATTATTTTAATTTTTCGTTGCCATTTGGTTTTGAGGGAGCAACTTTTTGTATTTACTTTGATTCGGCATCTGTTTTAACTCCTGAAAATTATATTACTTTAGATAATATGCCTGATGATGTTCCTTTTGATGAATTTTACAAATTAAATGATAATGGGTTGTATGGAATGCTTAAAGATGGTGCTGTTGATTGTGAGGAATACTCTGATATTGATGGGGTTGGGGCAATTACTAGCCAATCTTCCAATATATTTGGGGTATCTTATTTAGATGATTTGATGGGCTTTGTGATGAAAAATAGTATTATTGATATTTCTTCTTCTGCGTGGTTTGTTCGTAATGATGAAGGTGTCTTTGAAAAAGGAACTTTTTCTCCTTTAAATGTTTTAGTTAAGGGTGGGGACATAACTGTTCGATATCCTTATGGGGTAATTTCTTATGAACTTGAAAATAGTGTTGCTGATAATAAAAATTATTTGTGGGTAAATAAAGTTACTGGGGGTTATGATGTTGCAACTTCTCCTGGGGAATATGTTGAACCAACTGACTTAGAACACATTCTTTTGGAAGGCGAAACTCTTGAATCTATTGCTGAAATTTACAAAGTTAAGGTAGAGGATCTTTTGAAAGCTAATCCTAAAATTAAAAATAATGGGGATCTTAAGGAAATGAATATTTTAATTATTCCTGTGGGAAAACCTGCTAACAACGATACAAGTATTGTTAAAACATCTACAACTACTTGGGAAACTGCAACTAATTATCCTAATAGTTTAACTACTGCTGAACTTCACAAAATTGTAGTTGATAATAAATTAACTGGGCTTTACTCGCATATTATTTCTGAAGGGGATACATTAACAACTTTGGAAGATTTGTATGGTACTCCAAAAAATATTATTTTACAAGCAAATCCTGCGGTTAAATCAGATTCAGACCTTAAGCCGGATTATCTTTTAGTTATTCCTGTTGGTCAATTAACGCCTGAAAAAATTCAACAAGCTATGGGTCTTCCGGGGATAACTCAAGCTACAACTAATACTGAATATGTTCCAAGATGGACTTCTGAGCAATTAGCTCAATTAGAACAATTGCTTGGGGTGATTACTCTAAAGCATACCTTTTTTGAATATGAAACTCTTGAGTCTATTGCTGAAATGTATGAGGTTAAAGTGGGAGATATTTTGACATTTAATCCTGCGATTAAATCTAATGTTGATCTTAAATTGAATTCTTTTTTAATAGTTCCTTACAAATAGCATTTTGTAGTTGTTTTTAGTATATTGTGTGCTGTCAATAGCACAATAATCCCTTTCTCCAGTGATAACGTTACCTTTAAATACTCCTGCCGCAGCAATACTTATGGACAATAACTTTGTAATCAAACAAAGTTAATTGCTAATAGTGAATTTCCCGAATATTGGGGAATAAAGTAAGTTTTTTTGGGGTTGGGGTAAATGATTCTAAGTTATGCGAACAGCATTTCAAAGAAAATTTTTTCAATTGACAAAGACTACTTAATGGTCTTAACCATTTTCATTCTTGTTTTGTTTAGTTCAAAAGCAATGGCTTTCTCGGTTACTGCGCCAGAACAAGTAATTGTGTCAGATACTTCAAGTTTTTACGTTGATATTTTTAATGATTCAGATAAACCATTAGATTTAACAGTGAATTTTTATTCACCTCTAAAAAGTGAGGTAGTTGCTCCTAAAATAATTGCTCCAAAAGCAAAAGCAACTGTAAAGATAACTCTAACAAATACAAAATACAATTCTTCAAAATTAATTAACTCCACAGTTGAAGTAAATCTTGGTGGAGTAGTACAAAAGAAAGAGATTGAGTTAAAGTTTCAAGAAAAATCAACTGATATGTTAAATGGAGTTGGGGCTTTTATTGGGGGAATATTTACTTTTGGTCCAATAGTTGAAGAAATAAGTAAATTTTCTTTATTTGAACAAATAGTGTTTTGGTTTCTAGTAATTATTGCAGTAATTTTAGTAATTGCGTTTGTTGCAAGAGTAAAAAATAGGGTGTAAGGGGGGAGATGAATATGAAATTTAATCACTTGTGTTTGTTAGTTGGAGTTCTCCTAGTTGTTTTAGGTTTAACTGTTTTTGCACATGCAGCAACTTGCTATGATTTGAACGGAAATAGTTCGGACAGTAATTTTTACAACGGAACTGGTTGTATTTCTTTTGAACCCCAAACTAAGAGTGTTTGTTTAGAGGGTTGTTCTACTCAAGCTACTCAAATTAATTTAATAAATAATTCTTTTTACAAAAAATGCTTTAATTTCCAGACTCAAACCTCTAATTATGGTGCACTGGATGTTTCGTTAATAGAAAACCAAGTTTGTTTGAATGAAAATGAAAGCACTATTATTACTCTTAATGTAAATTCTTGCGGGACTGATAGTGGGCGTTACCGAACAAAAGTTTTTGATATGGACTCAAATTTTGCAACCTATGTTGATTTTGAGGTTGGAACTTGCAAAAATTTTGATGGATTTAGAATAAATGAATTTGATGGGGCAATTTGCCAAAGTGAAGAGAAAAAATTTTCAATTGAAGTAACAAACACTTCTGGGAGTAGCAAAAGAATTGCGCTTTCTGCCGATAACTCAATGGTTTTACCTTATTTTGAAAAAAAGTTTGTTAGTCTTGCTGGTGGGGAAAGAACATTTGTTAATTTAGTAATAAATACAAGAAATTTGCCAATAGACACTTACACAGTTTCTCTTAAAGGGGATGCAGAAAATTACCAGATAAATAAGAATCTAAAAATAAATATTGTTGATTGCAAAAGTATTCCTAAAAGAACTTTTTCACTAAATTCTCCAAGTGTTTGTTTTGATGTTAGAAAAGGACAAACTCTTGAAAGTCAATTTTCTATAACAAATCAATCTTGTAGTGATAGTGGTTGTTCGACAAGAGAAAGACAATTTGATTTATCTATTAGTGGAATGCCTGCGGAGATTTCATACAATTCTGTTTTGCTTGGTTTAAATGAAACTAGATCAATTCCATTTACTGTTCTAGTTCCACAAGATGCTGTTGCTGGCCACCAGTTGTTATCTATTAATGCAATTGATGCTTTGGGAAATAATAATTTTTCAGATTCAAAAGAATTGTGTTTGAATGTGTTAGGGGAAAATAATAGTTCTCTTGTAGTAAAGACCCAGAGTAAGGATATTGTTTGGTGTAGTGCTGCTGTGTTTGAACTTGAATTAACAAACACTGGGGATTTTGATTCAAACTTTGTATTATCGACAATTGATGCTCCTAGCGGTGTAAGTGTAAGCTTTTCTGAAAACAAGTTAATTATTCAAAAAGGTAAATCAAAAACAATTTTTGTTGTAGTATCGACTAGTCCTAATTCAAAAGTAGGGGATAATCAGTGGATTGTTGTTGGGTTAGGTGGAGCAGTAAATCTTTCAGCAAAAATATATTTTAATATTAAAGAAAAAACTTCTTTTGAAGATTTAGAGATTTTGAGTACAACAAAAGAAGTTAGCATGAAAGGAAATTCAACTTCTACTTATGAAATAATTTTGAGAAACAATACTGAAAAAACTTTGAAAGATGTTGTAGTTGGGTTTGAAAATATTCCTGCTGATGTAAACATTGAGTCCATCTTGATTGCAGAGCTTGCTCCAAGAGCTCCTGTTACAATTTCTGGGATTATAACTGCTGGTGATACTAACGGGTATTTCACTCCATCTTTTGTAGTTTCTTCTGCAACTTTGTTGAATAAAAAATCGTTTGGATTATTTATTGAGAAAAACCCACAAGGTTTGAGTCTTAGTGCGTTATTTGGTGGATTTTTTGGCTTAGGCACAAGTGATAATAATTCACTATTGAAAGTGTTTTTGGAAAGTGTAGTACTGGCAATTGTTATAATTGTTTTGTTGGGTGTAATTATTATTGTGGCAAGCATAATTACAGGACCAAAGAAAAAAGAAAATTGGGTTAGTGCAAATTAGGGGTTGGGAAAGTGGATAGTGTAGTAAAATATTTTGGTATAATTAGTGTATTAATTTTATTATTGTCTTTTGCTAGCGCTGTTACTATAAGTGGTCCTCACATTGTTAATGCTGGCCAGTGTGAAACAGTAAAACAAACATATACTGTTTGTGTTGGTGTTAGTGGGGTGTACAATATTTCTGCTACTGGGGAAGCATCAAACTGGATGTTAATTGCTCCAAGCGGATTAAATATTGAGGCGGGTAAATGTGGCGATTTCTATTTGTTTGTTACTCCTGAGTGTTATGCTTCTGCAGGAACATTTTATCCACAAATAATTGTTAGTGGTCCAGAGGATACAAATTCTTCAGTTCAACTAGTTGTTAATCAATCTCACACTTTTGATTTTAGTTTAACTCCTAGTATTAGTGCATCAAATCCTTGTGTTGAAAATACTTTTCAAATTTATGCGAAAAACACAAGTAAATTTAGGGATGAGTTTGTTTTAGTTCAAAATGGTTTACCTGCGGGGTGGACAAATTATTCTCAAGAAAAAATAATTCTGAATCCTTCTGAAGGGGTGCGGGCTCAATTAAAAGTAAAATCTCTTTGTAACTCAAAACCTGGGGATTATAATTTTAGTTTAACTTTTGCCAATACAATGACTAATACTTCAAAAAAACAAGTGGTTGTTCAAACAATAAATTGGTTTTTGCCAGTAACAATTGGTGAATTGTTTTCAAATAATGCTGTTGTTGAAGAAAAATCATGCGAAGAGTTTGATAAAAATATTTCTTTTGTTGCAACAAATAAAACTGATAAAAATGATGAAATAACAATTTCATTATTTGATTTAAATTATGCTCCTTTGAGTAAAGATGTTGCTTATATGGAAAATGGGGTGTTTTCTCTTGATGTAAACAAACCATTTTCAGTAAATTTAATTGTAAAGAAAATGAGTCCTATGTCAGTTCCAATTATCTTGAGAAGTCACTCAAAGAATTATGATTTAGATACAGATGCAAAACTAAATCTTGTTTTTGAGAACTGTTATGATTTGAATATTATTAAGCCTGTAGCAGATTCAAATTCTTGTTTGGGTGAAAAATTAGAGAATTTTGAAATTGTAAACTCAGGTTCTCAAAGTACTGATGTTAATGTTTTTCTTTTCGATGGAACTACTCTCGTTGAAACAAAATCTGTTTTACTTGAAGCATTTTCTTCAAAAACAGTTTCTTTCAAAATAGATTCTAATGTTGCGGCTGATAAAAATTATTCAGTTGTGGCAAAATCAATTTTTGCGCAAGCTCAAACTAGATTTAATTATTCGTTCCAGAATTGTTTTGATGCAAAAGTAACTGCTAATGATGTTGAGGTTTGTGCAGGAACACATCTTAAGAGTGTAATAAAAATTTTTAATGCTGGGACAAAAGACCAGGAATTTAGACTAAATGTAGAATCAAACTGGCTTTTTTTTGAACAAACCTATGTGTCAGTTAAATCTGGTGAAACAGTTGATGTAAATTTGTCCGGAATGGTTCCTTCTGATTTTAGTGAAGCACAATTGCTTAATATAGAATCAGCAAATGAAAAAATTCAGCGAATAATAAATATTGTTTATTTGAGCGATAATGAATGTAATGGGATTGAGTATACTGCTCCATTAGTAGTTGACGCAAATTGTTGTGCTGGTACAATTGTGCCTGTTTTAATTACAAACAAAAGTAGTTTTAATCATTTTATTTCGTTTAGTGCAATTGCTCCTGAGTGGATTTTGTTGAGTGATTCAAATGCGTTTTTCGGTGCTTGGGAATCAAAGACTTTCTATGCTTATCTTTCTCCTCCAGCAAAATCTGACGGTAATTATGTTGCTAAAATAATTCTATCCAATGATGCAAACGTATCTAAAGAAGCAAATTTCAAAGTAATGGTTTTTGGTGGTAATTGTACTCCTCAATTTGATGCACAATTAAATGTTTCAAACAAATCAACTGATTTGAATACTGAAAGCGGAAAAGTAATTTCAATTGATTTTACAATTAAAAATGATTCAAATGTTGGTTTTAATGTAAATGAAATTTCAATAATGGATTTGAATGCAACTATTGATTTTAATCAAGGAACTTTCCTCAGCGCTGGAAGTAGTTTAGTTGCAAAAATAATAGTTGATTCAAATTCGGGAGTTGTTCCTAGTAGTAAGGAAGTAACTTTTTTAGTAAAAACCTCTGTTGGTGATTTTAATAAGACTCAAAAATTAAGTTTTAGTGATTCTGATCAGTCCCTTTCTATTACTGGTTGGTTTTCTTCATTTTGGGCTCCAATAGGCGGATTTGCTTTGTTAATCTTGTTAATGATTATTGTTTTGGTTTTGAACTCGAGGAATTCTAAAAAAACTCCTCCTTCACCAAGCGTAAAATATCTGCAGGATTTAAAGCATGAACAAAAATTTTCTTCAAAAAAAGTTAAATCAAAGAATAAATAATTATTTTTGGGCATAAGGGATAGTATTTTTTTAAGGGGTTTAATTTATTTTTTTTGCCCCTGATTCTTTTTTAACTCTAACTATCGAGTTTTATATTAGTAGTGATTTTATGTTAGCTGACTTTTTAGAAGTAAATAATTTGACTGGTAAAGTGATTTCTTTTCCTTCTGATATTTTAGTTGAAAAAGCGGCTGAGTTGAATCATATTTCAAAAAGTGCTATAGCTAAGGCTTTTGTATTTGTTGATGAAAAAATGAATTTCTTTTCAGTTATTGCACAAAAGGATGAATCTATTTCTGTTAAGGATGCTGTTTTTTTGTTTAAAAATAAAACTCTTGAAGAGGTGTCTGATAAAGATGTTTATCGCATTTTGGGCGAAAGAAAAGAGTATTTGTCACCAGTGGGTGTTTTAGGTGTAAACGTTGCTTTGCATGATTGTATTAAGGATAAAAAGAATCTTTTTTTCCAAATCGGGGAGAGAGATTTTTTATTTATTCAAACAAGTGACATCCTCAAGGCAAGAGAATTTGAAGAAGGCTTTTTTTAAAAGATTTGCACTATTATTTGGGCAAATTATTGATTGTTTTGGCTCTTTTTTATTGAAAAAACTGTTTTTTATGATTTAACCGAAGGTGGTAAGTATTTCTTTTAAGGTGTGTGCAAAGAAAGTAATTTCTTCTTCTGTATTGTATAGGTAAAAGCTTGCTCTTGCTAAGCCTTCTTTGTTTAGTGAGGATACTAGTGGTTCTGCGCAGTGCATTCCGCTTCTAATGCAAATATTTTCACTTTCGCTTAGTGCCATAGCTAACTCGTGAGCAGAGAGTTTAGTTGATTCAAACATTACTATTCCACCTTGCTTCTTCTCATTTTTTGGGCAAAATAAATTTATCGAATCAATTTTTTGCATTTCTTCTAGAGCAACTTTAGTTAATCTTTCTTCTTGTCTTGCAATATTTCTCATTCCAATTTTTTTCAAGTATTCCACGGCTGCTTTTATTCCATAAGATCCTGCAATATTTGGGGTCCCTGCTTCGAATTTATTTGGCAAGGTATTCCATTCTGCTGAGTGCCATTGTACTGAGTGTATCATGTCTCCGCCGAACATGAATGGTTGTAATTCTTCTAGTAGTTTTTTCTTTCCTATTAGCGCCCCGGTTCCTGTTGGTGCGCACATTTTGTGTCCTGAGAAAGCCAAAAAATCTATTCCAAGTGCACCAAAATTTACTTCGTGGTGGGGGACTAGTTGTGCTCCGTCAATACAAACAAGTGCGCCTTCTTTGTGTGAGCGTTTTTCAATTGCGCGTATATCGGGGAGTGTTGCAACAGTATTACTTGCTCCGCTAATTGAAACAAGCTTTGCTCCTTGTACTTTTTCTTCAAAATCCTTCATGTCGAGAGTATAATCTTTGTTAAGTTCAACATATTCTAGTTTTACTCCAATTTTTTTTTCTAAGAACTGCCATGGAACAATGTTTGAGTGGTGTTCCATTTTTGAAACAAGTATTTTATCTGCGCGTTTAAAGTAATTTGAATTCATTAGAGCGTACATCACTAGGTTCATTCCTTCGGTTGCGTTTCGAACAAAAATAGTTTCTTCTTTTTTTGCACCTAAAAATCTTGCAACACTTTCATGTGCACTTTCGTGTTCTCTTGAAGCTTCTTCACTTAAAACATGTAATCCTCGGTGTACATTTGCTGAAACATTTTCATAATAATATTTTTCAGCGTCAATTACTTGTTTCGGTTTTAATGAAGTAGCTGCATTATCGAGGTAAACAACTTTTTTACCGTTGATTTTCCTATTTAACAAAGGAAAATCATCTCTAATTTTCTCTATTTGCATACTCCAATATTTAGGTAAAAGGGGTTTTAAAGTGTTAGTCTGTATTTTTCTAATAGTGATAAATCATGTTTTTTGATCTTCATTTGCACTCTCGTTTTAGCATTGATGCTTTAACAAAGCCATCCACAATTGTTAGTGTTTGCAAAAAGAATGGTTGGGGATTTTCTCTTACTGATCACAATAATATGGATGCGTATAGGGGTAAGGATAATATTAAACAAATTGCAAAAAAAGAGGGGGTTGTTTTAATCCCTGGTGAGGAAGTTAAAATTATCCAAAGTAGAAATAACAAAAAAATAGTTGGTGAGGTAATCTTGTATTGTCTTAGTGAGCCTGTTTTTCCTTGTACTTTTGAAGAAATTATTGATGTTGTAAAAAAACAAGATGCTTTGCTTTCATGTCCTCATCCTTTTGATTGGCCGAGAAAGAACTTCAAAGCATTTCCAAAAGAGTGGCGAAAATTTAATTTAATGGAGACTTATAATGCAAGAGCATATTATCAAGGGTTGAATAGTAAGGCCCAGAGATTTGCTTTTGATGAAGAAGTAAAAGGAAAAATTGCTTGTCTTGGTGTTAGTGATGCGCATACTCCTGAAGAGATTGGTAATGGTTTAACTGAAATTGATGCGGTTAATGAGGAAGAGTTTAGAAAAGAAATTAAAAAAGCAAGGACTAAAGTTGTTTTGAATAAAAGAGCTAATTTGAAGCATCATATTCAAACACAACTTGCAAAAAGACATTTGATTAGCGAGAGATGATAGTAAGTTTGATGTTTTTTGATTAAGTTTTAGTTAATTTTTAGTTAAGTAAGTTTTATTTAGTTGGGTGGTGTTGGTTTTAGTATGTTATCAGTTTTGCGTGGTGTGATAAAACCTTTTTCTGGAATTTTAGCTTGGCCTTTTATAAAGTTAAAAGTTAATCCTAATTTGATTTCTGTTTTTGGTTTAGCCCTTGCTCTTATTGGGGCTTATTTTGTTGTACAACAACAATGGATTTTGGCTTTTGTTTTTTTCTTGCTTTCGCCAGTAATGGATTTGATTGATGGGACTACTGCCCGGGCTTTAAACAAAACTGGGAATTGGGGTAATTATTTTGAAACCATGATTGATAAGTTCGTTGACTTTGCAATGATTGGTTCTTTTGTATTTATTCCTCAATTTGCTGTTGGTGCTGTTCTAGCTTTAGGTTTTTCAGCGATTTCTAGTTATGCTAAACCAAGGGTTGCTTTAATTATAATTACTGATAATCGGGATTGGCCTGCTATTGGGGAGCATGCCGATAAATTGGTTTTAGTTCTTTTAGCACTTTTACTTGCAACATTTGGTTTGAATTACATCGAGTACTTCTTGTATTTAATTGCTCTAATTAGTGCAGTTGGTTCTGTTCAGAGAATGGTTTATGCTAAAGATTTGATTAAGGAAGCCGAGAAGAAAGGAACATTGCTGCCTTATATAAAAGCAAGAAAAGAGAGATAGGACTCAATTTCCTGGACCAAATAAATGCCATTGCATTTTATGGGTCCTGACAAAGCCAAAAGCTTTGTTGGACCAATGAAGTGCACTTCATCAGGTCCCGCAAAGCTCTGCTTTGCTTGGACAAATTTAAACCGCCTCTTTTTGCAAAAGGTTAATTTTTAATTCTTTATTTGTAAACTTTATTTGTGATTGTATGGTTGATTCGCAAGTAGTTGAACAAAACGCAAAGGTAGTTGAACAAAAAGAAGTTGCTCAGGTAATGGATCCAAAATTGTCTTATGATAACTGGAAGAAAACAGATTTGCGTGTTGGTTTAATTGAGTTAGTTGAAGATATTCCAAACAAAGATAAATTATACAAGTTTATTGTTGATTTTGCAACAGAAAAAAGAATTATTCTTGCGGGTTTAAAGCAATTTTACTCAAAAGAAGAGTTGCAAGGAAAAAAAGCTGTTTTTGTTTTTAATTTAGCTCCGGCAAAACTTGCGGGCATTGAGAGTAATGGGATGATCCTGGCAGCTCATGCTAGCG
>JBAYJX010000004.1:0-53411 GCA_041664905.1 archaeon | reverse complement strand
TTGCTCAACAACTAAAAGACAAAATTCATGAGTTTAAAGAACGGCTGCCCGGAAAATTTGTGACCTTGAATTGCCACCACATTTCTGTAGTGTGCCCAATTACACAAGATAATGGATGCAACCTAAAACATAATAAAGAGTATTGGAGAAGCAAGGTTTCGGAAGAAACTGTAGAATATGATTCCTTGTACTTCAAAGTAGAAAAGACTACTAAAAACTTGATTGTACGGTTTCCACGTGACATGGCAATAAACTATGTTGGATTTGGAAAAGTGGCGATTCAGTCAGTCAAAGCTACTGCTATTGCACTGGGCAATGCTGTCAAAAACAAAGCTCTTTTGCGCTTTCAAGAGAACTTGATTCTGGGAAAGCCAGCTCTGCACGCGCATTGGGCAAAAAAAGATAAAGTTGCATGGAAGATAACAAAGCTTGGGATCACTTACACAGTGTCTCGGGGAAAAATATGGATGGGCATGGATAAATCGCACCACTTTTCACCACATGGAGAAATCGAAACTAATGATGAAGAGGTTGCTGAGAAAATGCTCGAAGGATATTTGCCTCCACCACATTAGGCGGGTAAGAACTAAAAAAACTTTTATGAAATGACCCTCAGCCCATATTAATTATGGGCTGAGGAAAATAACTACCCCAAGAACAAGCGTGGAAAACAGGCACTTTTTGAGTATATTTCAAATTAATGAACTAAAAGTTAGAATGTGTGTTTTAGAAACATTTTTTAGTGATAGCATTTGCTGAACTTGGGATAAAAAATTATTCAGCAGTGTACACCGCAACAGTAAATAACTTGCTATTGTCACAGTTTGGTATTTTACCACAAAGAGCACTTGCTGTTTTATCATTAGAAGCAACAAAAGTCAAATAAAAACTTCTTCCAGTGTCAGTATTTTTTACGCTATATGCTGCACCGTAAACACCATATGTTGTTGGACCAGCAATTGAAAATAATTGAGTTCCAGTTTTAACTATGCACTTAAAGATTTTGCTTGCGTCATCTTCACCAATAGCTAATACTGCAAAATCAGCTCCATTAGATTTGCTAGTGTACCCAGTTATACTTCCGGCCCCAACATCATTTGCACACTTAATAAAAACTTGAACGCGATTATCTATCGCGGCAGCCATAGGAACAGTAACCCCACCAACTGCAGCTATCCCTGCCGACAATTTTCCTGCAGCAAAAGCTCCTTGATTTCCAAGAATTTCTTTATCTGCATTGTATCCGTCTAAATCAGGAACAATTGTTTTTGCTGTTGCTGAAGCTCCCAAAGCTGCTTCAGTTTTTGGCTGTGTTGTACACCCAAATAAAAAAAAGACCATTAATATTACTAAAATCAGAATTTTAATTGCTTTCATAGTATAGTTTTCAACTAAAACAACTTATAAGGTTATTGTAGCCCGCAGCAACTAAGTCAGTTTGTGATTTGTTTTGAATAAAATTGTATTCTGAAATTAACCCTTGAGTCCTTAGTTCTTTTGCTTTGGAACAAATATTTGATGCACTATAAAGAAGGTTAAAAACATGGTCGTCCAGCGACATTGTTATATCCCCCACATCACTTTCAGTAACCGTTACACCTGAAGAATTTTTCATGATTGAAAAATCGATTGTTTCATCAATCAAATATAAATTTACCACTGCCCCATTTTGAAGTAATTTAAACTCAGTAAACCGATTAAATAAGTCCTGAACTTTATCTTTAATTGACACCGCCGGTATTGGAACACCTGCGACGTATCCACAGCTTATACTATTAGCTTCCTGCGAATTGCTACTCACGCACAGATTATTTTGGCATGAAAATTTGTTAATCAATTTGGTAGTTCCTTGGCAAACAAAAGTTGATTTAATTGAACATTCAACTTCATTACAAGTTTGTACAACCGCGCTTGTCTTGTTTAATATACAAATTCCATTAGAGCATAATCCATCGGAACAGGTTTCACCATTTGGTTTTGCTGAATACTGACAAACACTATCTGAACAGGAATCAATTGTACATTCTTGGTTATCGTTACAAGTCATTTGTGAGCATGCATTAAGTTCATTACCACAAACAGTTTTTGTTTTCTGAACACTTTCATAAGTTGTTTCATCACGGTATTTAGTTTCCATATGGCACTCTTGCCTTGTCAACGACCTATACTTGGTAACCATAACACAAACATTTTTCTGAGAAGGCGTAACTGAAAAAGAGTTTAGTGTAGGAATTTGACTAAAACAAGACCGATCATAAGACACGCTAAACTTAGTTGTTGTTCCAGGAAAAACACTATTTGAACTTGTTTTTTGTTGAATAGTACCATCTTGAAGTTTTAAATCAAATTTTGCTTGAAACACTCCCACTTGGTTGTCAGTGTTTGTAAGATTTAAGTAATACTCCGTTACACAACCACTGGCTAATGTCCAATAATCATTTACAACCGGGGTTGTTGTAGAATATATCACATTTTCCAAATGACATTCCTGTTCTTGGTATGGTTCTTGGTAAGGAATATCCACACACACAGTATCTTGGTATGGCACCGATATTTGTTTAGGCACATTTTCAAAATATGTAACCTCTTTGCATACAGGATTACATTTATTTTGTTCACACACATAATTCACACTACAACTTTTATTTACATAATCAGTACCAACACAGCAGTCATAAGGACAAACAAGCGGTTGAGTAGCTATTAAAGAACTTGGACTTGCCCCCAGTAACTCATTCGCAGAAGTGTTTAATTGCGCTTGCGAATTAGAATCACTTTGTTGTACACATCCAGAAAAAGTGATTATTAGACTAAAAAACACTACTGCAACAATAACAGTTTTGTCCATAAATGGTTTATGTCACACAATCTTTTAAAACGGGTATCAGAGGCCCAAATAGAAGAAATCTTACGTTAGCAAAACAAATACACAAAATAATTAAACTTTTTGTAATTACTACCGGCAAGTAAACTCGTCACCCGTTAGTTATAGTAGTTATATTAGCCCATGCGGCAAAGATAGTTGAAATATCCACCGTGTGTCCAGTAAGTATCAAAAACAAAGCAATTAATCCAATACCCCCCAATGCAGAAATTATTATTTTAAACAATTCTTTTATTCCATTGGTAACAACAAAATCCAAAACTTTCTTAAAATTTGACTCATAATATCTTTTTTTTAGATTAATATAAAATTCATTGTCTTTTGCAATTTTTTCTAGCTCAACCGAAACCCCAATCATTTTTTGATAAAAGGCATACGGTTCAATATCCAAGTCCTGTTTCAATAACGCTATTTTATGAAGTTGTACCATTGCTACGTCTGGAGGAAGAGAGTAAAGTTTATTTTCCCAAGTATGAATTATTTTTTTATCTACACGAGGCGAGGATAAACCCAAACTCCCTATGGTTCTATCAATTGAAAAATTAAAGTGAACATACCTCTCAATCTCAATTAAAATTGGTGTGAGTAATTTCCGTTCATCAGGTTGGTTTAAATCAATCTGTTCTAATTTAGATAAATAAAAAGTCAGGAGTTCTTTTTGTCTTTTCTCCAAAAATAAACAAATTAAATCAAATGAAATTGAAGTTAAAAATAGCATTAATGCAATCTCGGCTAAAACAATTGAAACCACTAAAAAAGAAATAATCGCAAATGTTACAAAAAAACATGTAAAATTATTGATTCTTGTTTTTTTAAACATTTGAGTTACCAAAATTGTCCGTATTGAAAATGTCATGAAAAACGCCATTAACGCGATTTTTATATCAAAAAGAAATAATAAAATAGCAAAAACAAAAAATGTTACACCCAACACAAGCTCAAAATTTGTAAAATTCCTAAAGTCATTAAGAAACCTATGGAATTTAGTTTTTGTAAGGTCCCACTTTGGAACTAAGGAAACAATTTTTGGCTTGATTTTTTTAATAGTAGCATTATCCTTAACAAAGTCCTTTTTATATGTATACAATAGTATGCGGCCCAAACCCAGTATACCCAAAAAAATAATTTCGTG
Source organism: archaeon (assembly GCA_041664905.1). GTDB lineage: Archaea > Iainarchaeota > Iainarchaeia > Iainarchaeales > JAAZKV01 > JAAZKV01. The sequence continues at coordinate 49,395 of JBAYJX010000004.1, read as the reverse complement.
TAACCAAATTACTATAGCCAATATAACCAAATAAAGAGTGAGTGCCAAAAAAAATAGTATAAAAAATATTAAGAAACCCTGCACAAGGTCTTGAGGAATGAATTTTATTACCTCCTGATTATGATTAAAAAAGAATTCTAAGTTAACAGCTGACAAATAAAGCAAGACTGAAAGAAATATTGATGAAACAAAAAAGAAGACAGATAATCCAAATTCTTTTTTTACATTTTTTTTCACATTAATTGATTCGGCTCTAAACCCCAATTTATCAAAAAAACTTAAGTCCTTATTTATGAGTCCCATATTCATTGAACTATACAAAAAGGTTAAATTAAGTGGTTTTTTGACTTTTAGTACTAGCACTATTAACTTACACGCGGCTTCAAACAAATAGCTTTATCCAACGCTTTCCCTTTTTTTGTTAAACTGTAATACCTAAAGTTTGGTTGTTCTGGATTTAGACATTTTACCAGACCTTGTTTTTCCAAATCAATTAGTGCTCTACTGATGCTTTCACGGTGCAAGGTTGTGAGTTTTTTTAAATCAGTTACAGTTTTTGGTTCACTGAGAAGCTCAAGCAAATGAGGCTTAATTTTGCTTCGTCGTAATGAGGCAATTACATTGTAATCTTTCATCACTATAATGGTTTTAAGGCTAAATTAAAGCAAGCGTAACACCAGCGTAACAAGTTTTTTAAAGAGAAATTGCCTAAGTTACTTAGTGATTTTGCATAAAGAAAGAACTCACCTTATCCAGAGCTAATCCAAATATGGAACAAAATAAGATTGTGACCGCAATAATGCTTGTAGCCGCAATTATTATCATTGCATTCTTTATTGTTGGAGCTACTGCAGGAACAAAATCAATCCCCAATACTGGTTTACACCAAACTGACCAACAAGTCGATATTAGCACATTAGACTCTGCCCCATCTTGCGGAGAAAAAGGCGTGTATACTACGCAACCTAGCGAAGTTTTTTATGAAACTGAATCCAAAGCAAAAGTTGCTTGTGCTAATTTATGCAAAGAAAATGGCGGAAAATACCAAAGTATATTGGGGGATAGCTCAAGTGGGCAATACTTGGTAGCACAATGCAGTTGTTCTTGTGAAGGCAGTCCAAGAATAGAAATTGATAAATCAATACTTGCAACTCCGTTTAAACTCGGAGAAACAAGAACCGTTACTTACAAAATATATAGGGTATTGCACAACTCAAAGTATGATATTCGCATTAATGAAAAAATATTTGATAAAAACAACACCCAATATTGGGCTAATTTTGATGCCGGCGAGAAAACAGGCACAAGCGAAGAATTTGTAGTACACGGATTTTATTATACTGCTGAAGTGATAGGAAAGTACACAATTCAAATTTCTGTTTATGATTACCTTTCCAAGCAAACTGCTTTTGAATCAGCCGAGTTAGAAAATATTGCCCAATAGAACTATTTATTTTGTATTTTTAATTTTTCAGTTTCTTTTAGTGCATCTTCAAGTTTTTGCATTCGTTCATTTTGATATTTTAAATATTCTTCAAGTACTTTTTGTCTTGCTTCCATCTCTTTTCTGAATAATTCGGCTTCAGAGTCTTTTTTTAGGCCGCCAATTACAGTTATTGCTGAACCACACTTTTCACAAAAATCAAGGTTGCCCGGATTTACAGTACCGCAGTATTTGCAGTCTAATTGGCCCATGGTTAGTTTGTTGTCTTCGCGTTTTTTCATTCCCCTCATTTCTAATGCAACATTATCTGAGTCTCCTCCAGCAAGATGAACATACGTTCTGGAAACAGAAGAACCTTGCACCCAACCAAACCAAGAGTTTAATTGCGCGTCGAGCATTCTCTGAGCATACCTTGTTGCTGTGCTATGTCGAAAATTATGTGGGTTAACACCTTTCTTTACGTTAGCACGCTTGGCAATTTTCCTTAATGCCATTACTGCAGCAGAGTAACTCCAACGTTTACCTTTATTTTTTGCCCCAATTCCAACAAAAAGAGAATCTTCAGGATCTTTAGTTGGATGTTTATTTAACCAACGTCCCACATATTGCACAGAATCTATCACTATCAGACTTCGGGGTTTGGTTTTGGATTTTTGCATGGTGATATGGGCTAATTGTCCATCTTGAACAAAATGTTTTACTTTAATTGGGAGTATCTCGCCTATTCTGCAACCCAATTCATTTAGCAAGCTAATGAAACAACGATCTCTATCATTTTCACACACATTTAACATTCGTTTTACTTCTTCAAGCGTAAGTAAATCTTCTGGAAGTTTTTGGTCGCTTATACTTTTCTTTACATGAACCCAAGCTATTTTTTCGGGATATGTACCCCCATTAGCCCATTTGTAGAACTTTTTCATACAAATAAGGTATTTTTGTTTAGTAGATAATGACTTTGGGCTACTTCGAATTTGAAAAACCAGTTCCTCAATGTCTTTCTTCTCAAGACTAAGCAATGGTTTCTCTTTCAATTGTTTAGCCAAATGATACATCGCCTGTAAATGCTTGAGTTGGGTTGGAAGCGCGAGACCGTCCATAACGTTGGCTCTGTGATAGTCAAGCAAGACTGGCTTACTGGCTTCACAAATAAACTCTGAAGTGGGAATTTTCGCACAATACGCCGCAATGGTTTTTGCATGATCATGTATGTCAAAATTATTTTCCATTATTACAACCTATCAACACTGTGTTGAACTGGTATTAATGGGCAAAGTTTACAATTTTTGTAAACCACAAATAAATAGCAGAAGTAGAGCTTTCCTTGAAAGCCATATCCGCCACTTACACTTAGCCTCTTTTTGGAGGCACGTATAAATAGCAGGAACTAAGCCTCTGGTGGGATTCGGACCCACGACCATCGGTTAATTTGTCCAAATAATGGAGTACAAAACCGGCGCTCTACCAACTGAGCCACAGAGGCATTCTGCCAACTATAAGTAAAAGGGGTTTAATAAACTTTTAAAGCCTTCCCATAACAATCCTAAAATGAATTTGGGCCAAAAACTCTCAAAAAAAGAGGAATCCGCGCTTTGTCTTGCTTGCGGAGAGTGTTGTAAAAGATATTGGATTACTGTTTTACCAGAAGAAGCAACTAAAATAGCAAAATTATTATCCGTTTCAAGAAAAGATTTTTTAGAAAATAATTGTGTTTTGCACGTAAAACTTTTTCCAAAAACTACTCCGGGGGTTTTAACTTTTCCAAGTACTTTTTTGCCTGAGAGAATTTACACTTTAATTGAAAAAGAGTTTCCGTTAATGCAGGAAAGTTTTTTTATTGTTCCACAAGTTGTCATAAAAAGAGAAGAAAAAACTGTTTTTAATTTTTCAAAAGAAAAAACAACTCACGAGAAAAGAAATGCTTGTCTTTTTCTTGACGCATCTAACTCTTGCGAAATTTATGAATCACGTCCAGCGCCTTGTAAATTATTTCCTTTTATTGCAGTTGCAGGGTATAGAGAACAATACCCTTTTTGCGAACTTTTCCGAAAAACTTTCAAAGACCTTGCTTTAGAATCAAAAATTTATTATGCTAAGGTTCAGGATTATTTTAAGGCGGTTAATGATAAAACTTTCACAAAGCTATGGCGAACTCCCCCACAAAAAGGACTTTTATTTTTGCAAGATAAACCTCTTGGAGAAATAACTTTAGAAGAATTAACTCAAATGATGCCAAAAAAAGAATAAATATTAAGCTAAATTTTCGTCATAACTCTGTGATAAAAGAATTAGTTTTTTTGATTCAACATACTTTCTTTCCATTGAATCAGAATTAGAAATTAATATTCTTTTTAGTGAAATATATTCATCAAAAATTGATTTTAATGAGTTCGAGTAAAGCTCTCGTTCAGCATCATTATCAAAGTATTGCCCCATTTCAAGCAAAGTGAGCAATACAGGCGTGTTAATGTCAGTATTCTTCGCTAAATTTATTTCTGTTTGATAATCCGCTTCGCCTAAGTCAATTGAAAAAGTTGAATTAAGTTCAATTATTTTTTGCAATGCTAAAGAGAAAGCAATTTCTTTTATGTAAACCCCGCTATTTGGTTTTGAGTTAAATATTGATTCATTCTTGCTTGTTAGCCAGTCAAGGTCGGATTTTATTGAATATAAGTAATCATCATCAAGAGTAGTCACCGGAGGATTCTTCATTTCTTCTTCTAAATTTAATCTAAATTCCCCAAGCACTGAGTTATTATCTAAATAAATTTGTTTTGCAAAAATTGCTTTATCCGATAGTGTTGCTTGCGGCGCAGTAAAGTATTGTGCGGAAAAAATTAAAATTGCAATTATTGCAATAATTAAACCCAAGACAAAATAAGGTTTTGCTTTTGCAAAGCCCCTAAGTTTTTGAACAAAAGACTCTTTTTTTGTTTCAACACTTGGCTTTGAAATATGTTTTTTCATTTTGTTCACTTAACAGATTTAGCAGTATTAGATTAATAAAAGTACTCTGACTTATCCCAAAAATACATTTTACTTTTGCGCGGATATTTTTAGGCTTTCAAGAGGAATTCCGTTGTATTGTCTTTTACTTATTTGCATGTCTTCGTCAAGTATTGTTACCTTAAACCCTGCATTTTCAACAATTTTTAAGTATTTTTCTCGAAGAAGCGCTCCGCCTACGCATCCTGCAATTAGTTCTTTGTCTTCGCGTTGCCAAAGAGATAATTCTTTTAACAAAACAATATCTGACAAAAGCATTCTTCCGCCTTTTTTGAGTACACGGTAAGCTTCTTTGAATACTTTTGATTTATCTGGAGCAAGATTAATTACACAATTACTAATAATTACATCAATTGAATCTGAATCAACTGGCAAAGATTCAATATCGCCTAAGCGGAATTCCACATTTTTGAACCCGTATTTTTTTGCATTAGCTTTTGCAAGTTTAATCATTTCAATAGTCATGTCTACCCCAATTACTTTTCCATCTTCGCCAACTTTTTTTGCTGCTAAGAAACAATCAAGTCCTGCCCCAGAACCCAAATCTAAAACTGTCATCCCTTTGTTTATCTCGCCAAGTGCAGTAGGGTTTCCGCATCCAAGTCCAAGATTTGCTTCAGGAACATTATTCAATTCTTGCTGAGAGTAACCGATTGTTTTAGCAATTTTTTCTTGTTCATCCTTAGTAGAGTGACAAGAACACCCACTCAATTTTGCTGCATTAGCATAACTTTCTTTAACAATTTTTTTAATATTTTTTTCCATAAGTATCACTAAAGTAGGAAAAGAAAATGCTTTATAGTCTTTGCTTTTTTTAAATAATTTTTATAGCCCGGGCTTTCTTACAAAAATAAAGTATGCTGCCCCACCAATTATTGCTAAAACAACTATTATTCCTGCAATAAAACCCAAATCGATTGGGGACTGTGCAGACGGTTGATTAACCCCCGAATTCAAAGTATTTTTATCGGTTCCTTTAGTGGTTTGTTCTGTTAGTGTGTTTGTATCAGTTGTGTTAATATTATTTGTACCTACAGGATTTTGTGTTTGTGTAGTAGGAATTATTGTGGTACATACTCCGCTTTGGCATGTTTTTTCTGTTCCACAAGAAGTGCCATTTGTCACATCTGCATGAACACAAGTTGTATTCACACAAGAATCAGTAGTACACGGATTGTTATCATTGCAAGTTGAATTTGATGAACAAATATTTGTTGTAGTTGTACTTCCTGTATCAGTTGATGCTGTAGAAGCAGTTATTGTTACCAAACATGTTTGGTCAGTTGGATCATTTTTTGTTGAAGTAATTGCCGCATTTATTGTTGCTGTCCCTGCAGTTGTTGCGGTAAAAACATAGGATTTACTGCTTTGTGACCCCGCAGTCAAATCAAAACTAGAAGAAGCGCTTCCTGAACTTAAAGTAAAATTGCTTGAGTACCCACTCATATTTATTGATACGGTTGCAGAACTTCCACCAGTATTTTTTGTAATAAAATTCATTGTAACCGTTTCGCCTACTATTAGTGTTGAATCACTGCAGGTTTTGTTTGTAACATCAACATATGCAGCAGTGTTTACAACAAGGGAAGCATTTTGGAATACATCGCTAACACTTGTGCCGGAAGCAGTTATGTTAAATGTATAATTTCCAGCAATATCCCCTCTAACAGTCCAGCTTTTAGAAGAGCTTTGTCCTGAACTTAATGTCCCAACTGATTGGGTTAAAGAATCTGAGGTACTTGTTCCAGTAGGTAATGCGCCTAGTTGTAGGGAAACGTTGCTTACACTATCCCCTACCGCAGTTACTGTTGCGGTTATTGTAGTAGTTTCTCCTTCTGAAACCGCCCCAAGTGAATTAAGCGATAAAGATAGGCTTGCAGAATTTACAAATCCAATAAAAGTAAGCAAAATCATTAGTAGTACTGCAAATTTTATCCCTTTCATTTAAGTCAACCCCTAATTTGTTCTTACTTCAAAATTTTCGTATTGTGTTTGTAGTGCATTATTAATATTTACATCAATTGCAATTGAATAATTTGAATCAGCGAGATTGCCGAAGTTAATTCTTCCCACTCCGCCAATTATTGTTCCAGTGTATGAACCAGAAAGAGGAATCATTATTGTTTGCTGATTTTGTGAGGGTCTTGCATTTGTTCTGAAGAGTTTTGCACTCATTGTCCCATTAGAATTCAATCTTACCCCTTCAAGATTCTTAATCGCAGTCCAAGTAATAGTGTTTGCGTCAACAGCATTGTTTGTTCCGTCTTTTATCATCCATAATCCCCAATTGTTTCCGCTATTATCTAGTGCTCTCCAATTAGTTCTATTAATCATTATTGCATTATTGTCTGTTACGTTTGAATCATTTTCAGAAACTGCATAAATTGCTTCTCTGTTTCCGCAAGCAGTATTTTGCATTGAGCCTTGTGCATTACTATAGGGGCACAGGAATAATCCGCTTGAATTATCAAACCAACCCTCGTTTAATCCAACTTCGGCTACATGGTTTCCATCACAATTATCAACATTTGAATCAGGCCCTCTGTATAATATGTCACAGAAATTTGTATCATCATCAACCAAAATGTTTGCGTCCTGCCCAGGATTAGCTGCATGGAACGCATCAGTCATTTTTATGAAATAAAAGTTTTTATCCTTTGCTCCGTCTTTATCTAAATCAAAATTATTTGAATTTTCATCAAATAATCCATAATTTGAATCATAATAAGTTGGATTTAATCCTCCCCCGTTATCCCCTGGTCCCCCCGCTTCATCTTCAATATATATTCCGCTTCCTGCCAGTTCGCGGTCAAAATTAATTGCAATATTCCCTGTTTGATTTATCAAAAACATTTCGCTTTGGTATTTCTTTGTTTCTAAAACCATTCCTTCCCATGGCTTGAATATTTGTGAACCAGCCAAACTTGTTGCTTTTATTTCAAGCATATATGTTCCGGGGCTTGTTACATTTAGAACAATTCTTGCAAAGCCGCTACTATCTGTTGTCCCTTGTGTTGTACTCCATAGGTTTGAAGAAATTTCTGTAGGCATCCCCATTCCGAACGAAGGTAAGAGCATTGCACGATTTATTGTAACATTGACATCAGCTAAAGGAAGTCCACTTAAATTCTTTATTATTATTGGCACCCCAATATTTTCATCTACCGGATATTGTCCGATAAATGTTCCTTGCATCTTACTTGAATTATTAAAATCAAACTGATTTTTCATGTAAGTTAATGACATTGAAGTAATATCAGTTACAAGCATTGCGTTACCATCAATCATAAGCCCAACATTAGTATCCCCAACATGCCTGTTATTATCCGCATCATCTAGGAAATTACAATCATTATCATAATCTACCCACAGGTTTTGATCCACAGTGTTCACTAAAATTAAATGATTAAAATCATTTTGTGCCCACTCTGTTCCTGCCATTACCCACCGATTGTAACTAATATTACCAACAGTTACATTTCCATCACAATAATGATTACTCCAAGGGCTAAGATTTCCATTTGTTGCATCATCCAAAATATTTGTATCATATGCACCAGTGTTTGTTGTTTGGTATCTAAGGTTTTGCATTCCAAGATTGTTTGGAACAGATAAACCAAACAAACTCATGCTCAAAAAAAGATCTTGTTCAGCTTGGTTCCCACTGGCATCTTCCGCGAAAATAATTAAAGGATATTCTGCAAGAGGAATATCTGAGGGAATTTTTACTGATACAGTCGTAAGTTCATTAGCAGTAACTGTATTCCCTCCAACAAAATTAATATTTGAATTAATATCTTGTTGTGTTTTATCATCAACAAGAATTGCTCGGAGTGTAACATTACTATCGGAAGAAATATTAAAATCAAAGTTTGCTCCAGGAGTAGCTTTTAGCATTTTGTCTCCACCAGGCCCTGGTGCTGCTAAAGGAATTACACTGAATCTGAATGGTTGTACTCTAAAAAATCCGTCTCCGCTTTCTGCCCCCAATATTGAATCGCTTCCTTTTATTAGAACCCTATAATTTCCAGATATCCATCCTTCATCAGGCGGACTTACAGTAAGTGCCTTTAGTGTTTGTACTTGCCCAGGAGGCCCCATCATCCCTAAACAATTAATATCTCTTACGCCCAAAGTTGCAGCATATTCTGTTGGTTGTTTGAATTCTTCCCCCATGCTCATTAAGTATACTTTAGTATTATTTTCATCCGGAACATATGTTTGGATGGGCATTTGTGTTGCCGGATTCATTGCCATTACAACTAAATTAAAATCGCTTGCTGACCCAACACTATCTAAGTACTGGCACACAGTTCCTTCAGGTGTTTCTTCTTGGACAATCGGTTGTGTGAACACCATATAACTTTTTACCATTAAAAAGAAATCTCCATAATCAACTGTGCTTCCATTAGTAACTTTTACTTGCCCCACATAAATTCCTGAAGCGCGCATGCCCAGCGAAAGCAGTGCCACTCCGCTGCTGTTTGTTATTAAATTATTATTATCACTTAAAGCATTTATCGGAGCCACAGCAATATCATTCCAATCATCAACATTTCGTAGAGAATAAAGCTCAACATTAGCATATTTTATTGCTGTTCCCCCTGCATTAGTTACAGCTACTGAAAGGTAAACTCCTTCATCATTTGAATGGAATACTGGCGGACCAAACATATTGGACTTTGAATTACCATTTTCGTCCGCAGGAGTACTAGCAATACTCATTTTCTTGTATTTGAATGCACCAAATCCTATAACTCCATTTGCATCAAGTACAGCATTGCCAGTGTTAACATCAACAGTGAATTCTATTGGAACAAATCCGGCCAGAATATTATTATCAGTAAGTGCAGTTCCGATTAAATTTAATACTTGACTTTCAGCATTGAAATCAAAATATGAGGGGTCAGTTATTTCAACTTTTTGATTATTTTGCATTACGCTTGCTTTTGTTACCCTTAGAATATTTGAATTTACTTGTGTATTCAAATCAATTACATTAATCTTGAATCCGACATTTTCATCCTCGAAAAAAGTAAATTTCCAGGCATTATTTGGATCCTGCAAGTATCCCCTAGGTTCAACAGAATCAAAGAAAATCATTTGGTTTTGAACTTTTAATCCTGAAGACGCACTTAAACTCTGGGACGTATTTTTCACATTAAGATCGGTTCCACTTATTTTGTAATAATAATCCCCAATTGTGCTCGGAGTAGTAAAGTTCAAATCGCAGGTAGCATCTGGCACATTGTTTAGGTCAAATAAAACACTTGTTCCTGCAGTCGAACCGGATTTGTAAACCATTAAACTTAATTTGCTCTTATTACACGCATTATTCAAATCAAGTCCGTTAAGTTCAGTAGCAGAGTTCAAATCAATTACGCGTAATTCAAGTAACGCGGGCAGTGCAGAACCATAAGCCCCTTTCATCCTTTCTTTCTTACCTGCATTCGAATTCTTTTTTGGTTGAAGTGCTAGTTCATACCCTTGCACCGAAATTTTCAGTTCTTGTGTTTGAGAATAACCCAAAGCACTTGAATTAACTCTAATAATATAATCTCCCAAAACACTCAAAACCCCAGTATTTGATGCAAAATATCCTCCTGTTTGAGTAAATGTTATTGCTGTTGGGGAAGGGCTATTCGGAACCATGATTGTCCCTGTCACAGACCCATTTGTTATTGGTGTTCCGTTTGTATAACTCAAAAATACTTTGATGTTTGCATCTTGCCCCGAAGCAAATCTTTTTTGAGATTCTCCAGAACTTGAATTAAATGAATTTACAAATAAATTGTATGCTATTACAGGAACATTAAACGCTGTTACGCCATTATCAACAATAATAGTATAAATGCCGGGACTTGAAAGCACCCCAAAATTATAATCAACTGTACTGTTTCCTAACGAAGATTTTGGAACATAATTATTTTGATCTTTTATAATGGTTCCATTAGAATCAACTAATTTTAAAGCGATATTATAATCATCAGTTACAACATCCCCATTATAATCTCTTAAAATAAAATTAGCAACAAGTGTTTGTCCTACATTTAATGGAGGCTTATTCCCTACAAAGTTCACATCAATACTCGCATAGTTTGTAATTGTAAAATAAAAGTTATTGGTCACAGCTAAATTAATATCTCTTACAATTCCATTATAATCAGCAGCGGCAAGTCCATTAAATGTTATTGAATAATTTCCATTCACATCAGCAGTTATCCTGTTTTGATCTGTTATTGTTCCATTTCGCGCATTAATTAAAACAATATTCAAATCATCGTCATCTGCAGGAGAAATTGCCCCAGAAACAGTTACCCCTCCGCCCACGTAATACAAACCATTAATATCAACTTGAACGCTTGCAGCAAAATTTATTCCCGAAAAAATTAGAACCAAAACAATTATGCAAATTTCATTCCTAAAAAACATTTTTATCACAAAAACCCAAACTAAACTTGTACTAACCCCTTGAGGGATACTTATATTTAAATCTTTTTATTTTCTTGAACATTGTTTCTTTTTCGTCAACCAACGAGTATTTTGTAAATATGCTTTTTGCACATAAATTGTTGTTCTTAATCAAATTAAAGTTCATTAATTAAACAAAAAAATTTCAAACCTTCTCAAATAAAATTTAAACAAACAAGCCGCCCAAACAAAAACGTTAAATACTACTTAAGACTCATCTTGAAAATGAAACAAACTAAAATCTTGCTAATTCTTATTTTTATTTTAATTCTTTCTTTTTTTGCATTCGCTGATGATAATTCTTTTTCACAACCAACAAATACCCAAACTACCCAAAATAATTCTCAACCCGAACAAATTTTTAATAATCAACCACAAAATAACCCACAACAATACAATACCCAACCTCAACAACCCCAACAATTCAATAACAATCAAAAATCACAGCCTTACAATAATCAAAACCAACAATCAAATAATAATCAACAAAATAATTCGCCCCAAGACGGAATGATGCAACCTCAATCTAATTTTGGTATGCCTTCAAGCAGTAGTGCTGATCCAGAGTATGTTGCTCAACAAAAAATGGTTGAAGGAATGACTACTGCATACAATTGGATTTCATTAAACACTACCCACTTTTCAGAAGGATGTAAGGCAAACAAAGATGATTTAATAAAAGAAATTACAGGAGTTGTTCAGAATTCAACAGAAGCATCTAATATTTGTCAGAGATTTAGTGCCGAAGTAACCGCTTGTGATCCCGAATTGTTTTGTACAACAATGCGCTCAGGAAATCTTCCACTTCCCCCTCAAACAAAATCTACTATGAAAAAGCTTGGTTATAACCCAGATACAATGAAAGCACAGGACATTACTCAAGATTTGATAATTAAAGTTTGTATTGAGCAAGCAAGTTCTGATTTAGCAACTAGAGCCGAAATGGTTACCGCTACAAAGAAAAGTATTCAAGATCAAATTCCAAAATTCAGAGCTAGTTGTGAGGAATACAAAAAGAATTCTAATCAAGGACAAAATATGCAATTACCTACGTTTAATTTTCCAACTCAACAATACGCTCCAGGCACAGGCCCTAATCAACCCGGACAACAACAAGGTAGAGTAGTTCAACAAAATCAAAATCCTCAACAAATGCAAAACCCTATGCAGCAACAAAACCCACAACAACAAAATCAAAATCCCCCTCAAGGACAACAACCAATTGGCCCTGAACAAAATGTTTGTAATTCGCAAGCCCCAAATTGTGATGCGGGTCCAGCCCCTTTTTGTGAAAACGGAAATTGGGTTTGTCCCCAAACAAATAATCCACAAGGGCAACAAACCCCACAACAACAAAATCAAACTCCCTCAACTACTGAACAAACAGTAACTACAACAACAGACACTAACCCAACAACAGAAACAACTACACCCCCACAACCAACAACAGAAGCTACTCCCACTCAAAGTGAATCTGCTGCTCCCAGTACTACTCCTGCAACAGAAGGTGGTGGAGAAACTCCAACAGTTCAAACTATAGTAGCTACAGCAATAAATAAATCAATATCAGGTCTTTTTGGAATAATGTTTGAGGGCACTCAAGCTGTTTGTGGTAATGGAATGTGTGAACCAGACCTAGGTGAAAATCAACAAAACTGTCCAAAGGATTGTACTCCAAACCAAAACAACCAAGACCCAAATTCAGCAGCTGGTCAAATGAATCCTAATCAACCAAATCAATCAAGAGGCCCCGGTTCAGGAATGTCTCCACAACAATTATGCACTTTAACTGACGATGAAATAGTTGCAGAGTACATGGGCAATATGGAATCTAATTTGACTTTGGATAAACAAAGAAATGAATATAGATGTAAACAAGAATCAACTAATACTCTTAATGAAATAAGTAGATATAATTTAGAGTCCGCAAAGTGCTTGGCTGATGCAGCACTTGACTGTGAATCAAAAAGACAAGCAGTAGCGACTTGCAATGAAATGCAGAATAGCCCAGAGACAATTGCTACAATGATTGTAAACAATATGTGTTTAAGATTTATTAGTAAGGATACAACAAAAAATAATAAACTCCTAACTCTTGCCGCAGAATTTAATCAAGCAGATCCTGCTCTCGCAAGTCAATTAAGTGATACTTCAGAGAAAAACATTGCTGACCAGAAAAGTTTGAATATTGTGAGTTACTTGTTTGGTGATGGAAATTACGCTCAAAAACTTAAAGAAAGAACTGATAAACTAATAATTGCAAGAGATAGACTTGCCTCAAAACAAAATGCTGATGATAAAGATGTCCTCGATATGCTTGATGCGCAAATAGCTGATTTAAAATCCGAGAGCGAGAAATTCTCAAATGCATTTGACATAACACGAATAGGATACTTGTTTGGAAGATAAATATTTCAAATTAGAAATATTAACCGCCCAAACTCAATTTCATTTAATCCAATTATTTTATTCATACACAACAGTAGAGTTTTTTCCACTAATCATTTTGATTACTGCATCATTTGCTGTCTCTCTTTGTCCACTTGAATTGAATATAATTGTTCCAGAGTATCCTTCGTAATTTTTCTTATTTATTAAATATTCTCTAATTTCACTTGAGCTAGTAGCACCATTTTTTATTGCTTCAATTACTAAAGTTGTTGCATCAAATGCTGTTGCTGCAGATAATGCAGTTGGCTCTTTTCCGAAACGAGCTAAATATTTCTGGTTGAATTCGCCTGCTCGCGCAGATTCTTTTTTTGTATAATAATAAACTCCATTACTCGCTTCTCCAGTAGACTCCAAGAAAGCATCGCTTTCCGCACGTGCAAAAGTAATGAAAACTGATTTAGTGTACCCAAGTTCTTTAAGTTGTTTATCAAAGTCAGCTTGTTCTGAATCTGCAGCTAACACAACAAATACACAATCTGCACTTGAATTTTTTAATCTAGTAATTTCTGTACGAAAATCTTTTTGATTAGGAGTTGTTTTTATTTCATTAATTAACTTCAAGTTTGTTTTTTGCAATTCTTCTTTGAATGTATCATTAGTTGCTATTGCAAAAGAATTGTCTTCATACACAACATCAATTGTTGAGTAACCCTTACTTTGTATAAGTTCAAGCATCTTTTTTTGCATCCCTCTATCGCTTGGTGTCATTGAAATATAATCTTTTGATTTAGCCCAATTTAGTTCAAGTGTCATCCAAGGAGAAATAAAAACAGTGCTTGTTTTTTGAGCAACCGGTATTACTACTTCGCCAAATTCTACCCATTCAGGCCCAATTACCGCAATTACTTTATCTATTTGGGTAAGTTTTGTTGCTGAAGTTACGGCATTAGCCACGTTGGAAGTAGTATCTTCAATTGAATAATCTACAAAATTATTTGAATCTTCTATTGCTAATAAAAATCCATTTTTACCTGCTTCGCCGGCAAATGCAGCATATCCAGTGAGTCCAAACAACCCGCCTATTTTTGGTTTTTGGAGAGTAAGCATGCTTGGAGAATGATTAAATACAAATACCCCTGTTGGGTTTTGCACCAGTACTAATCCAATTACTAATATAGCGACTACTAAAATACTCCCAATCAATAATCTCTTTTTCATAAAATCACTTCCTCCAGTTGCTTAGTCAATAACGAAGCTTCCTCTTCTCGCGCTTTTATAAATGGGGGCTCTTATACAGAACTACTTTAAAGCTTTCGCAAGAGTAGTTATATATGGAATTAACAGAATTGCAAGACCTAGGTCTCACAGTTGGAGAAATAAAAGTTTATTCTGCACTTTTGGACTTAGGGGAGTGCACTAAAACCACTCTTTTGCGTAAATCGCAAGTTTCATCCTCAAACCTTTATATAATCGCCGATAAATTATTAGAAAAAGGATTTATTTCAAAAGTTAAAAAAAATGGGGTAGCACACTTTTTACCAGCAAACCCAAAAAAAATTCTTGAGTTTATAAACAAAAAAGAAGAACAACTTTCTAATGAAAAAAAAGTTGTTGGAGAACTGATGCCACTATTGTTATCAAAGTTTGGTAAAAGCAAAAGCGATGTTAATGTGGAAGTTTTTTCAGGTTGGGATGGAATGAAAACAGTTTTTGATGACAGGATTCTGGAAGCAAACGAATCCCCACATTATGTTTTTGGGGCAAGTCTTGGAGAAGACACAAAAAAAGCCGATTTATTTTTTGCAGCATTTAACAAAAAAAGAATAGAAAATAACATTACAACAAAAATTATTTTCAACACAATAGTAAAGACTCAACGCAGTAGAATAAATCTTTTTCAATCAAAAAATGCAGAAGTACGGTTTCTTGACCAAATAACTCCTGCAGAAATTCACATTTATAACCAAACAACTTTAATTATTCTCTTAACAAAAAACCCTTTAATTATGCGCGTAAGAAGCAAAGATGTTGCACAAAGCTTTAAACAATACTTCAATATTTTATGGAAAGATGCAAAAGAATAGAAAGTACCCCGACCCGAGTTTCTAACTCTTTAAATTTTCTTTCCCTTGAGAGTAATCGTTTTTATCCCGCCGCTATATTCAACAGTTATAATTGTATTAGTAGAATTAGACTCTTCTTTGATTGAAACACTCTGACCATCCACAAACGCCATGAAGTTTCCTTTGGCTAGCATTGCAGGTATTGTTATGACTGCAGACCCATTTGTCTCACTAGAATCAGCAACTGTAAAAGTGATTACGCTTGTACTCTGATTAAAAGCCAGAGCCGAAACAGAGGAAGCGGAACTTACTAAAATGTGATGACACTCGTCACCTGATGAAATCAAATAATCATAAGGTGGTTTTTGTTCTTTCAAAAAGAGTGTTCTGGCATTACCGCTTAAGATGTTACGAGCAGCACTATATTCTAAATTAGAAAAAAGACGCATCCAATGCCCAATAGCATCAGCTGGCGCCCCATCACTTGTATTACTTGAATAGTTGAGCCATCTTTCTAGGCCATTTTGACCCCCGCCTGCATCTGAACCAAATAAAATACGAGAGTTCCATGTTTGGAAGAACTGTCTCCACTCTTCTTTTAACTGACCCTTATCAGATTGACTTGTGAGAAGTGCCCAATTAGAATTGGATTGCGGCAAAGGGTTTTGCATATTCTGAATCCCCGCGGTATCAAAATACAAATTAGGGTATCTTAAGAGAAAGTCGTTGAGTTTCGCACTATCGAGTGGCATGTTATTAAAGCCTAGGTGCGCCCAAATTAAAATAGCGTCTTTGTTATGACTCAACATTTTTTCAAACGCGACATTAGCAGCAGAATCATCAGGCACGAAGTGAAACGAAATAGGGACGTGGTATTTAGCTGACAAATCCACTAGCGCAAGCCACACTGAATTGTCTGCAGGAACATAAACAGTTGGAGGCGAAATTATGTCTCCGCTATAATATCTTAAATTAGTTTCTCCTATTCCGTAAAATTTTCCTGTTTTTAGTTGTGCCTCAGCAAATCTAACAAATGCTTGGCCTTGCGTTAACCAAGTTGAAGGCTCTGGAGAGTCAGGAGTATCTACAAACGCTATAAATCTACCAGGATATTTAGAGATAGCTTCAAGCGAACTCGAATCATCATCCCCATCAATAGGATACAATAATGACATACTCACACCCGCCTTATCCATCTCTGAAATTATTTGGGATGTGCTAACTTTGGACATTATGTGAACATGGGAATCAAAAATATCTAACTTTCCCCTGCCCGCAGATTGGTTGATACACGCATCAACAGAGTTGATGACTGTAAGCACACATTTATTATTTATACAATTAGAACCTGCATTACAATTTGGATTATTATATTGACAACCCAATTTTAAGGTACACTGATTGTTAACACAATTATAATCGGATTCACAAGAAGGATTATTATATTTACAACCTTGAGAAACCGAAGACTGCTGAATGGACTGTTGCTGAGTCGCTTCTTGAGAATTAGATGGTTGCGTAGTGCATCCAAAAAATAAAAGCAAAACAATTAACAAAATTATTCCAAAAACAATTTTTTTCATTTATGCCCAATAAACAAGAAGTTAGAAGTAGTATAAAAAAGTACCCCGACTGGGATTCGGACCCAGGTTAATGCCTAATTCCATTTTTCGCTTGGGGTTATCGAGCGCTAAAGCGCGAAGATAGCCCTTTCGCGAGCCTGTATTAAGGCTCTGAGAAGGCACTGTGCTTGACCGCTGCACTATCGGGGCAGCCTGAACCGATAGGGCTTTTTTTCGCGAACCTTTTTTCAAAAGGCTCCTGCACTATCGGGGCTTCTTAAGAAATTCTTTCTTTGATTAGGTTTATATTGTTTATTGGCTTACTTTATCCGAGAACTAACATGGATATTAAAGCTGTTTTACTGGATCTTGATGGCACTCTAATTGATTCTATCCCTCTAATCATGGCGAGTGACAAAACCGCTATTGAAGAATTTGGATTTAAGGTATCTCATCAAGAGTTAAGGGAATTGTCCATGTGTCACTCACGCGACATAGCCTATTATTTAATGGATTCAAAGAAAACTAGTTTTGACATATTTAAGTTTGTTGAGTTTAGAAGAAAGACTTTTGTAAAATTGTTAAGAAAATGTAAAGCGAGAAATCTTTGGTTTAAAGATGCAAAACCTTTCATTGTTGAAATGTGCAAAAAATATCCTTTAGCAGTTATTACTGGTTCAAGACATTTGTTTGTAAATGAAGTTTTTGATAAAAAAACCAAAGATTGTTTAAAATTTATAATTACAAGTGATGATGTGGAACACAAAAAACCAGATATTGAACCATTACTTAAAGCAATAAATAAAATGCACTTGAAAAAAGAAGAAGTTATTTTTGTAGGAGACTCTATTCAAGACGGGTTAATGTGTCAAAGACTCGGAGTAAAGTTTATTGCTAAACTCGGCGGAATTTCTACAGAGAACCAATTAAGAAAATTTAACCCGATTTTTGTAGCAAAGGACTTTGATGAAATAAAAAGATTTATTGAATTATTTGAAGATATTTAAAATCCAAACACTTATTTAATTAAAGCAACTGTTAATTGTTTTTTAGTTTTCCATCTTTAGTTAAAACTCTTTCATCTACTAAAGCAAGTTTTTCTTCTAAGAGAGGCAAATTAATCAAAGTATCCTTGCACCCATCTTTTAATAATAAAACTGATTGAGGGATAACCCCTGCGCTTTTTGCGAGTTCAAAAGCCATTACTGCTTCATGAAAACAAGATACACCTATTGCGGCTTTTGGTTTGTGTTTTTCTAGTATTTTTTTTACCATGCTCCCGCCAGGAACAATAAACGTTTTTTTGTAGCCCATTTTTTTAGCAAGTTTAACAGCTTCATCAATGTTGCATCCGCCACAGTGTTTGCAGTGAATCCCTTCTTCATCAGTTGTTGCTTTACACACTTTAATATTTCTTGAGCAATGGGGTAAAAACAAAACTCTTTCATCAAGCGGCACTTTTCTAAACTCTGGTTCATAAATAGTGTTTCTTAATTCAACGTGAGTGTATTGTATCATTGTGTCGCTTAAACCTAAAGATTTTCCGATTCCTTCCGCAGCGCTAGCTGCATTAAAATGCGCTCCTGCATCAGCAACTTTTCCTATAGCAGACCTAATTTTTGTATAAATGCTATCAGACATGATAAAAGTAAAAGAAAAACTATTAAAAAATAGACACTAACTAAAAATTGAATTAATTTAAAATAAAAACCACTTTATTTGGTTTCTTTTGGCGGCCAAGCCCCAAGTGCTTTTTGTTGTCTAACACGAACATTTCCCCTAAACACCCTACTATTCACGTACTTTCTTAAAAACTCAATTTGAGCCTTAATTGGTTTCTTTGGTTTAGCCGGTGATTTTGGGGTAATTCTTTTCCTACCCATACAAATAATATGAACAAAAAAGAATTAAAACAGAGGTTTTGAAAATAAGTACCACTGGGCCAACTTAGGGCAGTTACATATTCTTGTATGTACTTCCATCTCTTAATTCAACAAACAGTACACGAATTATTTTTTCTTCCCAAAACACTGTGTAAGTTACTCTGTAACTTGAAAGCCTTATTCTATAAGTGTCATCTACACCACTAATTTTTTTTAAATCATATTCTTTTGCTGGGACTGGCGCTTCTTGTAGTTTAAAAAAAAGCTCTTTTAATCGACTCTTTAATTTTTCATTACAATCCTTCAAGGATTTATCGACTTTGTTGCTAAATCTGATTTCAAACAAACACAACACCTTTTCATTAACCAAACACCTCTTTCATTGATTTTTCTTTTCCAGAAAGCATTTCTTTTTTGATTAACTTGATTTCAGCAAGCTCTTTAGCCGAAACCTTTTCATCAGAAATAAGAACACGTTTAACTGTCTCAACTTCTTTTTTTAGAGACAGAATTTCTTTATACAACAAATCCATAGTAACAGTTTGACCCATAAAACATCACTAATAGTAATACTCTCTCAAACCTTATAAAAAACTATTGAAACTAGAAAAAACATAAAAAAATCACACTAAAAAGATAAGTGCCGCTGGGCAAGTAAAGCCTTGTGGTGTGATGCCACCCTGTTCTCTCGCCCTTAAACATTGTTTTTTTTATTACATTGAACTTCTTTTTGTTTTTTTCCATTCTTCCAATCCTTTATTTAGGATTATGTGTAGTTCTAATTTATTGCTATTTAGTATTAGTCCTTTATTAACTGCTTTTAATATTTTTTCGCACGTATCTGCCCATTCAAATATTATTATTTTTTTGTTTGTTATTTTTATTGTATTTTCTAAAGCCTGTTGTATTTGTTTCTCATTGAAATACATAAATAACCCATAACAATAAACTAAGTCATATTTCTTGGGAGGGGCGGATTTTACAATATCTAGTTCATATACTTTTAGTCCTTCTTTTTTTGCGGCCTGTAAATATTCTTTTTGTATGTCGCACCCCTCTAAATTAAATTCCTTATTTATTGGTTTCATTAGTCTGCCCCAACCGCACCCAATTTCTAAAATACTTTGAGGCGCGTATTGTTTTAATGCGTTCTTTAGTTCATTTACTGTGGGTTCTATTATTGAAGCGTCTTTTTGTTCTTTGTATACTTTTTCTGTGTATTTGTTATTTTTCAACCAATCGTTTAAATAATTTCTTTTGTTTTGGAATAAATTCATCTTAATCACCCACAAACCCTTACCTGTTCTTGCTCTGTTAAAAGTATTAGTTTTTTCTCATATTTATTTAGTTTGTTAGAATCACACTAAGTATGATGCCGCTGGGCGGAATCGCACTACTATGCGAAACTAACTCATCTGTTCTCACTCGTATCAGAAACAGAGCAGAACACTTTTATGAAAAGTATTAAAGAATACCCCAATTATTTTCGGGTCATTCTTTTTAAATCATTATTTAACTGAGTACTGGATTTGCCTACTGACCCATCATTAAGCCACTCTCTCATCTGTGAAAATGACACCAGCTTGGACCCTGGTTCCATAGCATCAATTTCAATTGCTCCCTTAACTCCTTTCTTTTCAAGGTCTGCCCAAACTCTAAGAACCCGTGTCTTAATTGCGGGTCTTCCTTTACAAATGCTTGCAAGCGTCCGAACATAACCATAAGCATCGTCTATTCTTCCCGTACGAATTAAAATTCCTTGACTACCTTTTTTTAAAGTTGGATTTAAATAACCAGAAACAACGGCTTTTCCTCTTGAATGACTTGGTTCCTTTCTTTTTATTTTATCTCGGACTCTTTGTAACAATTTTAACATCTTCGTTGAACCAACCACAGTCATTTCTCAATCACCTTATTTACAATTTAATTAAGTATTATTTAAACTTATGCCACTGGGCGGAATCGCACCGCCGACCTCCTGATTATGAGTCAGGCGATCTAACTGCTGATCTACAGTGGCTGAAGTAATTTGTCTTCTAAAGAAAACCTTCTTAGAAAGATTTTAATACTTGCTTTTGGTGCGCCTAAAGTTAGTGTTTGCCTAGTTCACTTTTTCGCCGCATCTTTTTCTTGTTTTTCCAAAATCTCTGCGAGCCATCTAAATTGCCTAATCACTCTTCTACTGTCCCTGACCCCTAAAACCTCTGCCAATTGTCTGTTCAATTCAATTTTGAATGGATGATTTTCAACATTTGTTCCGTGTTTTTCGGTTATTCTTAGCCAAGTAAAAATTCTTCCAAGAACTTCTTCCGCTTTTTTTCTTCTTTTTGGATCAATTCTAGTATTAGTTATTCTTGCTTCGTCAAGAATTATTCTTGACATCAGTTTTTGGGCAAGAGCAACTGTTTGTTTTTCTTTTTCTGCGGAAGAAAGATTACTTTTTCTTATTCTTTCGCGCAATACCCCTCCAACAATCTCATTAGTATGGTTTTTGACTCGCATAGCCACTTTTCTTTTTTGGCAATAATGTTCTACTTCATCTGCAATTTTTTTGGACACGGCCACTAACAATCTTTTCATGCGGGCACCATTCACAAGTCAGGGTTTCCCAATCTGCTTTTTACCGTAAGAGTGCTTCCGTGTAGTACTACTCTGTCAGCGTATCCCATAAACAAACTTGTTTCTAGTACTCCTGGTATTCGTTTTGCTTGGTAATCAATGTCTTCAAGCGAATATATTTCATCAAACTTTATGTCAACAAAGTAGTGTCCTGTTTCGCTCATCACGGGTTTGTCACCTATTTTCCTTAGTTTGGCTTCGCCTAAATTCATTACTTGGGATAGGGTTTTGTTTATTGCAAATGAACTTACTTCTACGCACATTCCACAATTTAATCGAGGAACAAAGTTTTTTTCATCACAAATAACAACTAGTTCTGCTGCATCTTGTGCAATCATTTTGTCTCTAATTAATGAAGTGGTTTCGTTTGAAATATAATTAAAGTCCTCATCTGCTTGGTCAACAAAATCAAATGCTAAATCAATATCAACATCATTTAATGAAACAGTTGGTAATTTTAATTGAGAGCAAAGTATTCCCATTGTGTGGGCAGTCGGAACAACTCTTATATTTAATCCATTTGATTCAACGTATAGTGCTAATTTTTTTAAGAAAGCTTCGTTAGTGGGGCCCGTCCCAAAAGAAACTACGGATTTGTTTTTAATATATTTCTCTAAGAGTGCTTCTACTCGGTCATCTGTAATCATTGTTTCACTATTTGATATAGCTTTTCTTGAATAAAAAACCAGCGTTTAAGAAAAAAAATAAGAAAAACTCGTTATTTAATTCTTAGCTTTCTTTTGTGCTGCAAGTAACATATCTCGTGCAGCTCTTGCTTCAGCTATAGCTTTTGGGCTAATAGTTCCCTTTGAACCAATAGTCATTTTTATTTGTGGTGTAGGTATCCCTTTTGTAACCCCTGTTCCAATTGTTACTTTTTTAGTTCCAATTCCACCCATTACTCTTCTATTCCCAACTCTTCCAAGACCCATTAAATCACCACAAATATTGTATTTTCGGTTGTTAATATACTTTCCTAGTATCTAAATTTCATTTTCTCCAACTTACTTTTACATCATCTGTTCTTTGTTTTGGCAATATTCCAAAAAATTTGTTTCTTTCACCTTTTGTGGAAGTTAATAATCCTAGCCATGCTATCATCGCAGCATTATCTGTCATTACTTCTTCAGGCGGAACAAATAACTTTGCCCCTCGTTCTTCGCACATTTTTCCAACCATTTGTTGTAGTGCTTTTGAGCACCCTACTCCGCCCCCAAGTAGTACTTGGTTTTTTTGGGTGTATGCAAGTGCACGTTCAGTTACTTCTGTTAGCATTGCAAATGCATAATGTAGTGTTGAGTAAACTAAATCCTCTTTTCTTATTTTTCCTTGTTCAATTTGAGGAATTTTGTTAACCGCATTAGTAAATAATCCCGAGAAAGTTAGATCCATTCCTTTTACTGTATAAGGGAGTTCAATTAATTCTCGTGGTGAAGCCACTGCTTCACTACGCCCCACAAAAGCATCTGCTTTTGCAAGGTTTCCTTTAAAATATATTTCATCAAGTGTTGGTCCTGCAGGAAACCCTAACCCTAGTTCTCTTCCAAACCCATCCAAAAAATTCCCTATTCCACTATCAAGTGTTTCACCAAATACTCTGTAATACTCATTTTCATAGCGAATTACTTGCGTATTTGCTCCTGAAGCATAAAGAATTACTGGATCAGTTGCGGAGCAAAGTTTTCTTCCAATTTCTATGTGCGCAACGCAGTGATTCACTCCGATTATTGGCCTATTTATTTTTTGAGAAATTTGTCTAGCTGTTATTGCTCCAACACGAAGTGCATTTCCAATTCCTGGGCCAGCACTGAATGCAACTAAATCAATTTCCTTTAAACTCACTTTAGCTTTTTCTAAAGCTGATTTTATAACTGTCGGAGCGGCTTTGTAGTGATGTTCTGCCAAATCTCGAGGAATCATTCCCCCTTTTTCTGTAGTATAAGATTCTTTTTCATTTGAGAGTATCTCACAAATTGACTTTTCATAACTTTCTTTTTCAATATCGCTTTTTACAACACTCACTCCAAAAGTGTGTGCAGTTGATTCAAACGCAAGGCAATTCATTTCATCACCATAATATACATTGCTATTGCAAACAAATTGTATATTAGGTGTGCAATATAGACTTGGGTTAATGAATTAGTTTTCTTGTACCAGTAAGCAAGTATTAGTCCTAAAACAAATACTCCAACTAATTCAGCAATTGAATTATATCCAATGTGTGCAAGTGTAAAAATTATTGTTGCGATTATTATTCCAGTTCTTTTCACAAGGAATGCTCTAAAAAATATCTCTTCAATAAAAACAATTATTATTACAGTTAAGATAAACAATCCAAGACCATTTAATATTTCCCCGTTTACTATTTGGCTTACTTTTTCCAAATCATTTAGTCCAATTAAGCTCAACAACCCAACAAGTACAAAATAAGCTACAAGCATTAAAATTAGTAAAGTGATTGAACCAGTTAGTTCTTTTTTCCAACCCTTAAACTTTGAAAACATTTCTAATTTTATTTTTTCCCAAGACCAACTTTTAATAACCCTTAACCAGAAGAACGGAAAAACAAGTAAAAAAAACATTAGTAGCCAGTAAAGCATGTTCAATAGAGATTGTAACTTGTTTTAAATGTTTCAAGTCTTAAGAGAAGGAAAAAAAGTTTAAAAGGCAAAGGGAGAAATTAAGAATAAGAATTTAAAAGAAAAAAAGAAGCCCTTTATTTCTTCTTTGTTTCCATGTATCCGCATTTTCCGCAGCCGTATCGGTCTTTGTGATCAGCTAAAAATACGCCTGGCCCGCACTTTGGACAGAATTTATTTTTTCTTTTAAGTACTCCAGTTGTAACATCGTACATTGCAGATTTTGATATTTTTTTTGCTTCTTTTTCAGCCATTCATATCACCAAGTATTTATTTCTTAAAACTCGCAGGAGCATTAGCATCAGCTTCCGCTTCATTCTTCTTTTCTTTTCCAAAGTTTCTAACAATTATGTGTTTTGGTTCTGTTTTCTTCAGTTCTTCAACAGTCGCATATATTCTTGCGTGTACTTTTGCTTTTGATGAACCAAATTTTGAAACAACTTTTGTAATTGCAATTTTTTCAGCTGATGTATCAAGCATTGCAGCTAACTTTTCTCTTATTTGTACTTTTGAAGGAATGGTTTTTTCGTGCATTTCAAAAACCGATTCTGTTCTTTTTAATAATTCATTTTTTTTCTTGCTCAGTACTTTTAGTTCCATTTGTATTCACCTTTAAACATTTATCTACTTAATCTTAAAGCAAACTTTCCTCTTCGAGTTATTCCCATTTTTTTAGCTATTTCTGATTGTTCAGGATTTATTATTACAACATATCCTCTCCAAAAAGTAGTAAATGTTGTTTCGTTGCAGTTAGGGCAGACAGCGCCTTCTTCAACTATGAATCTACAATTTCGACATGCTTTTTCTTTTAACATCCAAAATCCCTCTAGTTTAATCCTTTTTCTCGCCTTTGTTCTTTTCTTTCTTAGCAGCTTTTTCTTCTTTTGACAATCCTTTTACTTTTTCTTTTGTTCCTTTTTCGTCTATTTTGCCCCAATCAGCTTTTCCTAAGAAAGGTTGTCTCATTGTTAGCCCTATCTTTGAGCTTGATGTATCTCCTTTTAGAGAAATTGTAACTATTCTTGCTAGAACATTGTCTTCTGGAACTAATTTTTTATCACTTTTCTTTCCAACAAATCCTGGTAATTTAGAATCATAATTAATGAAGTCATCCATTATTTGGCTTACATGAATTAGCCCTTCAATTGGACCTATTCTTACAAATGCACCAAATTCTGTTGCTTCTGTGATTGTTCCTCTTGTTACTTCTTGTATGTGTGGTTTATAGGTAAGCATTTCTATTTCTGCTTCGTAGTATGCTGCACCGTCTCCGGGTATTACGTGTCCTAGTCCAACTTCGCCAATAGCTGTTACTGCAATTATTACGCCATATTCTTCATTTATTCTTCCTTCGTAATCTTCTCTGCAAATATCAAGTAATGAATCTTTTACTTTAGCCCCTAATTTTTTTGCTGGAACTCTTACTTTGTCAACAATTTTTGTAGTATAGAACATTTGCTCACCTTCAAGTAAAAATTAACTTTAATTTCATTATCAAAACGCTTAGTTTTGCTCACCAATATTAGCTTAATTTCTAGCCTTAACACTAAGGCAGGATTAATTAATTAAGAAAACGCCATGTTTAAAAACCATCACTTTTGGCTTAAAAACAACAAAAAAATTACTCGTTAAGTCCAAAACCTGTCCAGGTTTTAGCGTTCTTTTACTCTTCTACTACTTCGCCCGTGTCAATATAAGTTAAACTTCTGATAAAAATGGTCTTTCCGCCTTCTTTTTTCACTCGCTGTCTGAGATATTTATCGTTTGTTGCAATTACATACTCTTTGCTTAGAGTTACAAGTTCTGAATCAACATCATTTATAGTACTATCAATTGTTTTCACATTGTTTTTTTGGAGTATTTCTTCAACAATTCTTACCTCATTTTTTATTTTTTTATCCTGTTTTGACAACCCATTAAGTTCAACAAGCACTCGGCTTAGTGTGTAAAACTCAGCAGGAATTTTTTCTTTGATTTCTTCAAGACCATGTATTTTTTGCCTAACCATAGTAAGCAAAAAATTTGTATCTAAAAGTACTTTTATTTTAGCCATACTTAACTTCACTCCATTTGGATATTAATCTATTTGCAACAAACCCAATTAAAACCCAAATTTACATGTTTGATGACAAATAGATTGTTCCAGTTCCGACAAGTGCTAGCACTATTGAAATGGTAATGTAATCCACATTGAATGCTGAATTAAACACTAAGACAACAAATGTAAGCGATGATAAGAAACACAATAGCCCAAATAATAACAAAATGTTTCTCATTAATGAACGCTTTAGTTTAATTCCTTTTAATTTTGTTTCAGCCAAATCTTTTTGAACCATGGCAATTAACTTTTTGTTTTCTTCAGCCATCATGTATGCTTCTTCATTTAGTTTTGCTACTTTTGAAACTGAATCAGAAACAGTTGCTTGGAATCTCTTTTGATCTTCAGAAAAAGCTAATTTGTTTTTTAAAAATTCTTTCTCAATTGAACTAGATAATTCAGATTTTCTTGTATCCATTTCTTTGTCAATAAATTTTCTTGAATCTTCTTCAATTTGCTCTTTTTTTGATTCAACTTTTGCTCCAACTAATTTATCTATTTCTGATTTTAGGAGAGTGAATGTGTCTGCTTGGGCTATGAGGAGTAATCTTTTTGCTTGCCCTTCTTCAACTCCAAGTGTTTCAAGAGTGCTTATTATTTTTTCCTCACTTTCATTATCTTGAACCATTTTTTGTATTATTTGGATTATACTTTTTTCTTCAACCATCTTAATCACTCCTTTGCTTGATCTCTAAGCCCTTGATAAACTCCATCTCCAAGTCCGCCAGAACTTTCATTTGAACCAGGAATAAAACCAATTGCGGGCATTTGTCTATCAGAAAGGGCAACAAAAAGCCCTGTATAGTCACTTGGAATAGTAATAACTTCTTTTGGGGCTAATTTTTCAATAAAAACTATTGCTTGGGTTTTCTCTAATTTTTGTAGCCCCGCAAGTTCAGTAACAGGATAAATAGATATATTATTTATTTCTCTTCCAGATAAGTTAGCTAAATAAACTGTGTCAGAATAATATTGAAAAAATATGCTTGGTTGCATAAAAAAAGAAAATGTGAATGCAACTAAAAACGCACAAAGCACAAACAATAATGCTCTTTTCTCATTTTTTTTAGAGAACCGCTCATCATAACGCGCAAGAGTTCTTTCAGGAAGCATTTTTCCATTAGAAACAGTTTTTATAGATTGATTAATTTCTTTTTGGCGAGTAACAAATTCTTGTTGGTTATATTTATCCATTTTCTTTAATTCGCCTACTCTTAATCTATCCATTGGCTCTGTTTCGCCTAGATCAATTATTAGATTATCCACTAAAACAATAAGACTTTTTCAAATAAAAGCTTTTAGTTGAAGAAAAACGAGTTTTTATTTTATTGTATTTCGCCGTAGGCTATTAGTCTCCATTGGCCATTAAGGTTTTTACTTATTGCTACTTTTTCTCCTTTTTGGGCAATTACTTCATTTTTCAAATTAAGTGTTGTTGCTTTAGCATCAGATTTTATTACAAATCCAACTACTGTATTTGTTCCGATTGTAATAACTAGTGGCTCAGTTACTTTTATAGTAGTTTTTTGTGACGCACTGTTCGCTTCATTTTTCCCAGACGCCCCTTTTGTTTGGTTTTTCATGTTCTCTTCTATCATTCTTTCAAACATATTTACTTTTAGCACAAGTTCACGCACTGGTTTTGGCGCCGTATTTGGTTTTACTGCTATTTGCCCGCGCAATTGATCATTTTGTGCAACGCTTGGATCAAGTGTTGTTCCGAGTGCAATTAATCCGCCAGGTCTTGCTTTTTGTATGAATCCTTGATCAGTGGATATGCTTGTTACTTTTGTTAGAGTACTCCCTTTTAATCCAGGGCAAAGTTCAATTTCGTCCCCAACTGCAACTACTCCTTGTGCTATGCTTCCACCAATTATTGCTCCTTTTAAATCTTTTATTTTTGTTCCAGGTTTGTTTACATCAAAACTTCTTGCAATAAACATTTTTAGTGGTTTTGATAAATCAAAATCGGGTGTCGGAATGTGTGTTTCTATTGCTTCAATTAGTGAATCAATGTTTGCTCCAAAGTTTGCTGCAGTCGGAATTATTGGTGCAGTAGTGTATCCATACCCATCAAGAAAATTTCGAATTGCTTTGTAATTTAACAGGGCTTGTTCTTTTGTTATTAAATCAATTTTGTTTTGAGCAACAACAACTTTATCCACTCCTGCAAATTTTAGTGCCATTAAGTGTTCTATTGTTCTTGGTTGTGGACAGGCTTCGTTTGCCGCAATTACTAGTACTGCTCCGTTCATTAGTGCTGCTCCAGATAACATAGTAGTCATTAGTGTTTCATGCCCCGGGGCATCAACAAAACTAACTATTCTTTTGCTCACTACTTCGGCTGATTTTCCACTGTATTCTGGTTTGTTACTATAAGTGGTTCCAGAGTCAGTTTTTAATTTATAAAAAGTAACATCTGCATATCCAAGTCTAATTGATATTCCTCTTTTCATTTCCTCACTATGTGTATCACACCATTTGTTTGTCAGAGCTTTTGTTAGAGATGTTTTACCATGATCAACGTGTCCAATCATCCCGATATTTATTTCTGATTGATCAACATCTTTTTGTTTTTTTTGTTGAGGTGAACAAACACTAGCAGTTATTTCAGCTGGTTTAATGTTGTGTTCTTTGTGCTCAACATGTTCTTTGTGTTCAACCTGCTCTTTATGTTCAGTATGAACTTTTTGTTCAGTAGAAATTTTGTGTTCAACATGCGCTTTGTGTTCAGTAGAAACTCTTTCAGCAGTTAATTTATGTTCAGCATGAACTTTAGTTTCATGGTCTTGTGGAGAAGTGGTTTTTAGACTTTCAGCTTTTTCTGAATGGGTTTTTTGCTGAACTTCTTCAACCACTTTTTCAACAATTTTTTTCTTTGCTTTTATTTTGATTTCTTTTGGACTGGAGTCTACTGGCAAGTCTTTTTTTTTCACTGTTTTTTTTACAGTTTCTTCGCTTTCTTTTTTCTTTCCAGTCAAACTCTAACACCCGTTATTTTTATTTTAATGTTTTGCTTTTTTTACTCCACTACCTAGTTCTTCGCTTCCTGCTTGTTCAAGACTTTTCTTAATTAGTCTTTCTTTTGCACTTAATGCGTCGTCACCAGTAGCTTCTTTCTTAGCTAGTATTTGTGAAATATCAACTGCTCCAACTTTTGTAACAACAATATTTAGTTGTGCAATTTCGTTGCTTATTGTGTTTCCTCTTACAGAAATTCTTTTTCTCTCTCCTTTTTTTGTTGCTCTAAATCCTGCGGCACCTTTAGTAAAGATCTTTTTTCTTGCAGATCCAACCATTGACACATTCATAGGGAATCCTTGTTTATCGCTTCCGCCGGTTATTTTTCCTTCGTAGCCAGCTAAGCCTAATTCATCAAGCTTAACTACTTCTCCTATTTTTTTCCCCAAAAACAATTCTTGTTCTTGGCTTGCTGTATATCCTTTACCTGTTTTTTGATCGCTTATTACGAACTTCATTCAAATCACCCATTCATTAAAAATAATGCCTCTAGAAACCATTTTATTCCTTCCTAGCCGGCCAATTTTATAATATTCTTCTTATTCCACCCTTTGTTTGGATTTTATTTTTTCAAGTAATTGTTTTTCATCAACAGTAAAATCACTTGAATATTTTTCAAGTTCAGCATATTGTTTTGCAGGAATGCAAGAATAGAGGTGTTCTCCTTCAGAAAGGTTTCTGCCTATGTTTGCCCCATCTATAGAAACCGCCATTTCATCCCCTTTTTTTGCTTCTTTTACTGCTTTTCCTTCGTTTTGAATACCCTCAACTTTACCTACTTCTACTCCACTAGAATTCATTAGTTTACAGCCTTCTCTTAGCTTACCCTCAAGTATTCTTACTCCAACTATTGCAGGCTTTGTATTTCGAAATACTTTTCCTCGTAATACTTCAAATTCTACTGGCCAAATTAAGCAAGCCATTTCATTTTGTTTTTCAAGTCTTTTTGCTTCTTCTACCCACGCACGATAATTTTCAATTAAATGGTAAATTACTTTTTCGTTAAATATTTTTATTCCTCGCTTGTCTGCCTCAGCCACCGCATCAGCATCAACTAAAACATTGAATGCTAAAACTACTCCAAGTAATGGATCATCACACTTAAGTGAGGCTGCTTCCATCACATCTTTTCTTGTAACATTTCCAATATCCGCTTTTCTAAGTAAATATTTTTCTTTTTTTAGTAAATTCATCATTGCTTCAAGTGAGCCTATCGCATCAGCTTTTACAATTAATCCTTTATTATCAGAAACGTATTGTGTTTCTTTGAATTCTGCTTTTAGTTCTTCCATTTCTTTTCCTGTTTTTATTCCACTAAGTGTTGCTCCTGCTAAAACGTCTTCCAGTCCAGGAGCCGATATTTTTACTCCTGTTGCAGCAGTAACGCTTTTTACTGATGAAAATTTTTCTTTTGTTAAACTCATTTCTTGCATTGGTTTTGGTTCAAGTAGCGCTCTTATTTTTGTTTTAATTACGCCTTTTTTTCCAACAACCACAATTTCATCATTCACATGCAGTGTTCCTTGGTAAAGTATTACATCAATTGTTATTCCAAGTCCTTTTTCTTCTTTTGATTCAAGTACTGCTGCTTTTGCTACTTCATCATTATTAATGTCAAGTTTTTTTTCTAAGTATCTTTGTGATAATCCAGATAGTAATGTTAATAATTCTGCCAATCCTTCTTTTGTGTGAGCTGAAACTGGAACAATCGGGATTTGTTTTCCAAAAGCACATCTATCAAATCTTTCTCCTTCAAATCCATGTTCATATAATTTTCCGACTAAAGTGTATAATTTTTCATCAAACAATTGTTGGCTTCGCTTGTCGTGGGTTGCAAGATTTTCAAGAAAACTTCCTTCTTTTGAAGAATAAAATGGAATTAAATCTATTTTCGTCATTGCTATTACAAATGGAACTTTGAATGCGCGTAATATCTCTATTGCTTCTATTGTTTGTGGTTGTATTCCTTGCATTGCATCAATTACTAGTATTGCGAGGTCCGCAATTCCGCCTCCGCGTTTTCTTAAGTTTGTGAAAGCTTCATGTCCAGGCGTATCAATAAATAATAATCCGGGTATTGTTAGAGTAAAACCAAATTTTTTTATTATTGGCCCAGCTAGTGCTTGTATTGTACTAATTGGTACTTCTGTTGCCCCAATGTGCTGAGTTATTGCGCCCGCTTCTTTTGCTGCAACGCGTGAACTTCTAATTGCATCCAAAAGAGAAGTTTTTCCATGATCAACGTGACCAAGAACAGTAATTATTGGTTGTCTAATCATACTCATTCATCCCAATTATTTTTTTACTTATTTTTTATTTTCTTTTTCCGCAATTTCTTCTACACTTTTGTTTTTATATTTTCTCCAAGATTTTAATGCAGGTTCGCTTCCAAGCACACTAGCAAAATCATTCTCCTCATATTCAAATAATTCATCATCTTTAAAGAATCTTGCAAGTTCGTATTTTGCAACTTCTTCGTTTGATGATGTGTGAACTTCGTTTTCAAATTCATCTTTTATTTTGTTACAAACGTTTAACGCATTTTTTCCAGCTACTGCAATTAATACGCATGGAACATTAAGAGCAGCACTAATTTTTTCCAACTGATTAGGCTCTTTTTCTTTTTTAGCTTTTTGTTTGAGATTGTGTACATCAAGGTTTTCTGCCTTGATGCCCTCAATATATGCGCCGCTTTCTTCTATTAGAAGAATTATTTTTCCAAGCAGTCGATTACTAACAGCACTTGGTTTTACTACTATCAACGCATGCACTTTTTCTCATACCCCATATTGGCCGGGTGATTTTTTCATGTGCTTTATATCTTCTGCCTTATAGTGCAATATATGAATATCATTTACTGACGGATAGTCATGTATTTCGTCTTGTTTAAACCACAAAGCAATTTCATTTTTTGCTTCTTCTTTTGTTCCTGAAGCGTGCACTACATTTCTTACTGCTTGATCTACTTTATCAGAGTAAGCAAAACTAACGTGTGCGTAATCCCCTCTTATTGTTCCAGGTAGAGCTGATTTTGGTTCTGTTGTTCCACAAATTTTTCTTACTACTTCAACAGAATCTACTCCTTCAAGTACTACAGCAACTATTGGTCCCATTGTCACAAGACTTAATAGTGCATTGAAAACTTTTTCTCCTCTTCTAGTTTTTATATCAGAATAGTGCTTTGCAGCAAATTCATTATCTATCCAAACCATTTTCATTGCAACTATTTTTAGGCCCACGTTTTCAAAGCGCTTGAGGATTTCTCCAGTCAAGCCTCTTTGTACTCCGTCAGGTTTTACTAAGAGTAAAGTTTGTTCTATCATAAACTTCACTCTCCGTCCTTAGCTTTAGCTTCTTTAACTTTAGTTTCTTTAGCTTTAGTTTCAGTTCCTTCTTTAGCTTTAACAGATAACAATGTTTTCTTTAGTTTGTTGTATGATTCAGTCCATTTTGTTTCAATTGGTTTTCTTCCCAAATTTATTTGATTTTTTTCGCATTTGTTTGAGCAAAAGTAGAAGATTGTTCCTTCTTTTTTCACATACATTTTGCCCCCACCAACCGGAAGGTCTTTTCCACAAAAACTGCATTTAACCATATTCACACCTTCGTTTAATTCCTTGTCTTAATTTCTTTTGCTTCTCTTTCAGTGTCAAGCAAAATCAAGACATCTCCTTTTTGTACGCTTCCTCTTGCATTTCTTCGCTTAACTCTTCCTTTTTCAGGACCGTCAAGTATTTTACAGAGGATTTGTGTTACTTCTCCATGAACACCTGTTTTTTTTACAACTTCAACTACTTCAGCAGGAGTTCCTTTTTCATCACCCATAATCATCCCTCCGTAATTTACTTCCTAAGTTCAGCAATTTTTTTACCCAAATCTTTTAATTCAGCGTCAACGCTTGAATCAGTTATTGCAATTGATGCAGTTGCTGTTCGTAAACCTGCTTTGTCCCCAAGTTCTTTTTTTGTTGCAATATAACTAAAGGGTATTTGTTTTTCGTCGCACAAAATTGGTAAGTGCATTACAATTTCTTTTGGACTAACGTCTTCGGCTATGATTACAAACTTCGCAGTTCCTCTTTCAATAGCTTTTGTTACTTCGTTAATTCCGCCTCTTATTTTCCCATTTTTTGCTGATTTCTCAAGCAAATCAATAGTCTTGTCTCTTAATTCATCTGTTAATTGTACTTTAACGTACTCCGCCATAACAACACCTCCGCGTCAACCGCCCGAATATATATAGCGTCTGCTTCATAGGCAAAATTAGCCTAAAAACTAAAATAATACCTAAATGAAACCTTTAAAAACTTGACCAAAACGGACTTTTCCCAAAAAGCCAATTACTCCATTTTTTTCTAATTCACACTTTTTTAGGGTTATAGTTCCAGACTTAGCTGTATTTCCCCTTTTTTTAGTCGCACATAACTTATCCCTAAATATTTCTTAAACCCGAGTTGAGCGTATATTTTTTGAGCAGTTGTATTGGTTCTTTTTACATGCAAAACAATTCTTCTTACTCCTTTCTCTTTTTTTATACAAGTTATTGTCTCTAAAAGTAATTGAGTGGCTATTCCCCCTTTTTGTGCAAATGACTTTACTGCCAGATTATGAACTAAATATACTGGTCGACCCAAAATCTTTTGGAACTGTACTTTTCCCAGAGTCCCATTTGGAAACGCCGCCAACCTTATTTCCCCATACCCCAATTGATCTTTACTATCTTTACAAGTAGTAATAACTTCATTCACATCACCAAAAGCTGTGTGAACCCCTCGTCTTATTTTGGACACACCTAACAAATCAATCTCAGGGTTTCTTCTCAACTCAATTTCCATTGAATCTAACCCAACTTTTTGTCCAGATTTATTTCGAACAACAGGTTTTGTAGTAATAACTTTCTTTGAAGAGAATTTTTTTTTAAAAAGAAAACTTTTTAGGGATCTCAAAAATATCGCAACCTTTGTAAATTAGTTTTTAGTAAAAAACAATTTCCTTTTTCAAATGCATTATGCATAGCTATAAACACACTTAACAATCCCTTTTTCTTTTGCCTCAATATTAGCATAGCCAAGGCCTTCAAAGTGAACTATTCCTTTTGCAGTAAGTAAAGAAGGTGAAGAGAAGCCTCTTTTTGTTGTTCCATCACTCATTACTATTTCAACATCAACTAGTTCATCTACCCAAGACACAACCGGATACTCAGTTTTTAGGTACGAAACAAACATTGCTTTTCCTTCAAACTCAGTAGCTTCTGTAATTTTTGCATTAAATGCTTTTTTGAATCTAACAAGGGCATCTTTTTTTGTTTTGTATTTTGCAAGTTCTTTTTTATCAATAAATACTTTTTCTAGCGCATTGTCAAAATTTACCTGCTCCCCATAACAATCTGCTTCGCCAGGAATTAAATTATATATTTCTACCGGCACAGCTTCTTCAAAAAATGGAAATGAACTCGCGTCACCTAGAACTGCTTTGTTTCCAGCAGCAAACATCTCTAATGTTATTTTTACTTCTTTTAGACTCAGTCCACAATCAATTATTACTTTTCGTAGAGCTTCCGGAGTAAATCCTCTTCTTCTAAAAGCTTGTATTGTTGCCATTCTTGGATCATCATATCTCTCAACACCAAGTTGTTCCATTATTAATTTCATTTTGCTTTTGCTTAGAGTCATGTCTCCGATTTTTGATATTTTTCCGTGGTAGTAACAATGAGGATAATCTTCCCAACCCAAATATTTCCACATTTCTTTTTGTTTTTCTTCGTTTGATATGTGTTCTTGTCCCCTTATAATAAAATTTATTCCCATATCATGATCATCAACTGCACTAGCTAAGTTGTATGATGGCCAAACGTGTTTGTCTTTCACGCGAGGATTTGGATGATCTATTTTGTCAACTACTTTTGCTGCCCACCAGTCACGTGTAGATGGATCAGGGTCTTTTAAATTTGTTTTTATTCTTACAACTGCTTCTTCTTCTTTTATTTTGTGAATAAGCATATCTTGCCATTTTTCCATTTGCACTTTAACAGATTTTTCTCTGCAAGGACAAGCTTTTGATTTCCAAATAAGTTTTCTCCATTCCTCACTTTCACAATTACAAACATATGCTTTTCCCATTTCTATTAATTGTTCAATTATTTCATAGTATCTATCAAGTTTGTCAGATGCGTTTGATACTTCATCAAATTTTATCCCTAGCCAAGTAAAATCTTTTATAAATTCTTTTTCAATTCCCGCTACAGGAATTTTTACTTTTGGATCAGTATCATCAAATCTAAGTGCCATTGTTCCGCCATATTTTTTCAAGTACTCATCAGCAAGTACTGCCGGTCTTGCGTGCCCAAAGTGCATTACTCCGTTTGGGTTTGGAGCCATTCTTGTAATTAATTTCATTCCAGGTTTAAACCAATCTAGTTCTGGCAAAGTTTTTTCTTTTTCAACGTGCTTTAGTTCCCAACCCTCGCTAGCAAACGCATTATACTTTTTAATGAGTTCTTCTTTGTTCATAGAATTAGCTTCACTAACAGCTTTTGTTATAGAAGGCATTTCTTTTTTTAGATCAACTTCAGGAAACAGTGCTTTTACTTTCCCGACAACTGCCCCGACTTGTGATTTACCATCATGCTCAAACGCATTCTTTATTGAGTACTTTAACGCAGCTTCGTAAATCTTTTCAGCCATAATCATTAGTTTGTAAAGAGTGTTTTTATTTCTTTGTTTTTCTAAATTAACTAAACCTTTTTCTGATTCGCTTGATTTTTTTATCGAGAAGACTCCGATTATTGTGTGCGGCGAAAATATTTTCTGCCAGCTTGCGCATTAATTCACGTTCTTGTTTTTCAGAGGCAACAGCTTTACTCAATCTAATCAGGGATATTGTTTTTTGCCACAAATCTTTCTTTGCACGGATTTTTGCTCTCATACCATTAATTTGATGGGCAGCCAAGTTTCGCTTAAATTGAATTGTAGGATATTCTTTTTTCCCATTTACATTACGCGCAGGAAAATTTTTTCCGCTTCTGGGATTTATCCCTTCAGAAATTATTAATTTAACTTTTCTAGAGGTCATTTCAACACAGCGATCCGGCAAAAATTTATTCTTTTATTTAATTAGTATTGTTTTGCGTCTTTCCAATTCTTATCAAAGAAGTGTACTAGCGCATTTGCCATTGGCAAGTGTTCGTTCATTATTGCAAAGTGGTAATCTGGTTTTGTTTTCTTAAAATCGCTTATTGCCATAACTATTTTTTTACCATCTATTATGAATGCATTAAGACCGTGATTAAATTGTCGCACGTCACAACAATCTTTTAGTCTTTTTGATGCTGTTGAATTTAGTAGTTTAATTGAAATATTTTTGTCTTTTGCTCGCATAAGTGCATCATGTATAATATCATGTTCATCAGTTATTTCTGTTAATCCTTGTATTGTTTTTGTTGCTTTTAATAATTCTTGGCCCAAAATTCTTTCAAAATCTTGTTTGTCTTTTACTTTCATTACTTTTTCTCCAGTTTCATCTTTCCCTTCTTCAAAACCTAAAAAGTTTTCTTTTAATTCAACTGCTTGGCTCTCAAGTTCTTTTAATTGATTTTTTTTACTAATAATTAGAGTATCAATTGCTTTTTGCGGTTCCATTGCGCGGTATAATTTTGGTCTTCCTTTTATTTCAATAATCAGATTTTTTGCCATCAATTTTTCTAAGACATCATATACTCTTGTTTTTGGCACTTGTGCTGTGCGAGAAATTTCTGGAGCTTCTGCTTCTTTTAAATTAAATAGCGTGCTTAATGTTTTTGCTTCGTATTCTGTTAAGCCAAGTTTTTCTAATAATTCATGTGCACCATTATTCATACAATCACTTTAGAAAGCACTTCTTCATAAATATACTACACAAACAAGTATATAAATTTACTTTAAAACGTTAATTAGGGTTCTATCTAGGGTTTTTGAAATTTAACTTCAAGACCACAGAGTTTAACCGTAAGTTAAGAAGAGTGAATAAAAAAACTAAAACCAAGAATTTAATCTCTTCTTGGTCTTCTTCCGCGACTATCAGTTCTGCTTCGACTATTTAGTTTTCTTGCTTGGAATGCTTTTCTTGCTTTTTCTTCAGCAGCTTCGTCAATTTCTTGTTCGAAGTCCTCAACTTTTGAAGAGAAAGTATCGCGAGATATTTCTTTTCTTTCAACAAGAGTTTCTCTTGCAATTAAATAGTATAATACAGCAAGTGATTTTCTTCCCTTATTATTTGCAGGAATAACCAAGTCAATGTTTGCTAGTGGCGAATCTGATCCAGCGAAACCTATTACAGGTATTTTTACTTCAGCAGCTTCTTTTAGTGCTTGTCCGTCAGCTATAGGATCAGTAATTAATACAATTTTTGGTTCAACAAATAATCGTGCTTGTGGGTTAGTAAATGTTCCAGGAATAAATCTCCCAGTAAATTCTCTTGCCCCAATCATTGCAGCAAGTTTCTTTGCAGGTTTGTGTCCGTACATTCTTCTTGCAACTATTGCAATTTCTTTTGGATTATATTTTGCAAGTAACTTTGCAACCATTCTAATTCTTTGATCAATTGTTTCAATATTAAATACCATTAACCCATCTTTTCTTTTTTTGAAAATATATCTTCGCATTTCCCCAGTTTTGAACTTTGTCCCAATATGAACTCCGCTTTTCAGGTATGTTTCTATATCAATTAAAAGGTCTTTACCTTTATAGAATTCTGAATCATCAACTTCTTGTTTTGTTTCTTTTTCAACTTGTCTTTCTTCCATAATATCACTTCGTCAATATCAAATTTACTTTTGGAACTTCATTATTTCGTCAATGAGTTCAGCATGTGTTAAGAGTACTTTTCTGCAACAATATTTCTTAACTTTTAAGTCATCCAGTACTTTTCCTGCATCTTCCCCTTTTTGAGTTCGTTCTTTAAATTCGCCGTAAAGGCCGCCCAAGACTTTCCCACATGAAAAACATCGTACTGGAACAATCATTCAATCACCAAATATCAAATTTGTAAAATTGCTTCTTTTGCAAAAAAATTGCAAAAAAAGCTAAATCCACAATTTTATCTCTTACTTTTTTGCTTGTGCCTTCTTGCTTTTCTACCAAGTGGCTTCTTAGTTTCAACTCTTCTAACATCATCAACAAGCAATGCTCTATCATATGCGGTGTATAACTCTTTGAGCTTTTTGCCTTTTGCTTTTACAAATGCTTTTGCTATGCAGGAACGTACTGCTATAGCTTGGCTCATGAATCCTGAACCATTAACTGATACATCAATATCATATTCTTTTGCAGCATCTTCTGCTAATCTAATTGGTTCAAAAATTAATTCTCTCACATATCCTTTTGAGTAAGCATTTACATTAATTTTATTAACTTTAATTGTGCCTGTTCCTTTTCGTATTACAGCTCTTGCAACAGCACTTTTTTTCTTTGCTTTTACAGTCATTCCTGCTCTTTTTGCTGCAGGTTTTATTTTTCGTTCTTCATCCATTTTTTATGCACCTGTGAATTACCATCTTCCGCCTAATGCTAGCGCTATTTCTTTCATTGTCATGAAAGAATGTCTTTCATTACACTTAATATCATCAAATGTTTCCATTTTGTCTTTGTTAAGTTCTTTTGGAACTGAGTTATAAACACTAAGTTTTGCAATTATTCTTTCTTTTGCACTTTTCTTTGTAGGAAGCATGTTTCTTATCATTCTTCGTAATATTCTATCAGGAATTCTTGAGTATTTTGGTCCATAGTGCGGATTTCCTTTTACTGCTGCTTCAACTCTTCGAGTAAATTTTTCCATTACTGCAGTGTTGCTTCCAACGATTACTGCTTCTTCTGCATTAACGATTGTAATTGTTTCTCCTCTAATTATTCTTTTTGCTACTTTTGATGCAAGTCTTCCTGCAACAGCTCCTTTTGCGTCGATTACAACCATATTAACACCCATTACATTACTTAACTATCATTACATTCTTTAACTCAACTTTTGCCGCGTCTTTCGCGAAGTCAATTAATGAAATTAATTTTCCTTTTGCATTTATTTTTTCTTTTGCGCCTGCTGAAGCCGCTATTGCAACTACAGTAACTTTTTCATTTAGTTCTCCTTCTGAAAGTACTTTTCCAGGAACTAAAAGTATTTTTCCTTTAAACTTTTTAGCTAAAAGATCAATTTTCTTTATATTTACTGCAACTTTGTTTCTGCTTGGAGCTGCTAGTCTTTCAGCTAAATCCGCCCACATTTCTTTATTTGTTTTTCTTGCTGCTTTTTCAAGACTCGCAACGAGTTTTATTGTTTCAAGTTTTTTTGCCATATTTTTTCACTTCTTTTAAATATAATATACTGCAGGGGAAGAGATTCGAACTCTCGAAAGCACTAAGCTACAGGATAACTTTGATCCATTGACTTTACATAAGTAAATCAATTTTTGACCACTTAAGTCCTGCCCCTTTGACCGCTCGGGAACCCCTGCGGAAGCCACTTTTATTTTGGCTTAATCCAATTCACTTTGTGAATTGTTTTCCAATTATTAAATTTTATTTATAATTTTTTAATTTCTTTATCTAATTCTTCTAATTTTTCATTTAACTGATCAACTGCTGCACTAATTACTTCTTTTGCAGTTAATTGTCCAGTTGATTCAATTGTTAATATAAAGTCAGTTTTACTATATTCCACATCTACTTTGTGTTTTCTTAAAATATCAAGGTGTTGGTTTTGGTGTTCTGTATTGTAAGGATCAGAAAAAAACAATTTTCCTGCTTTTACTTCAATACTTCCTTTTGGCATTTCTGCAAGTATTGCTTTAGTATCATAACTTTTGTCATTTTTTACTTCAATTACTTCGTTGTATGAAACAATTGCTGGTTGAAATCTAGCATGTGCTTCCCCAGAATTCATTATTGCAGTCATTTCAAGTTTAAGATTATGATCTTTTGCAAGTTTAGTAATAATTATTTTTTTATCAAGTATTTCTATTTTTGGATCAGTGCATTTTATGTCTTTGCTTGTAACTGTGCATGGCCCAGTTTTTTCTAGTACTAGTTTAACAGTGTCTCCTCGTTTATAGGTTTTAACATCTGTTTTAATTGGAAGTAATCCTAATCTGTTTGAAAGTAATTCATCAAATGTTGGTGAATCGTTTTCATATATTTGAACATCTTCTATTGCAAGGCATGGAACGTTAATCATTATTGCTCTTCTTAGTGTATTCATGAAAACGGGTGTAGTGCCTTTGATTAGGTACTTTGAAACAATTCCATCATCAAATACTTTTTTTGTATCCATAAAAATCCCTTTTTAGTTAATTTACTTTTCAGCTTTTCCTCTGAATTTCTTCTGCTTTCTGCATCCATCATGTGGAAGTGGTGTTACATTTTCAATTGAAACAATTCTTAGTCCGTTTCTTGTGATTGATCTAATTGCAGCTTCTGCCCCAGTTCCTGCTGATGGACTTTTGTTTCCGCCTCTTCCCCTTACTTTAACATAAACTTCTCTTATTCCTTTTTCTTTTGCTGCATTTGCAATATTCTCAGCAAGCTTCATTGCAACATAAGGAGAACCTTCTTTGTGTTGTGCTTTTGTTTCCATTCCACCTGTTGCTTTTGCTATTGTCTCTGCACCTGTTAAATCAGTGAGTAACAACATTGTATTATTGTGTGTTGCAAACACATGAACTATTCCTCTTGTTTCTGCCATATCAATCCACTCACAAATCTCATTTATTATTTAGTTTCTTCTTTTGCTTCTTGCGGTTTTGCTTCTTCAAATTCTTTTTTTAGCTCGCTTTCTTTTGCTTCTTCTTTTCCTTTTATAGCTTTTTTATTTGAACTTTTCTTTGATTCAAACATAATCTCATTTTTATACCAAGTAATTTTATCTTCTTCATCAGCCAATACTATGTAACTTGGTCTATCAACTTTCTTTCCATTAATTGCAATGTGTCCGTGCACAATAAATTGTCTTGCTTGTTTTGATGTATTTGCTAAACCTTTTCTCCAAACAATTGTTTGTAATCTTCTTTCAAGCAGAGTTTCCGGAGTTAGTACTAAAACATCATCAAGTGCAGGAGTAGCTCTAAGTATTCCAACTCTTTTTAATGAATCAAGTAACTCTTTTTCTCTTTTCAATCTGTTTTCAAGCCCAAGTGCAAGTAATTTTCTAGCTGTTGCTCTTTTTGCTCTTATTGTAGTTTCTGCTCTAAACAATTCTTTTTTGTTCTTAAGACCGTAAAGTTTCTTTTGTACTCTTTCCTTTTCTATTCTTTCTTTTTGGAAAGACTTTCTTGGTCTATTGAATTGTTTTCGTTTCTTTTTTGGGTCACCCATAATCATCACATCTTTACTTCTTTGCCCCAGCCGCAGCTGCTTTTGCTGGTGCTGCTGGCTTTCCTGCATCCTTCTTTGTTACACTTACTGTTCCGCCTTTTCCTCTGTGTTTACTCTTTGTCTTCTGTCCTCTTACTGTCAAGCCCCACATGTGTCTAAGTCCCTTGTAGGATTTAATTTCGGCCATTCGTGTCAAATCATTTCTTAACGCAAATGCTAAATCATTCATTGTTAAGTGTTTATCAAGTCCATTTTCAAAATCTTTTTGTCTATTTAATGTCCATTGTGGTAAATTGTGTTTGTGAGGTAAAAGTATTACTTCTTCAAGTTTTTTTACTTCTTCATTAGTAAGTTCTCCAAGTAAACGTTTTTTAGCATCTTTATTTTCTTTTCTAAATTCGTTTGCAATAAGTCCGCCCATTCTTTGTCCAATTCCTTTTATTCCTTGTATTGCTGACTGGATACTTTTTGTACCGTCAAGGTCTTTTCCGATTACACGAACAATATAATTAAATTCTTCCATTTTTTCACCATTTTAAATACAATTTATTTCATCGCCTTAAGCGCTCTTACTACCCCTTCGTGAGATTCTTCTTCTTTTACTTTTACTTGTTCACTAAGTGGGAATAAATGCAAAAAATTACATTCTTTTCTTTTTACTTTTGGTCCATCAATAAGAACTTTTCCGCTCTTTGGCTTTGACAGAACAACAACTGTTCTTCCAGCTTCTCTTCCTCTTGTTTTAATACAAACTTGTCCTATTTCCATAAACACCAACTCAATTATTCTATATCTGCTCGCTTAATTGCTTGTTTAACATATTTTCTGTATTTTTCATCAACTTCATCAAGCTTTTTTACGCCTGCAAGAACTTTTCCCATTTCAATAAATACTTTTGCTCTGGCTTCTCCAGATAGCACTCCTCCAAAAGGAACACTTGGTCTTTTTTCTGTTTTACTGTGCTTTAGCATCCCGCATTTTGTTTCGTGTGGAACTCCGTGCAATTTTTTTCCAGTTAAAGAACATACTTGTAGTTTATGTTTTCCATCAAAGTATTCTCTTTTAGTCTTTGTAGAAGACTTTCTGTGTCTGTACTTTTGTCTTTGTTTCTGTGGCGATACCATTTTTCATCAACTCTAAAAATCATTTTTTCATTTTTTGTTTTACTATATCATACAATTTCTCAATCAAACCCATTAATATTGCTGAAACAAAATAATAAAAGAAATACATCTTGTAATACCCAGTACTCACACTAATTCCAACTGGAACCCAACTCAACGGATTAAACAAATTAAAATTGTGAAATGTTGGTAGAGGTATTATTGACTCCAATATCTTTCCTGTGTAGAGTGTACCAAGAAACCAAAACGCTACCAAAAATGCAGGCATTGTAAACATGCTTAATTTCATATTCATGTTTAACATTTCTGTATTTTCTTTGAGGATTTGCGTTTGTAATTCCTCTATCTCTTTTTTGTTTTTTTCAGCCTCCTTTAATAATTCATTAAATTTTTTTTGATCATCTTTTATTTGTTTTTGCAATTCTTGCATTTTTTTCTTATCAATTAATTTTCTTTGCAATACTTTAGTTATGGCGGCCAGTGCAATTGTTATTAACAAAACTACTATTGCAGCTTCCAAACATTCACCTTAACTTTACTCACCAGTATAACAATTTTCTTAAAAGCAACATTTTAAAAGGTTCCCAAAAGAACCTTTAAATACTGCCAATAAATCCAATATTTTGCCAATTTCTCCAAAATTTAACTCATTTTTCCAAGAATTTTTGTTAATGCTTCTTGTTGTGTTTTTGCTATTTCTTCGTAGAATCTATAAATAATTCCAACTGTTAATAATATTCCTGTCCCACTTGCTACTCCGGCTAAAACAAAATCTCCTAAGCCAGACAATAATGCAACAAATATTGATCCTAAAATTGTAATTGGAGGAATATATCTTTCAAGTACTTTTTCTATTACTCTCTTATCTCTTCTAAATCCAGGTATCTGCATTCCGCTTCTTTCAAGTTGTGCAGCCACAGCTTCTGTGCTTTGGTTTCCCATTTGTACCCAGAACCACCCAAATACTATGCATGCTACAGTTAATAATATCAAAAATAATATCCCTTGTCCAATTGCAAGTATGGTTGTTGATGTTAATCCTTGAATAAACAAACCGTGGAAAAGACTCATTCCACCAATATTTGGTATTTGTACGGCCCAAGACAAAGCATCCATTGCAGGCCCAATTATTGGAATTTTTGCTACAAATAATGCATATAATCTAACATTCATAAATAATGCCATTGCAAGTATTACTGGCATGTTACTTACATACAAAAATTTTACAGGATATCTTCCACCTGTTCCTTTGTATCCCATAGTAATTGGAATGTTTACATGCATTCCTTCAGCAAATACAACTACTAAAAATATTATTATTGCACCAAGTATTGGGAGTAATAGTAATGGATCTCCTGTTGTAAATGTTCTCCACAAAATTCCACCTGTTGCTAGTGCAGGATTTAACATTGATTGAATAGGGGGCAAAAATACTTGCCAAAACAATGAACCGGATACTCCTGCAGCAATAAACAAACTTACTCCTGAACCAATTCCGTATTTTGAAACAATTTCATCTAAGTATAATAATATTAATGACCCAAGTGCAATTTGGAAAGTAAGTAACCAGGTCATTGGATTTCCTAATCCTGCTCCGCCTATTGGAGTAAGCAAACCCGATCCAACATAAATGAATCCTTCAATAAAACAAAGTGCAACTGCAAGTATTTTTTGTAAGGATTGAAATTTGGCTCTTCCTTCCGGAGAATGAATATCAAGTTTTAGTAGTTGTGCTCCAAGGAATAATTGTAAAAATATTGATGCCATTACTATTGGCCCAATTCCTGCTGTGATAAGTGTTCCAACTTCACTTGCCATTAGTGTTTGTGCGAACATAATATTTTGTACATTCGCTGATAATGTATCAAGACCCACCAAATTAATATTAGCAAGAACAAAGAATACAACTAATGCGAACACAGTCCACATCATTTTTTGAGTAAAAGGAATTTCTTTTTCAGATTTTTTAATTTCAGGCAGATATTGGGATAACCCTACTAAAAAATCAGTAATACCCAAAAACACACACCTT
Organism: archaeon; assembly: GCA_041664905.1. Classification (GTDB taxonomy): domain Archaea; phylum Iainarchaeota; class Iainarchaeia; order Iainarchaeales; family JAAZKV01; genus JAAZKV01. The sequence goes on along the minus strand of JBAYJX010000004.1, from coordinate 4,708 downwards.
TTCCTTTTAATTTTTTTAATATAATTTCACATTAAAGCTTTATATTACTTTCAATTCAACAAAAAACATCTAATTTATCCCATTATTTGTTTCTGTGTGGCTCAAGCCCCCCTCGCTAAAGGGCTTTAAAAAATTTCGCGCAATGAAAAAGAATTTACTCTTTTTCTTTCGCGCTATCTCCTTCTTCTGCTTCTTCAAATTCTAAATCTTCATCTTCCGCGTTAGCTTCGTCTGCAACATATCCTTCTTTTGCGAATTCAAACTTTCCGCCGGCTTTAATTATTTTAGCTATTGCTTTTGTTGAAGCATTTATTTTCAAAATAATTTTGTGAGTTGCTTCACCTTGACTTAGCACTTTTGTATAACCTGATTTTGAATCAACAATATAACTATCTCCTTCTTTCTTTACTTTTCCTTGGATAGCTAATTGTTCAATAATTAAATCAAGTTGTTTTAGAGTTATTGCGTTTACTTTCATATCAATTTTCAACTTGTATCTTCTAAGTCTTAATCTTCGCATTGAGTGGAATCTGTGTTTATTTGAGCCTGCTTTTCCTCTTCCGCCTCTGCATCCTGCTCCTCTTCTATTCTTTGTGTTTCCTGCACCCATTGTTCGCTGTCCGCGCAACTTATTCTTTTTTCGTCTTTTTCTGTCAGTCATTTTTTCACCTTTTGCATTCAACACATTAAAATTAAATCATTCTCAAAATTAAATCATTGATTTTTTCTTTTCTATCTCCACTTGCCCCACCTAATTTGAATGGAACTTTTATTCCTTTTCTTTCGTATCCTTTTCGTGGAGGACTCATTCTAAAACAATTAAAAATTCCAACGTTGTTCATTGTTTTTCCGCTTTCAAGTTCTTTAACTGCTTTTTTAACATCAATCTTTTTTCCTTCTTCAATACTTTTTCCTCTTTTTTCGATAAGTTCTGTTAATACTTCGCTAGAAATATTCCCATATGCAACGTAATCCATTACCATTTTTACCATTTGTTTTGTTTGTTCTGTTTCAGGCCAAACACTTAGGTTGTTTACTCTCTTTAAATTTAAAAGTTCAAGCGTAGTGCTTATTTTTGGTGCTATTTTTACTGTTCCTCGAATTCTTATTATTGCATACATCAAATCACAACCTTAAACAAATTTCATTTTTACATTGTTCTTGTATCTTTTGATAACTTTCTTTCAATATCTCTTGATGCTTTCATTTTTGCGGTTTGTGCTAGTGCATCAATTGCAGCTTGAACAAAGTTTAGTTGAATACAAGATCTCCCTTGTGTTCGTCCCCAAACATTTTTTATTCCTGCAAGTTCCATTACTGGTTTTATTCCTTTACCAACAGCAAGGCCAGTTCCTTTTGGTGCAGGCATTAATATTACTCTTACACTCCCTGATTTTCCAGTTACTTTAAATGGTACTGAGTGTTTATCGCTTGTTGATTGTTCTTCCCATGAACCGCTTCCAGGATATATTCTCATTAAATTTAATTTTGCCATTCGCTTTGCTTTGTTTATTGCAGGGAATCTATCAACATCTTTTGCTGAACCTATTCCAATGTAACCTGCTCTATTTCCAACAAGTACATCTGCTCTGTAAGAATATTTTCTTCCCGCTCTTGTTACTCTTGTTGTTCTTGCAACTTGTACAAGGTGGTCTTCAAGTCTTAGTAATGAATCAGGTATTTCTGGTTCAAGCACTTTAAGTCCTTTTTCATATATATCATCAACATTAGTAATTTTTCCGCTCTTTACATCTCTTCCAAGTTCTGTTTTTGGAACCCAATTATCTAAAACTAATTGTTTTTCACTTAGTTCTCTTTCAATTCTTTCAATTTCAGATTCTTCTACCCTGTCTCTTCTCCCAGGCTTTTTTCCTCTTCCAACATCTTTCCTATTCATGCTTTCACCTTAGAGATTTCTGTTTTAGCTTTTTCAAATGCACTATTTATTTCGCCAGGTTGTATTCCTTCTTTTATATAATTAGCAAAAACTGCCTTAGCTTTTTCGCCAAGCTTTTTAGCATAATCATCAAGTGCTTTTCCATTTAGTCTTTCTTCACTTGGAATTGCTTCTTGTGCAAATGGTATTTCAAGCCCTGAATCAACTGCACCTTTTAATGCAGCAAATATTGCTCCACCGTGACTTGGAGTTCTTCTTCCCATATCAAGAACACATTTTTGTTTGCCTAATTTTTTTCCTAATAAAAATCCAACTAAGTATGCTGATGGAGTATTATTTGTTCCATAAAACTTGTATTTTGCAAGTTCATTAGAATCTGCTGTTGCAACAGCTATATCTCCGCGAGAATCGAACTTCATGGCTTGAGCGATTATTCTTTTATTTGTTTTTCTAATTACAAGTCTTAGTTTTTTAGATTTAACAAGCGCAAGTCTTTTCACATAATCTGTTTTTCCTTGTCTTCTTCGTCTGAATTTTGTTTGGTAAGTTGTTGTCATAGCCATTATTTTTTCGCCCCCTCTACATATTCAATTAAGTTCTTTTTTCCTTTGAAAAAATTTCCTTTTATTTTTTTGTAAACGTTAGAATAAACTTTTTCTTCTACTGCACTTGGACTTCTTGCTCGTATTTCTTTAAGTGTTCTTCTTAATGATCTTACTTTGTTTATCCATTCTTTTTTCTGGTGTGTTCTTACTTTCTTTGTTCCAGATCTATTACCTGCTCCTCTTCTTCTTCCTTTTACTCTTTGGGCTCTTGCAAATCTTGCTCTTCCAAGAGATTGTTCTTTTGAAGCTCTTTTTTTAATGGCTCTTTCAGCAATTAATCCTCTTATATCATCATTTGTCATTGCTTCAGCAACTTTTGATTCTGCTACAGGGTCAATATATATTCTTCCTTCTCCAACCTTAAGTAATCTTGCTGCGAGTTCTCTTGCTTTTCTTGCTTCCATCGTCATACACCTTTTCTAAAAATTTAATTTAATACCCAAATCCCTTTTTCATTAGCTTTTGTCATCAATTCATTTCTTTTTCTTTTTCCAATAGTTCGTGCAATTCTTGCAGCTTCAACCTTTGGATCTAATTTTTCAAGATCATTCATATTACAAACTAAAACATCTTTAAATCCTGAAGGGTGAATAAATCTTGTTTCTGTAGAATTTCTATACCCTATCTTTGGTCTAAAACCGTGGGCTATGCATTTATCAAGATCAATTCCGTGTGGTTTTCTCCACTTGTCCCATTTTTCAATTGATTTTCTTCTAATGTTTTTCTTTCCAAATCTTCCTCTAAATACTGGTGTGCTTTTTTTGTTCTTAAGTTCTTTTTGAACAGCATACACTTCTTTACTTTTTTTCTTATTTTCTCTTTTTATAAACTGAATAAATTTTTTCTTTACTTCTTTTTTTGTTTCAGCCACTTTTTCGTCTCTTTTCTCTTCTGTTTTTGGCTTTGCATCATTTTTTGTAATTGTTTTTTCTGCTGTCATAAAATCACACTCAAAAATTTAACTATTCTCGTCCTCTAATTATTTCTACTGCTGCTTCTTTTATAGCGTCAATATTTCCTCTTTCAACTATATAAATTCCATCTTGGTATCTTCTAATATCTTTACCTTTAACTACTGTTTTAAGTTCTAAATTTGATGCTGTTTGCCCAACATCATCCTTACTTATCCCGCTAACAGTAACATCTTGTCCTTTAACTTCAACTTTTACTGTCCCTCTTATTTTTGATTTTCGGGGGAATTTTTCTCCTAAAAAATTCTTAATATTTACACATTCTTTGTCAACTGTAATTGACATTGGAAAGTGTGAGTAAATAACTTTTAATTGGTATTTGTAACCATACATTAATCCTTCAGCCATATTTTTAATATGTGAAACAATTGTTTCTACTAATTTATCTGTTTGCTTGTTTTTTGGACTACCTTCAAGAATTACTTTCTTACCTTCAAGAGTTATTTTTACTCTGTGAGTTTTGAAGTGTCTTTCAAGAGTTCCTTTTGGCCCTTTTAACACTAAATAATTGTCAGGTTTAACTTCTGCAGTTAGTTCTGGAGCAAACTTTAATGTTTTAACAATGCTTTCTACCATAAATATCAACCCAAATTTACATTAATACATGAATACAACTAATCTTCCGCCTAAGCCTTTAGCTTTTGCTTGAGCATGTGTCATAAGTCCACTTGATGTTGACACAACAATTAAACCAACATCTCTTGCAGGCAAATATCTTTTTTCATATTTTTCAAATTCTGATTTCTTTACTGCATATCTTGGTTTTATTGCTTTACATTCATTCATTTTTCCATTTAAATTTACTGTAATTGAAATAATTCCATTTTCGTCTTTCTTTTCAAAACTATCAATGTAACCGTTAGCCTTGGCTATGTCTAATAATTCCGCAAGGAAATTTGAGGCTGGTTTTATAACAGTCTGTTTTTTTGACGCAGTTTCAGCATTTTTTATTTTTGCGAATGCATCAACAATTGGGTCCATTTGTGCCATTTTTTCACGCCCTAGTATTTATCCCAGCCAAGATCCTTGGCTCTTTCTTTAAAACATCGTCTGCATATTCCAAGACTATATTTTCTAATCATTCCTTTTCTTGATCTGCAAATTTTGCACTCTCTTATTCCAACAGTTCTCTTTTTCATTTTGTCATTTTTTGACTTTGACTTTTTAACAACTGTTTCAACCATAATAATCGTCCTCAAAAATTAATTATTCAACCTCTATTCCCAGTTTTGTAA
>JBAYJX010000003.1:0-64539 GCA_041664905.1 archaeon | reverse complement strand
TTTGAATAATTCGCTCATTTGGGTTTGAAAACTCGACTAACATTTCTGACTTTGGTTCGTTGTAAGAAACCTTAGTCAAGTAAAAAAATTCTTTTACTCGGGGAATTGAATTCTTTAGCTCTTCGCTAGCGAGAACTGCATCTGTGTTTGGGAACATGACACAAAGCCATTTTTTTTATTTATAAAGACTTGGGAAGTGCCATGCCGGCCATAAGAAAAATCAAGGGAGGGATTCACAAAAACGAATTTACTTCTTCACTTTTTTTATCTGTGTCAGATTGAAAGGCACGCGCAGCATCCTCTAAATTAGTTTCATGTCTGCTTGGCTGGGACTTTCTTAATCTAACTTTAAAAAAAGTTGGCGCATTAGCAGCTTCACCAACTACAAGCGCTTCTCCAACTCTTAAAGAAGAAATTATTCCAATACTTGACTTATCCAAACCTTCACAGGACTGAGAAATGTGGTCCAAGTCATAGGGATTAGTTATTCGAAGAATAATATTTGTGTTACAATTAGCAAGAGTAGTTGTATCAAGCCTCTTTGGTCTTTGAGAAATTACTACTAATGAAGCCCCAAATTTTCTGCCTTCCCTTGCAATTGTTCTTAGCGAACTCCTTGCAACAGCGTGCTCTATTGCAGTTCCTTCAGGAATAAAATTATGCGCTTCCTCAACAAACAATGCAAACGGAGGAATCTTTTTTGAGTGAGATCTTCTTTCGTTAAACAATTTATTTGAAAGATATGCTACCAAAATTTGTTTCTTTTTCTCTGAAATAACTAAGTTCAAATCAATTACAACCATTTGCCCAGGCTTAACAAAATCAACTACGCTTGGTTCATCAATTTTTCCAAACAAACCAATGTCTTCAATTTCTGAAATTACCCCATATAGTGAAGCTCGAGTTTTTTCATTATCAATATTCTCTATTTCTGATTTAACTGCATTCAAATCAAACGGACCCGCACCTGACTTCATTTCATCATTTAATTTAGAAAGAATTCTTGCTAAGGCTCTCTTTTGATTAGGCGAAAGTTCTACAATTGAAGAAAACATGCTAACTGAAACCTTGCTACACGCAATCTTTATTTTGGTTCCATCAATAATTTTTGTTTTAGAAGAAAAATCCATGAACTGATTTTGATTTGATTGCTTTACCGGTTCGCCAAAACAAGTATACTCTCCATGAGTATCCATTACTACTACTCCAATTTGACCCTGTTCTTTTTTACGCATTAAGAGTTCTTCAAGCAAAACAGATACAAAATAAGACTTTCCAGCACCACTTGTGGCAACTATTGCTAAGTGTTTTTGAAGTAGTTTTGAAAGATTTACTTTTAATTCAACATCATGAAACTGGAGTTTTCCTAAATTCAAACCATCTTCTTGAAGAGCCAAAAATTTCTTTATCCTTTCATTATCAGCATTAAATACTTTCACTCCAGGGGAAGGTGGGAAAGTTGCTCTTTGAATATTAATTTCTGTAAAAACTCCCAAAGGCTTTGCTTTTGCAATTAAAAACTCCCACTCCGCGGCAGGAAAGTTTTTCTCAAGCTCCTCTCCAATTGCTTTAACTGAATCAGGCCTCTCAAAATATCTATTTGTTTTAATTACATCCTCAACTAAAAGCATCATTGTGCCCTCGGAATAATCTAACTCTACAAAACACCCTTTGTGAACTTTACCGTTATTAACAACAAAATCAACAGTACTCGGAGAAGGCCCCTCCATAGTTGAAACAACAGTGCCTAATTGTTCACGCATAACAAAAGAAAAGAAGAAGTTATTTTTAAATCAACTGCCAGTGATTTGCCGACAATATTCAGGCATATGAAAGATTTGTTACATCCCAAAGAAACCTTTTAGCAACCCCTGTTTTTTTATTTATCCTAACAAGCCAGCCCGAAAGAGGAGGGTGCTGAGATTCATCCGACTTTAATCCAATTGAAGCTAAAAGTTTTTTATCAGATTCAATCCCCTCAATTATTTCATCAAAATTCTTTATTCCTTTTTTTATTTCCAAAGAAGTTATCTCATTAGCAGAAACAATTATACACCCTGGTTTTGATAAATCACTTAACTCAACAACAAACATCTCCTTAGTCGGGTGATGCACCATTTTAGCATAAGACGGACAAGGAATCCCAAGTTTTTTTGCACGAGACAAAACATCCTCGGTCATCCCAGATAACACAAAAGTAATCTGGGCGAACTGATTAAGAGGAATACCGTGATGAGGAATTTCCTTTGATTCAGTGGTCTGAAAAATCTGATGATCCCTCAAATCAAATCTACGTGCCGCTCTAATTGCAGCACGCCTATGCACAGGAGTGCCATTCAAATACATTTTGTAAGTTGAGAGAATCCAATCTTGTCTCCAAAACTTGAAAATGTGTTTTGTTTTTTTATCCTTATAAAGAACCGCTTCTTTTCCCGAATTTACTTTAGTAAAACGTGCACCCATAACCTTGCGCGGATGAACAAAAACAGAACTAACTGATCGCACAGCAAAAGTTTGCCCTCTCATTTCGCGAAGCGATAATTTTTTCTTAATAGGAACATGACGAACAACCCGCACCACAAAAAACACCTAAATATAATACAAAATCTACTTTTGATTTGAGTTTAATTCCCCAAGCACCCAAAAAATCTTGTCAAGTGAAGAAATCTCAAACTCGGACTTTACGGTAACTGAATCAATTGGTCTTTCTTTTCTATTTATCCAACAAGTATGCATACCAACTTTTTGTGCGCCCCCAATATCAGAACGAAGAGAATTACCAACCATTAGGGCCTCACTTGGTTTAATTTTAAGTTCATTTAAAGCACACCTAAAAACCTTTTCATCAGGCTTTATCGCACCAATTTCAAAACTAAAACACAAAGCGTCAAAATATTTTTCAAAAGACAATTTCTTTACTATTTCTGAGGCGTGAACACTCTCTGTGTTTGAAAGAAGGGCTAACTTATATCCCTCGGACTTTAGTTTCTTTAACACTTCTTCGGCTTCTGGATAATACCTTATTTTATCGAACCTGTTAAAAAAAACTTCATACAATTCTTCTTCCAAAGTCTCCTTATTTTCCTCACCAAATGCTTTAAAAAAATCTTTTCTTAACTCTTCAACGCCCCTGTACTTTTTTAATTGAACAGCAAGCTCATAACGCCTAAGAAAATCGTGCATTGGAACTTTCCCTTTTTTCAAAAGAGATGCCAAATGCACAAAATCAATAGTGGCAGGAATTAAGGTTTCCCACAAATCAAAAACAACCGCTTTAATCATTTAACTTCAACCCCAAGCTCTTTTAGTTCCAAAACAAGTTGATCTAACCCTTTGTATTCAAAAGTTTTCATACCAGCTTCCTCAGCAACTTTGAAATATTCTTTCCTATCATCAATAAAAACGCACTCTTCGCCCAAACAACCAGCTTTTTTTATTGCTAAATCAAAAATCTCTTTTTGGGGTTTGTGTATCCCAAGTTCGCAAGAAAATACACACAAGTCAAAATCCGCACACAACTTTCTTTTCCGGTTAATTTGCGCAGATAAATCCCACAAATTAGAAATAAAACCAACCTTGTACTTTTTCTTTAAATTTTTTATTAAAAGAATAACCTTTGGGTCGGGCAAATTTACTCGCAAATAAGTTTTCTCCCAAATACCCAAAATATCTTCAACACTACTTGGAAGAGAAAATTCTTTTTTAACTAATACAACAATATCTTTAACTGACATTTTTCCATCCCAAAGAGCTTCCTTGTTTTCGTTCCTAACTTGATTTAAAAATGCAACTGGAATATTTAGTTCTCGCGCAATTTCGGTTAAAACCCCTTCAATTGGAGTAGGAAGAACTACTCCCCCCAAATCAAAAAAAATACACTTAATCATTTACCAACAACCCTCAATTTTTTTGATGCTTCGTATTTTGTTTTACCAAGCCGATTTAGTTTAAGCTTAACATAACTTGCAGCCCTAACTTTTCTTAAAGGCGAAGACGGCGAAAGAAGCCTTTTTGGAACAGGCTTTTCTCTTTTAAGAATACTACTTAGTTCACTAACACTAAGACTAGGAAATACACCTAACTCATGAAAAGTATCTGTTGAGGGACCAACGAATTTAACGTGCTTAAACAACCCTTCAGCTTCCTGTTTACGATGCGCCTGTCCAAAATCCCCCATACCCGAACCAGAAAAAAACTTAGTCGCCCCAGTTTTCTTTGCAATGGAAAAAGTGGAAAGCAAAAGAAGACGAAAAGGCGACTGTCTAAAAACCCTAAAAAAATCAAGTACGCGCATTTTATTCTGGGAGGAACTAGTTATTCGCATTAATCGTTCTTTGCCAATCCAAGAAATCGAGAAATGAATATTAGCCACACTAATTTTATTTGAAGTCTCGCGAATAGTCAAAAACAAACCTAGTTCGAGCTCACGCTCATCAGACAAAACACTCTTATCCCTAGGCGTGTTACCATCATCAATAATTAACTCATACTTTGGTTTAACCATAAAAATCAATTTAAACAAATTCAATTAAAGCCTGCTTTAAAAATATTATTTTCACCGCTCACTTCCGCCTTAGCCCCCGAAAGGGCATTCTCTTTCTTACCCGATTCCTTCTAAGTACAATATAACTCGTCGCCCGTTTCTTTCGCAAAACGGATGTAGGGGGTAAAAAGCGAGTAGGAACAGGCACATGTTTTTGAATCATTCTAGTTAAACCCAAAAGAGACAACGGTGGGAAAACTCCAATCTTGTGTGCATGCCATCCATAGGTTTTTCCTTTAGAAATGTGCTTAAATAGACCTTCACGCATTTGTGCTGCATGCCCCCTGCCAAGGTCCACCATTCCAGCTTCCGAATAAAACTTTCTAATCCCTTTTTTTCTTGCCAAAGTAAGTGCAGAAAAAAGAAGAAGCCTAAAAGGAGTTTGACGATACACTCTAAAAAAAGTAAGAGATTCTTTCAGTTCCTCACTAGAACCATAAACGCTCAAAATAGGTTCTTTTTCATTATTTCTTAATACAAATTCTATTTGTGCAACACACTTAGAATCCCCTTTTGATAAAATTTGAAACATAAAAAATGACATAGGGGACTTAATCAAACCCAAAGCATCATTAGGCAAAATTGCTTTGTTGTCTGAACCGTAATCTGTTCGCCCAAAAAGTTTAACTTCATATTCTTCGGCACTCATGCTTTCACGTATAACACACACAGTTTTAATTAAAAGGCCTATTTGTTCTTCTCATTCTTACTTTGCCACCTAATTGATCAACTAATCTATCGTATACTACTGAAATCTCTTGTTCACTTAAACCTGCTCTTAAGTCAGCTTCAATCAAAATACTTGGAAAAGAATACTCTCGATGAAGAGAAGATAAGGAAAAAACAATTTCTGAAATCTCTTTAGCACACTTTGACAAATCTTTTTTGTCCTTACAAATAAATTCAACTCTTAAAGGTTTATCAAAAGTGGAACACTTTAAATAAAAAACAAAAATACTTTTTGCCCACTCGTTATCATAATCCTTTAGAATTGCGTGAGCAGAAACAGAGTTAGTGTAAGAAAAAGCAAAGGTTCTTTCGCCTTGCAACAAATAATAATCTAAAAGAGAAGCATCAAAAGCCCCGTCAAGAAGAGTTTTATCTAAATTTATTTTATTCATTGGAAGAACTTCTTCCTGTAATATTTGTCTAAACCTTGTACCGCGAGAATCCTCTACACATGCAACAAGAGTAGAAGAATTATCCTCTGCGACTTTGTATAACTTTTGGAAGAGTTTCACAATAGATTCATAATCATTATTTATTTCAGATTCCTTTCTAGGCTTATCCTGATACTGGGGAACTATTGAACCGTCAATAAACAAGTACTTTGGTTTAAACTTTTTTATCACATCAATCGCACAATTAACTTCTTGTTCCAAGCGAATAAGCGAAACACTTTGAGCCTCTTCATCCCGCTCAAGACCCGAACGAAGAAGAAGCGGTTCGGGAAAAGAAAAAGGAGCTGGGTGATACTTTGCATCAAGCAGTTGACCCTCTTTGTAAGTGAACACAACTCCAGTTGTTTTTACTAAAACTAAATCTAAAAAAGAAAGTTTTTTTGAAACAAAACCTGAATCTACTCCTGCAACCGAACCCGAAAAAGGGGTTTTCTCAACACTTAAAACAACTGGTTCTGATAAATTAGGAGAAGGTTTAGTCTTTAACTGCGCAAGAAAACTAGCAAGCCTTTCATTATAGGACTGCCTTGTTTTGACTGCCAAAACCGCCTTGTCTAAAAAATCATTAAACATACTAATTAAGATAAAAGATTCCCCACTTATATAAAGCTAAGCCAAGGATAGTGCCGCCGCAGAAAACACAAATAATTGCGGACAAGAAAACTATCTAAAAAATAACAAAAACGATTTAACAATTCTTATTTTGTTTAAAGGAAGTGTTTAGGAAGTTTGCCGTTTGTTTCTAACAAAAACTCGTGTCTTGTTTTAAACGCTTTTTTAATTTCGGGCAAAACAATTTTTTTATTCCAATCACTTAATGCTTTAGATATGTGACCTTGCATTAGTTCCTCAATGCCTGTTTTAGGGTTTTCATACCAATGAATTGGAAAAAACGGACCAATTAAATGTGCGGCCCCGTCAGCAGAAGAAACTATTTTGACTTCAATCGGAGCTTTATCAAGTTTATCTTTTTTATCCATTAGCTCAACATATTTAATGGCTTTCAAAATAGTTGGTTTTGGAAAACCAAGCTCAAGTAACTTTTGTTTTCCTTTTAACAATGTTGTTTCATGCTCTTTATCAAAATCAAGTATTTTCCCATAATCGTGAAGCCAGACTAGTAGTTCAACCAAATCTCTATCTGCACTTTTATAAATATCACAAAGCTCACTGGCCAATTTATCCACTAACTCAAGATGCCACTTTACAAACCACTTGTGGTGAATAAAATTAGGGTTACTTGCCGCCTCAACCACACAAGCCTTAAATTTTTTAATCGGCTCATCCATTTTGTTACCTCAAATACTAGGCTTAATTTGTTTTTTAAACTTGCCAAAGTCATGTTTTACTCCCAAAACCCCTTTTAGACAGACACCTAACTTCAAAACTTAATTACAAAACGGCCAAAAAAGCAAGGTTTATAAGGAAAGTCGGCATCTAATTGTGCGGAAAAACTGGCTAAAATCAGGTCAGCAAAAGTAAAGACTAGAATTTCCTGCGCAGGTGTTACTTATGAAGGCAAAATTTGAAATTAGAACAATAAAGAGCTCTTGGAAACCCCCATTCAAAAAAGACATTACTGATGAAGTTTTTGAAGTGGAAGAAGGAGAAAAATTTGATAGAATAAGAGGAAACGGAAACGAAGAATCTGTTTATGAACTATTGAAAATATCAGGAGACCGAGCAGTAGTAAGGTTCTCAAAGTTATTCACATTAAAAATGGCTAACCCTGGAGACAAACAAGTAGTACTTGAACGCGACAAACCCGTTGACATGACATACATGTGGGGCGAAGACGGAACCACTAAAAAAATAACTTACAAAGGAACTACTCAATAAATTTTTTAATTGGCATTCTAATTGGAATGCCCTAAATTTTAAACTGTACCAGATAAGATTAAAAAGCCAAACATGAATACTAATTCATATGAAAGAAAAGCCTGGCGTACACAAATGCATGGAAATCTTAGGAAACAAACTCCGAAGCCAAATAATTGGATTATTAATTGAAAAGCCAAGAACAGTACAAGAAATTTGCACAGAACTAGGAAGAGAACAAAGTTTAGTCAGTCACGCCCTAACACAACTAAGAAAATGTAGTTTCGTTGACTACCGAAAAGAAGGAAAAACAAGCATTTATTACTTAAAATCAGATATTTTTTCAACAAACAAAAACAAAACATTATTTGAAATATTTGAAGACCACGCGGAAAAACACTGCAAATGCAGACACGCTTAAAGGTGAACAAAATGCCTCTCACAAACATACCCGGGACAAATATTTTTTTTGGAGACTTCATGACCCCATTTAAGGAAAGCCGCTTAAGAGAACACAACATAGCAGATGTTTTCTTTTTGCCACCACACCACAAATTGCCACAATTTGAAGGAATTAATTATCACACTTATCAAACAGACAACCACCCCCTGATAAATAACTTGGCAAGTGCAAATCTAATAAAAAGCGCAAATTCATTAAAAACAAATTATGCAATCTTTTGCTACGCGGGCATGGATACTTCTCCTGCATTTGCATTAGCTTGTTTACTGGCTCGAGGATACTCGCTAAAAAATGCTAAAGCAAAAATGGCAATGGCTTTAGGAAAGACAGGTTCTAAGGCGCACTTAAAATTAATAATGAATTATGGAAAAGATATTTATCTAAGTTATAGAACTTTTCAACGAACAAAATTGCAAAAAAAACTAGTTAAACCAAAAGTCATAATTAAACCAATTAGGAGGCGCAGAAAATGAAAGAAACATATTTAGATTACTCCTCAACTACTCCAACAAGAAAAGAAGCACTAAAAGAGGCTTTGCCTTACTTTACTGAAAAATTTGGAAACCCTAGCTCATTTCACTCAACTGGGCTAGTTGCAAAAAAAGCGATTATTGAAGCACGTGCAAATATTGCCAAAACATTAAATTGTGCTCCTGAAGAAATAATTTTTACTGGAAGCGGAACAGAAAGCATTAACCTCGCACTAAAAGGGGTTGCATTCCATTCAATGCTTGAAGGCAAAAAAGGAGTTTTTATTACTCAGAAAACAGAACACCACGCAGTACTTGAAACACTAAAGTGGCTGGAGAGATTTGGATTTAACACACTATTTGTAAAAGTAGATGAAACCGGAACTGTTGATTTAAAAGATTTGAAAAAATTACTTACTGAAAATTTGGGAAATGTTTTAATGGTTTCAATAATGTACGCAAACAATGAAATTGGGACAATACAACCCTTAAAAGAAATTTCTTTAGTGTGTCACACACACAACACGCTTTTCCACACTGATGCCTGCCAAGGAGCAGAGTATTTGAATTTGAATGTAAAAGAACTCGGAGTAGATTTAATGACCCTAAATGGAAGCAAAGTATACGCTTTCAAGGGAACAGGGTTGTTATACAAAAAAGCGGAAGTAAAACTTGAAGCTTTAATCCATGGCGGGGCACACGAAGGAGGAATGAGGGCAGGAACTGAAAATGTTCCCGGAATTATTGCGCTCGCTACGGCACTAACTCTCGCAGAAAAAGAAAAGAAAAAAGAAAGCAAACGACTTACAGCACTTAGAAATTATTTAATAAAAAAAGTAGAAAAAGAAATTCCACGCGTTTATTTAAACGGACACCGAGAAAATCGTTTGCCAAATAATGTAAATACTTCATTTGAAGGCGTAGAAGGCGAAAGTATTTTGTTAAGATTAAATGAAAAAGGAATTAGGATTAGCACAGGAAGTGCTTGCACATCCCACTCACTTGATCCAAGTCACGTACTACTTGCTATAGGAAGAGATCATGCACTTGCACATGGAAGCATAAGATTTTCACTTGGAAAAGACACTACAAAAAAACAAATTGATTACACAATAAAACAACTAAAAGAAACAATTGAGTTTTTAAGAAAAATTTCCCCAGTGTGGGGAAAAAATGAAAATGAACTAAGGAGGATGGAAAAATGAAAGTAGAAGGAAATGATTGGTTTTATTCACCTGAAGTAAAAAAGCACTTTATGACACCACAAAACTTTTTAAAAAGCGCGAGTGAAATAAAAAACTTTGACGGATACGGACAAGTAGGAAACATGAAATGCGGCGATTTAATGGAAATGTGGATTAAAGTAAAAAATGACAAAATAAAAGATGTAAAATGGAGGACATTTGGGTGTGCTAGCGCAATTGCCTCAACCTCAATTTTATCAGTAATGCTAAAAGACAAAGGCGGAATGGCCTTAGAAAAGGCAGCAAAACTCACGGGCAAAGATATTATGGATAGACTTGGGGGATTACCTGCAATTAAAATCCACTGCTCGGTTTTAGGTGACCAAGCGCTAAGAGCAGCAATAGATGATTATAATAAAAAGAGGGAAACTAAATGAAAATAATTGTAGCGGCAAGCGGATACTTTGATCCATTACATGTAGGACACATTGAATCCTTGGAACTCGCAAAAAAACTTGGGGATGAACTAGTAGTAATAGTAAACAATGATGAACAAACAAAACTCAAAAAAGGATATTCTTTTATGAACGAACAAGATCGCATGAAGATTGTTTCCTCATTAAAATGCGTGGATAGGGTTGTACTTTCAGTAGACAAAGATAGAAGTGTTTGTGAAAGCCTACGCTTAGTGAAACCAAACATTTTTGCTAAAGGCGGAGATAGAACACAAGACGAAATTCCAGAAAGCAAGGTGTGCAAAGAATTTAATATAAAAATAGTTGATGGGCTTGGAGCAAAAATAAGATCCTCATCAGAGCTTGTTAAAAATGCCAATATAAATAAGGAAAAGCAATAACACAAAGAAATTGAAAAAGACTAATAGAAAGAAATAAAACCCCCCAAACACTATATTTATTCATGAGCAGGCGAATAACTCTAAAACCAAGACAAACAAATAGAAGACAAACAAACAACGAATATGCCAGGGAGTTAATTCGAGAAATGCGTCTACGCCGAAATGAACCAACCAATACCAAAGCGATAGTGGCACAACGACAACAAACAAACCTGGCACTTTTGAAAACACTACGTCAAAGATACTTACAAGTAGAGGGAATATTAAAAGAAGCAAGAGCCAAAAACCCAAACTCGCCAAGAGTTGCAGCGCTTACTACGGAACTTGAACAATTAAGCATATTTATGGACTAAAAAAAGACGTTTAAAACATGATTGGATTTTAATTAATGTGATACGATGGAACTAACACAATACATTGTAATGAATACATCCCTTGGAATGAATAAAGGTAAACTTTGTGCACAGTGCGCACATGCCGCAGTAAGTGTACTTGACAAGGTTGATGAAGAGACAGTTAAGGATTGGAAAAAATGGGGAATGAAAAAAGTAGTGCTAAAAGTAAATAGTACAGAAGAATTACTTGAGTTATTTGAAAAAACAAAAAAACACTTACCATGCGCACTAATAACTGATGCGGGAAGAACACAAATTGAGCCCGGAAGCAAAACCTGCTTTGCGTGCGGACCAGTGAACGAAGTAGAAGGCCAAAAATATTTTAACGATTTAAAATTACTTTAAACTTATTTTTATGGTTAGAAAAACTATTGTGCACACCCCTTTTGGAAAAAAAACATTAATTGGAGAAGAAGACCGTGGCAAAGTGTATTATTATACTGAGGGAAAATTAAAAGGGCTTGTGGGAAGAGTCCCAAAAGATGTCGAACATTTCATGCCAAGACCAAGCTTAAAAAATATGGCTCTACGGTTTCGCGCACATCAAATAGCCTACTTGCTTTTCCCAGAATGGAACTTAAGGCCAAAGAGATTTATCCCGGAGACAAAAGAAATAATTACCCAACATGTATTAAGGTCAAAACAAAACATAAGGATGGCAACAAGCCGACGAGAAACTGCAAGACAAAAAAAAGTAAACTATCCTCCGGAAGCGGTTGCCCCATTAAAAAAGATGCGACTCGCAGGAATTGATATTCAAACAGGAAAACAAAATGTAAGTGTTGTAAATGGAAAACCCACTTTTTTTGCAGTAGGGGGGATAAATCCAAAAATGCTCCGAAAATACATAGCACAAACTCAAATAACTCCCACAAGAAAAACAGCGGTTTTAAAAGCGATTGAATTGTATAATCAATTAGACCGTATGAGCGACTTAGATGTTGATGAACATTATCTTGGAATACAGGACTGAAAATTATGCGAACAGGATTCATGAAACACATTTCGGAATTAATCAGACAATCGGATTTGATTATTGAACTACTTGATGCACGACATCCTGAGAGAACTAGAAACGCCACGCTTGAAAATATGGTCCGAGCAAAGAGAAAACAATTACTATTAGTAATAAACAAAGCCGATCTTATGCCAAAAGAAGAAATGGAAAAGAAAAAAGCAGAAATATCCTCAATGAGTCACGTTAAAACAATTTTTATTTCAGCACTGGGAAGAGACGGAATAAATATTATTAGAAGAGAAATCGCAGTTGAATCAAAAGGAAGAGAAAGATTTACCGTAGGAATAATTGGTTACCCTAATGTTGGAAAAAGCACACTAATTAATGCACTTGCTGGAAAAGGAAGAGGAAGAGTCGCTACATCAAGAAAAGCAGGACTAACACGAGGTTTAGCAAAAGTAAAAGTAACTGATGGAATGTACTTAATTGATTCGCCAGGAATAATTCCATTCCATGAGAATGAGTTTGATTTATTTTTAGTTGAATCAAAAAACCCTAACCAATTAAAAGATGTTGAAACTGCGGCAGTAAAACTAATTCAAGCACTAGGAAAAGAAAAACCTGCTAAATTTTATGGAATTGAGCTTATTGATGCTGAAAAAATGGACGAAGAAGAACTATTAGAAGCTATTGCTATAAAAAACAGATTTTTGCACAAAGGCGGCAAACCCGACACAATGAAAGCAGCACGCGAAATGTTAGAAAGATACCAAAGACACGAACTAATGTGAGTTTAAAAGATGCTAATAAAAATTAGTAAAATCACAATTGTTTAACAAGCTCAACTAATTGCTTTAACTGAACTTTTTGTTTAATTGATTTTTCTTTTTCTAATCTTAGTTTTAACTCGTAAAGAATTTCATCAGTAGATACGCGCATAAAGCAATACTACAAAAAAGGGGTTAAAAACACACTACACAAAAAAACTAACCTACTTTAAATTCCTGCAAGAGTGTTAAGAGAAATGGAGTTCTTTTTCGCTTCCTCTAAGGAAATCATAAAATTCTTTCCGGCATCATGAAAGTGATCAAATTTCACAAACAACCAACCCTCATGAGGAACTTTCCACCCAATAAAAAACTCGGCTCCCGCAGTACGCGCCCAATTAACCTCATCATTCATTGTCACTAGAGGAATTGCTAAATAATTTCCTTTCCAAGCCTTACACTCAAAAGCGAGAATTCTTCCGTTCTTTAGAGCAACAACATCAGGACTCGGGAGAGGGGATACACCACTTCCTGCAACACGCAACACAGCAAAACCCATATCCGAAAGAGTGTGAATTAATTCACGCTCAGCATTAGCACCTTTATTGTAATGAGCCATATTACCAACAAAACTAAAACCAACTACTTAAAGGTTATGGGGGCAACGCGCCGCCCAAGAGAAAATTAAACGTACAACCCTTTAGGAGAAATACTATCTTTCGCAGACAAATCAACTATTTGATCTTTTGAACGATTACGCTTCTCTGCAGGAGAGAGTTTCTTTTTATCTGTTAACTCAGAGTTACGTGCATTAATTGCTTTTCGCCTATTTTTTGATGCTTCACTAAAAGGATTCTTTTTATCCAAACAAATCACCTCAAAACTTACTTTCTTAACTTCGCTTCCCCAAACTGGTGAACAGAATGCTCTTCAGCTTCCTTGTCCCTAGTCAGAGCGATCTGAAAGTTATAAAACCACTTAGAAAGTTTCTTTCCAAATGGAAGACGCGAACCATCCCCCGGATTCTTACTACCACTAGATTCAAACTTACTCATAAAACCACTCCTTGCGAATCAACTTCTTTTGGAGGGGGTTAAGTTTAAATGCCCTTCATATGAAGATTTTTTTGTAATAAATGCCTTAAAAGGGTTTAAGCACCAAAGAGTGCGTTTTACTAGCGCAACAATAGCGCTGTTATGAATAGTTTGTGTTAAACAATGGAAACAATTATTGACGCAAAAGTTTTGACTGGAAAAAAAGAATTTACAGTAGAATTTGACAAGGAAAAAAAATTACTAATTGTTAAGTCTACTAAAAAACCACAAGACAACAAAGCGAATAATGAAATCACAAAAGAACTAACAAAGTTCTTCAAAGCAGAAACAACAATTGTTTTCGGTTTAAAAAGCAATAAAAAGAAAATCAAAGTAAATTTGCTAGAAAGCGAAATACTTAGTTTACTTGAAGAACACAAACTAATTCTTTAAAACCTAACAAGGAAACAAGGAACAATTGGAGTTTCATATTACTTAAAGCAAAAAAATGCCAACACAAAAAACGGAGAGTGAAAAAATGGCTAAAACCTATTTAAGCACAGTAAAATACGAAATACTTGCAAACTACGAAGTAACAGGAGTAGTAGAAAAACCTGATATTATAGGAGCAATTTTCGGACAATGCGAAGGACTACTTGGGGAAGACATGGATCTTAAAGAGTTACAGCAAAGCGGTAAAATCGGTAGAATAGAAATAACTGTAAACAAAGGAAAAGGAACAACAGCAGGTGAAATAATCATGCCTAGTTCACTTGACCAAGTAAAAACAAGTATTCTAGCCGCAACAATTGAAACAGTTGAAAAAGTTGGACCTTTTGAAGCAAAAGTAAAAGTTTTAAAAATTCAGGATACCCGAAAAGAAAAAAGAGAAACAATTACTGACAGAGCAAAAGAACTACTAAAAAGAATGCAACAAAACGAAGGAATAGAAAGTACGGAACTAGCCGACACAATTAAATCAGAAATCCGCACAGAAAAAATCCTTAACTTTAGAGGACTTGCTGCAGGACCAGAAGTAGAAACTGCGCCCGAAATAATAATTGTTGAAGGAAGAGCAGATGTACTCAAACTCTTAAGCTACGGAATAAACAATTCGGTTGCAATGAATGGTGGAAATATTGATACCCCACTAATACAACTATGCAAAGAAAAAATAACAACTGTTTTAATTGACGGAGACAGAGGCGGAGAACTCAACGCTAAAAAACTTGGCTCACTAACAAAAGTAGATTTTGTTGCAAAAGCTCCAGATGGAAAAGAAGTTGAAGAACTAGTACAAAAAGAAATACTACTAGCACTAAAACGAAAAGTTCCATTTGCTGAAGCATTCAGCACACAAGAAGCAAACTTCAAACCAAACTTCGAACACGAAAGAAGTTTTGCTCCTAGACCGTTTGAAAACAGACACGAACACTCTAACGATCGACCGCAATTCGGAAGAAGTTTTAACAACAACTTTGATCGAAGACCACAATTCGGGAACAATAGACCCCAGTTTGGAAATGATAGAAACTTCCAACCTAGACCATTCGGACAAAGAAATGATTTCCAACCAAGACAACAATTCGGACAAGACAGAGGATTTCAACCTAGACCATTCGGACAAAGAAACGATTTTAGGCCACCAATGCAAGGAGGATACAATCCTGCCCCACAATTCCAAAGAGAAGAAGTTGTCCCTGCGGAAATACTGGAAATGAAAAAAGACTTTGATAAACTCAAAGGAAAATCAAAAGCAAGAATATTAGACGAAAAACAAAAGAAAATCAAGGATGTTGATGTAAAAGACTTGCTTGAAACAATAACAAAACAAAAGAAAAAAATCCACACAATAATGTTTGATGGAATAATCACAAACAGACTAGTGGAAGCTGCTGAAGCAAAAGATGTATCAGTTATAATTGGAGTAAAAAAAGGACAAATAACTCCTAAAAAAGTAAAAGCATACACAATGTAGAAAAATTAAAATATTAGAAAGTGAAGGAAATTTCCTTCACTTTTTCTTTTTTTCAAATTTTAATAAAACTTTATTTTCTCTTAAACGGTCTTGAAACTTGCTCAACTTCTTCAATAGGAATAACCACTGTTTTGTTAAATAACAAGAACAATGATAACATGAACAGGATTGCCCAAAAAAAGAACCCAGCCATTGGACTAGCTAACGCTGTAGCTGCTTGCCTTGAAGTTAAACTAGTTTCTGCACCAGGAATTTGAGCGCCCGTAATTTCATACAAAGAATCTTTACAATCCTCGTAGCGCAATTGAGCAAGTAACTGCTCAGAACTACTTAGGTTTGCTAAATCCTTTACGCCAGAAAACTCAGTGCATTTATTAAAATCCCTAACTGTTTGCCAAGAATCAAACATCACCGCAGCTGATTTAATTAACATCAACACAGTAATGATTGCCAAAAAAGCCCCAAGAACCTTAGCCCATTGGAAATTTCTCGAACCCAGCCTGAAAAGAATTGTTTTCTGCAAAAGCATCACCTTAGAGTAGATAAGCCAAATCCTAATATATAAACCCTTCTTTTTACATCAAAACTAACAAAAAAAGCCAAAGTCAAGGTTTAAAAAAACACTGCGCGACTTTTTCTTTAATGACTGCAAAGCAGTCAAACCGCACAAGGTGGGCCGGTGGTCTAGCGGTTATGACATCACCCTTACAAGGTGAGAGTCGCCGGTTCGAATCCGGTTCGGCCCACTTAATATTTAATTACTTTTTTCTAAACAAGAAAGTTATTTAAGTTATCGAGACTTAATATTGGCATGAAGAAACTCTTAGTAATACTATTAATACTAATTTTAATTATGGGTCTAGTGGTTGCTGAAGACTCTTTTTATCCCACTACAATTGGGAGTCTCACTGCGCAAGTAAAATTATTTGGAAACGGAACTATTTCAGGACTAAAAACTGGAGAAGAAGTAAAATTTCAAACACTAACTTTCCCAGAAAGCGAATTTCAAAAAGTAAAAATAATTGAAGAAGTGCTAATCATAAACGGAAACAAAATATACCCAAAATACACGCTTGACGAATTCAACAACAAATATGTTTCATTCACAATAACACAAAACGGAGATTTTACATATGAACTAATTGCAGAGGTTAGCACAAGTTCAATAATTTACAAAATGAGTGACTACAATTTAGGAACAATTACAGGACAATTAAAACTTTACACTGAGCCAAGTGAAAAAGTTGAAAGTGATTCGACAGAAATTGTAACGCTTACAAAAAACAAATTATTGACAAACAGTTTTCTTGATACATTAAACAAAACCATTCTTTGGGTAAATGACTACGTTGAATATGCTAAAGGAAGCGATTTTCAAAAATATTATCTTTTACAAAAATCAGCAGTAGATACACTCCTAAGTAGAAAAGGAGTGTGTGATGAATTTGCAAATCTTGCCGCAGCAATGCTTAGAGCAAAGGGACTCCCAACAAGACTAAATATTGGAGTTACTTTTGATGGACAGTTATGGGGAAACCACGCATGGATTAGTGTATACCACGAAAAATACGGTTGGATCCCCTCAGACCCAACTTTTAGAGAAAGCGGATTTGCTGATGCAACACACATTAGCCTCGGCTCATACAACGATGTAACACTATCAATCGCAAAAGCATATTTCCCACAAACAGCAAATGTAACATTCGGCCCGCAACCCCTCCCCGAAGTAAAAATAATATCAAAACAATATTTTGATGAAGTTCAATTAGAAAGTGATTTAAGCAACCTAACCGCAAACAAGTGGAATGAGGTTCCCCTAAAAGTTACAAACAAAACAAACGGAGTACTTGTAATTCCAATAAGCATAAAAGAAACTTATGCTGAATTTATTATACAAGAAAAAAAGAAATCAGTAATACTTAATCCTGGCGAAAGCCAAATTGTTACTTTCAAACTATTTCCAAACCTACAACTAAGTCAAAACCAGCTAGCCAAAGGATTTATTACATTTAATAGTCTGTCAAGTCCCTACACAAAAGAATTTACTTTGGTTCCAGGAACTATGGAAAATGAGGGAGAAATAGTTGTAAATGACATAACCCCAATAGCGCATGAAGGAACACTAAAAATACAAGTAATAACCACAAATTTTTATCCAACCGACAAAACATTTGATCTAAATATAAAAGATGGAACTTTTAATTTAAATAGTGTAGAAAACATTTCTTCTTTTCAAAGCAAAACAACTACAAAAGAAATTCCAGATTATAATGATGACGCATATTATGTAACAATAACAACACCAACAACACTATTTAGTCAAACAATAGTTCCCCAACAACAAAAAGTAGTAATTGTGCCAAAAGAACCAGTAAAAGAAACAGTAATAGAACAAAAAATTCAACACGAAAATGAAACAAATATAACAGACAAACTCGTTGAAAACCCAATCATAATAATAATTGCACTAGTAATGGGAACAGCAGTAATGCTATTTGGACTATTTTGGGTCAACAAACGCTACGTATAAGTGAGTCAGGCTAAAGACACTTGCCCTCAAAAGCAGGTTTTTAAACAATACTTGGCGAAAAATAATTATAACCAAAATACCAAGTATTTTGACTAACCAAAGCGATCGTTGTCTAGTGGCTATGATTCGTCCTTGCCAAGGACGGGGCCCGGGTTCAATTCCCGGCGGTCGCATTTAGAAATAAAAAAGTGAAAAACATGAATTGCAAATTGTGTGAAACCCCTATCAAAAATTATAGCTCTGAATTTAATCACCTAAAAATTGACCAAACCCACGAAATAGATGTTTGTGAAGCCTGTATTGAAAAATTTTTTAAATGGAGACAAGAAATAATTACAAAACTATTTCCTACAAAAAGAATGAAGAAGATATTACAAAAATAATAGGTTATAGCAAAATAATGCTTTGTGCTTTTTATTATAAGTCAATTTTATATACAACTAGACTGTAATCTATGCATGTCAAGAATTATTGTCTCCTACAACTATCACCCTTCAGAAGCGTTTTCTGGTGCTGTCGCAATTAAAGTTGCTGAAATGTTACGCGCAGAAGGGAATAAGGTATTTTTACATAAAATCCCTTTTAGAGGATCAAATTTACACACCGCTCTTGGGCTTAAACATAGCTTTGATGCAGATCCAGAAATGCATCCTGCAGAACACAAACGTTGGAAGCATATGGAAGCATTAGTGGATGTAATTAAACCAGACTTTGCTTTGGATTTTCATGATACAAATACTTCTTCACCATATTGGAAAAAAGATTCTTTGAAAAAAAATGACTTGGCCGATTTTGCTTTTATCTCTTCTCCAACACGAACATGGGGAACTGTACCCCGAATTTCTGTTGAGGTGCGCGCGGCGTATAAAGAAATGCCTAAGTGGGTATATGACAAAGTTTACCCTAAGATGAAACGCCCAGAGGGAAGAGCATATTGGTATGATGAGGAGTATTTTTATAAAGTTACAGATGCTGCTGCAACAAAAAAATTAGGACTCAATGTTAACTCACTTGCAAAAGGAGTAACACAAGCTATTCAAAAAGTTGTTGCGGGAAAAATAAGACAAGCCCAACTCAAAACACTCCACCCAGAGTTTGATGTAAAATTCAAGGTAAGAAAAAAACAACGCGTTCTAAAAAGTCGAACTAGAAAATAATTACTATTAAAGCTTAAACATTTTCAAAATAAAACTAACTAAGCCACACATTTTTTTTTAGAAAAATTTCACTAAAAACTTTCTTTATGGCAATAGTACCGCAACACTAATTACTGTTGTCCATAAACCATTTTTGTTTCCTTCTGCGGATTGACTTGTGTGAGTTGCTTTAATTATTTTACCACTAGCTTTGAATACCTGTTCTCGTTCTTCCCAATCAGTTTGAGAATTAAATTCTATTCCAAGAGTAGTTGCAAGCATACTTGCAGCTAAATCTTCAGCATAATCCCCTGATTTTTCATCAGTTTCCCCATAACCATGGTGCTCAGAAAGATAACCATAACTATCAGAGTCTTTGGGCACAGCAAGCCCAACTGAAGCAGAAATTAATCTATTAGGCTCATTTGTTTCTGTTCTCGCCATCACACAATAAACAATTTCTCCAGGAGAAAGCTGAGTTAACCCTTCTTCTTTAGAAACAATTTTACACTTAGGCGGAAAAATACTTGAAACATAAACTAAATTAAATTTTTCAATCCCGGCATTTCTCAAAGCAGATTCAAAAGAAGCTAATTTATCCTTGTGCACCCCCACGCCTTTTACAAAAAACATTTTAGCAGGAATCATAACAAAACAAACAAACAGAATATTTTAAAACTTGCTTACTAAAATAAAGAAAAAAAGTTGAATAACCAAATTACTTTCTCTTTTTCTTAATTAATTTTCTTACAGGGGCTTTTGCTTTCTTGTGCAATACTCTGTGAGCAAGAATTCTTTTCACACTTGTAGAAGCATTCTTGTGGCTAGATAACTGCAAATAAGTCTCAGTCACTCCGTGATGATAAGCAATTAGGACCGGAGCTAAAGCAAAAGCAAACGCTGCTTTTGAACCCAAATCAAAAGCAATTG
Source organism: archaeon (assembly GCA_041664905.1). GTDB lineage: Archaea > Iainarchaeota > Iainarchaeia > Iainarchaeales > JAAZKV01 > JAAZKV01. The sequence goes on along the minus strand of JBAYJX010000003.1, from coordinate 44,296 downwards.
ATTCAATAAAAAAGTATTTCAAAACAAGAGAAGCAAATGCGCCAAGCGCAAGCGAAATAAATGAAAACATTACAAAAGACATTACAAGACAAAGCGCAATAGAACAAAATGTTTCATAAAATTTATTGTGAGTAATTGCCCAAGATTCTTTAATCGTTTCTTTTATCCCCAAATCCCTGTGGCAAAAAATAGTTGTAGTGAAAAAAATTCTCACGGCATTATAAACAACAATAATAAAGTAAGCAGTAAAACACAAATAAGAAGCTAAAAGCAATAAATCCGTTTGCATAACAGAAAAATAATAATACACCATTGCAGAAGCAATTAAAAGCAAAAATTGAATTGCTCTAAAAGGAAAATGAATATTCCAAACTAAAAGATAAAAAAACTCTGCAAAAACAAGAAAAAAAGTGTCAATAATTTTTCCAATAGAAATCTTACACACACTCTCTTTTTTTTCCGACAAACTAAACTGAATCAAAACCATTATTCCCAAAATGACGCACAAATAAAGAATATCATACAAAATAAGAGTTATTGGTGTTGCGGCAGTAGGATACAAGCCATTTTGAAAAACCTGTGGAAAAAGCAATAAAACAGGAATAGAAATACCAAAAAAAACTACATACCAAACAGCTTTCTTAACAGAAATCCAATCAAACATTGAAGAAATTATTCTACCAAAATTCATTAAACCACTACTAGGAGTAGGATTTTCTTGTTTAAAAACGTTACTTCTGCCAAAAAAGTTGTTATTTTTATTAGAATAAAACTTTATCCAACAACGGTTTAATCTGAGCAAAAACATCCCCAATTGGTTTATTTGCATCAATAATTTGAATATTTTCTTCTGACAAAAGTTTTGGAACCTGCAAAAAATACTTTCTCAAATTAGTAACAAAATCTAGCTGACGAAAATTATCTGTTTGCTTTCTTTTTTCAGCATCAGTTTGATCAGAATTCATTCTCCTCACAGCCTCAGTTGGTTCAACATCAAGAATTAGAGCTAAATCTGGAGCTAGAAGAGGCTTGTTTAATTCAACACACTTTTCTAAATTAGACCCTTGGACTGTTTGATAAGCAATACTCCCATACTTGTATCTATCAGCTATTACAACAAAATTTTTTTCCAAAGCAGGAGCAATAATATTTTCAATGTGCCACTTTCTATCCTCAACAAAAGTAATTAAAATTTCTTCCGCTAAATCTTGTGGACTTTTTTGTTGCTTAAATAATTCTCTCACTTTTTTTCCAAAAGGACCATTAGTTGGTTCATCAGTAACCAAAATATTATCATACTTCTTACTCTTACCATAAACATACTCAAAAGTTTTCCTAATCATCGTACCCTTACCAGAACCAGGGCCCCCATCAAAAGCAATAAAAGTTCCAACCACAAAAACACCCCCTTAATTTTTTAAAAATTCTTCAACCACTAACAAAACTTTTTCTTGAATCTTTTCAATTGGCAACGGAGAACCATTCTCTGAACACTCAACTAGTTTCCAACCCTTCTTATCAACAAGATCCAAATAAGCTTTCTCTGCATCCTTTAAATGTTGCAAATCCGCTTCGTGAATATCTCTCTTCTGACCACCAATATACGCTCTTGCAGCTTTATTATCAACAAGTTTTTGAGCAATCTCACAAGGCATGAAAAGAAGAATAGTCAAATCTGGTTTAGGAATACCAAAAAGATTATACTCTAAATCCTCAAGCCACTTAACAAACTCATCCCTTTCTTTTTGATCCTTTATTTTACCCGTTTGATGACCAAGATTAGCAGAAACATACCTATTACTAATTACAACTTTCCCATCATTAAGCCAAGGACGAATTTTAAACGAAGCATCATATCTATCAACTGCATAAAAAATAGAAGCAACCTTGGGAGAAACTTCACTAGCTGAACCGTACTTGCCATTCAAATAATTCTCAACTAACCCAGCACTTTTTTCCCCATATTGCGGAAAATCAACATACTCAGTAGAAATATTTTTTTTGTTTAAAGCTTCAATCAAGAGCTTACTTTGAGTAGCCTTACCAGAACCATCAGTCCCCTCAATAACAATAAGTTTACCCTGCATTAAATACACCAAACAAAAAAGAACTAAACTCAATAAAAAACCAACTGCTCAATTAATATTTGATAAGTTATGTGGCGAAGAGCAAGAGAATTTATTTTAAAAAAAATCGGGATACAACCAAAAAAACACACTATGACAACCATGCACGAAAAAGTAAGAACTGCGCTACAAACAATAAATGCAACAGAACAAGAAACAATCCAAATAATTAGACTTACAACTCTTGCAAAACAACGCTCCACCCAAAGACGCCAATATGGCGCAAGCGGAAGTTTGCAAAACGACAGCACAATACACAAACTTGAAGAAGAAGCAATAAAACTACTTGGAGAAAAACGGGCCACAAAATTCTTTCAACTATGCAATGATCCCTATTACTAGATAAAACGGCTAAAAACGAACGTTTAAAAAAGAAAGGTGGGAGGAATTAATTTAACGAGCAAAGCTCAATAATGCGTCTATGATGTAATGGTAGCATAAAAGCCTTCCAGAGCCTTAACTAAGGCTCGCGAAAGAATTTATCCCTTCGTTGAAGGGATAGAAAGCGAGTAGCTGAGGTTAGCTTTTTGTCGGGGTTCAAATCCCCGTGGGCGCACTTAACATAATTAACTAATTCTCAAAATGTCTAAAAGAAAACGTTAATAACTTCAAATACTGTAGAGAACTATATGAAAGACCAGTTTTGCCAAATACTAATAAGTGCTGTTAATCGAAAAGAAGCAAACAAAATCGCAGACAGTTTAGTAATAAAAAAAATGGTTGCAGGCACACTAATAACCAAGGGCCCATCAAGATACTGGTGGAATAATCAAATTGTAGAAAAAGAGTATTACAACATCAGCGCATTCTCTTTAATAAAAAATAAGCAAAAAATAATAATTGAAGTAAAAAAACTACACTCCGACAAATGCCCAATCATCGCCTTCTTCAAAATGGATGGAAACAAAGAATTTCTTAATTGGGTAAAAGAATTTACAAAGTAGTCTTCCAAAACACAAATTTTAAACAACTTCTAAACCAATTCTTTTCATGGGAAAAGAATACGAAACACAAGTACTTGATGTTAATCCTACTGAGATTGCTCAAAAGTTAAGAGCACTTGGGGCACGCGAAGAGAAAGAGCACTTACAAAAAAGATTTGTGTTTGATATTAAGTGCCTTGATCATGAAAATTCAGGTTGGGGGGAATGGGTACGCTTACGCGAAGCTAATGGAAAAACAACAATCACCTACAAAAACAAAACAGGCACTGCAATTGATCAAACTGAAGAAATAGAGTTTACTGTAAGCGATTTTAACAAAGCAAGCGAATTATTATCAAAATTAAAATGTTTTACTGGAAAATACTACCAAGAAAATAAAAGACACAAATTTATTCTTGATAGTATTGAATTTACTTTAGACACTTGGCCAAGAATACCAACTTTACTTGAAATAGAAGCTAAAAGCAAGGAAGAAGTGGAAAAAGGACTTGCGTTACTTGGACTCACTGGAAAAGATATTGGACACGAAGGAATATTGCGAATATATGCAAAATATGGAATTGATTTGCATTCGTTTACTAAAATAAAGTTTGAGTAGAGTTCAACAAAAGCAATTTAACCTAATTGTAACTCTAAGTTATTATGAAAACTAAAACTAAACCTGCTGAAAAAGAAAAAGACACTAAGAGCGGTGAAAAAAATCTCAAAGGCAACCAAAACATTGCTTTAGAAAGAATTTATCGTTTATTTGAACTTGCAGAAGGTAATGACAAATACCAAAAAAGATACTTACAACTTGCTAAAAGAATTGGAGAAAAATGCAGAGTACAAATATCTAAAGAACTCAAAATCAAATACTGTAAAAAATGTTACTCAATGAAAGTACTCACAAAAGAAGAAAAACCGTTTTTAGTTGTAAAATGCACTGAATGCGGATTTGTAAAAAGATTTGGGTTAAAGGAAAAGAAGTAACGTTTAACTAATGCCCAAAAACTCCCTCCCCCAACCTTTTTAAAGGTTTTTAGAAGGGTTTTCTATAATAAGTCTAATAGCTCACCCTTTGGGTTAGAGCACTTCGGACTGAAAAGTTAAGGTGATTGGATGGGAATACATGATGTGCCGGCAGAGTACCTTATAGAGGAAACTGCCCAGAAATTATCAAAAGAAGTAGAAAAACCAGCGTGGGCTGACTACGTAAAAACAGGGGTTCACAATGAACGAGCACCACAAAGAGAAGATTGGTTCTACGTAAGAATGGCAAGCATTCTATACAGAGCAATCAAGTGGGGAGTAATTGGAACAGAAGCACTTAGATCTTATTATGGTGGAAGAAGAAATAGAGGAGTAAAAAGAGAACACCACTACAAAGCAAGCGGAAAAGTAATTCGAAGCGCAGTACAAGCCTTAGAAAAACTTGGATACTTAGAAAAAGCATTGCCAAAAGGAAGAAAGGCAAGCAAAAAAGGAATTAAATTACTAAATGAAACTTCAAAATTAGTTGAAGCTAACATGAAAGAAAACAAATATGTTGCTAAAGCTAAGGAAAAGAAAGTGTTCGATGAAAAGAAGAAGAAAGAAGTGCAAGACACACTAAAAATGCAGGACAGAGGACACGGCAAAGCAATAGATACAAAGAAAACAGACAAAGCTAGCGCAAAGAAAAAAGAAGGAAGTGAGCAATAATGGCTAAACACAAAACAGAAGATTTCAAAGATTTCATGATAAGTGAAAGAAAAAAAACAGGGTCAGGGCTCACTAATGCGCCTGTTTGGATAATGCAAAAAGCAGGAAAAAGAATTTGGAACACCAAGCAAAAAAGAACTTGGAAAAATATTGATATGAAAATGAAGTATTTTGCTGCAAGGCACAAACAAGCTAAGAAAATAAAGAAGAGCGGGGACCACAAAAAGCATAGTAAACCGGTACCTGTAAAGGTGGAGTAGGTGATGAAAAATGGCTAAAGATTTTAAGGAAAGAACAATAACAATAAACCTGAAAAGAGCGTTTGCAAAACCACTCACAAAAAGGGCTATTGCTTCAAAATTCGCTTTGAAAAACGGAGTAACAAAAGAAACTAGATTAACAGACATTAAGTTAAGTAATAAACTTAATGAACTGCTTTGGGGACGCGGAAAATACAACGCAATAAGAAAACTAACTGTAAAAGTAGTTAAAGAAAAAAATACCGCAAGAGTAATGTTACCTGAAGAAAAATACGAACCAAAACAAGAAAAGAAAAAAGACAACAAAACTGCTGAAAAAGCACCAGTTGAAGCAAAAGCAGCAAACTTGGCTGCAGAGAAAAAAGAAGAAGCTAAAACTGCCAAAGTCGCAAAAAAAGAATAAAGCTATTAAATCCAAAAGGGCATAACTAATAAACCCTTTTGGACTTTTATTTATTAAAGGTAATCTGAATGAATATAGCTAGAATAAGACTACTTGGATCAACTTACGTTGGATTATTTGGAATAACAAATGACACCCTCTCTTTTGTGCCCCCATCAATTGAAGATAGGGCAGTAAAAACCTTGGAAGAAACACTAAATACTAAAGTAGTAAAAGCAAACCTATATGGAAGCTCATTATTATCAGTATTTGCAAAAATGAATAACAAATATGTTTACTTACCTAGTTTTATTCCACCAAAAGAATTCGAAACAATTGAAAGAGAGATTAAGGTAAAACTAATTCATACTGAAAACGCACTAGGCAACATGATAGAAATAAATGATACAGGCGCAGCCGTATCTAAAACATTACAAAAAAAAGCAGTAGATGAAATAAAAAAAACAGGATTAAAGGTTACACAAACAAATATTGCTAAAACTGATATTGTTGGTTCATGCATTGTTGCAACAAACAAAGGATTCTTAGTAAACCCTAATATTTCAAAAGAAGAAGCTTTAGTTCTAGAAGAAATATTTGGAGTAAAGGGGGGTTCCTCTACTGCTAACACAGGAGACACATTTATTAGAAACTCAGTAATTGCAAACACAAAAGGAATAATTATGGGCGAAAACACTTCCCCTTACGAGATTAATAGAATAGAAGATGCATTAATGGGAACAGAAGAATAAAAAAAGCAATTAGATAGATATTTATTTTTGTCGAAAAAGGAATTTTGGGTGAGGAACATGAAAACATACGAAACAAAAGGAACTTATAAAAAGAAAGGAGAAATACACAAGTTTGATACAAAAGTAACTGCAGAAAACGAAAAAATGGCTACAGAAAAAGTATTCGCTGAAATGGGGAGCAAACAAAGATTAACAAGAGTAAATATTAAACTTGAATCAATAAAAGAGGCGAAACAATAAAATGGCTGAAGAAAAGCAAAAAAAACAAGAAGGATTCAACGAAAGACAACTTGTACAAATGGCACAACAAGAAGAACAATCCTTAATGTACAAACAAAACATGCTTGAAAGAATTGCTACGGGCTATAGAGAAACAGTTATTGCAAAAGAAGGACTAAAAGAAATGACAAAAACAAACGGAAAAATGATGATAAACCTAGGCGCAACAATATTAATAGAAGTTGAAGCCAAAAACATTAAACAATGCAAAAGAGGATTAGCAGATAATTCTTACAAAGAAGAAAGTGTTGAAGAAACAATAAAATGGCTAACTGAAAAAGAAGAAAAATTGCACAAACAAATGGAAAAACTATCTGCTGATTGCACACAAACAGAACAAAGACTTACAAACGTTGTTGGAATACTAAAACAAATAGATGCTGAAAAAAGAAACCTAAAAGAACAACTAAAATACGCACCACCAACAATATCAAAGTAAAACTAACTTAATTTTTACTTCTTTAAAGAGATGAGAAAAAATGTTTGGTTTTCTTAAGCAAAAAATAGCTGATTTTGGATCCAAACTCAAACAAACTATTACAAAAGAAGAAGAGGGTAAAAAACCAATTGAAGAAATTAAGGTTGAGCCTATAAAAGAAGAAAAGAAAACTATTTCTGAAGTTAAACCACAAAAAGAAAAGACAGCACAAGTTATTTCTAAACCTATTCTTGAAGAAAAAAAACAAATACTAGTTGAAAAAGAACCACCAAAAAAAGAAAGTTTAACTAAAAAAGAAGAGGTTAAACTAGTAGTTGAGATTAAAGCTACTGAAACAAAACCTGTTGAGACTAAAACACCTGAAAAAAAAACAGGAATACTTGGAAAATTATTTGGACTTGGCAAAAAGAAAGCAGATGCCACACCACTTGAAAAAAAAGTTGAAGTGAAGAAAAAAACAAAAGAAGAAATTGCTAATGAACTTGAAGCTAAACTGTTTAAAGAAATAGAAACAGAAGTTCAAAAAGAAGGAAAAGATACAATTACAATTGAAAAAGAAGAAATTCTTAAAGAAGAGACTGGCGAAAAAGAAGTAACAAAAAAACCTGTTGAAAAAGAAGAAAAGAAAATTATCCCAACTTTGCCTGAAGAAGAAAAAATTAAATTGCCTGAAGAAACTATAGAAACAGAAGAAATTGAAGAAGAGGAAGACATAGAAGCAAAATCTTTTGCTCCCGAGCCAGTAGAAAAACCAAGAGATATTCACATTAAGAGTTTAGATGAAGACAAGCGAGAACTCAAAGCAAAAGTAGGAATAACTGGTGGACTAAAAGGAATCCTCTTTGGAGGAATAGAAATAAGCGAAAAACAAATAGAAGATCTGTTATGGGAACTAGAACTAAGTTTAATTGAAAGTGATGTAGAACAAGATGCTGCAAGAGAACTAGTTAACAAAATAAAACAACGCTTAGTTGGAACAAAAACATCTGCAAAAAACATTGATCATTTCTTACAAGAACAAATAAAAGAAATACTAACCGAAATGATGACAACAGAAAAAATTAATCTCCTTGAAGAAACAAAAAAACACCAGCCGCTAAAAATACTAATGCTTGGACCTAATGGAGCAGGAAAAACAACCAGTATTGCAAAACTAGTAAATTACTTTCAAAAAAACAAAAAAACTTGCATTGTTGCAGCCGCAGATACATTTAGAGCAGGAGCAATTGACCAACTAGAAGTCCACGCAAACAAACTTGGTGTGAGAGTAATAAAACAACAATACGGAGCTGACCCTGCTGCTGTTGCATTTGATGCAGTAAAAGCTGCAGAAGCAGGAAAAATTGATGTAGTACTAATTGATTCTGCAGGAAGACAAGAAACAAACAAAAACTTGATGGAAGAATTACGAAAAATTGAACGAGTAGCTAAACCAGATTTGAAACTCTATGTCGGAGAAGCATATGTAGGACAAACACCATTAGATCAAGTAGAAGAATTCAAAAGCATTGTTGGAATAGATGGATTTATTTTAACAAAAATTGATACTGATGCCAAAGGCGGAACAGCAATTTCACTACTCTATAAAATGAAAAAACCAATCCTCTTTGTTGGAACAGGACAAGGGTATGATGACTTTGAAGAATTCACTCCAGAGTTTATCCTAGAAAGAATAATTTAAGGTGAAATTTTGTTAAGGAAAATTAAACACCTATTAAAAAAAGCAAAAAGAACACTTACCTTTAGACCTTTAGTAGTCTTCAACCGCAATACCTATAGAAAACAACTTTTTTGGACAGCAAAACTACGCAGAAAACAAATGCTAATAAAAAAACAACCAATAACTCGACAAGAAGGAGAAAAAATTCACAGAAGATTAGTAATTAAACACCTAAAAGAACTACAAGGAAAAAATTACACTTTAAAGGTATCAAAAAGATATTATGCAAACGGAAAAATTGTTGAAAAGTATTATCCTTTTCCAACAGCAACAGAACTGTCAGATCTTTATCTGAGCAAATATGGTAATTTTAAACCTTCTCAAAAAGTAAAAGCCATGCTTGAAAAAACAGGCTTAACACAAAAAGAACTATACTTAAAATATCAAAAAGCTGCAGAAGAGTTTTACCAAAAACACAATGCTATTGAAGAATTAGAAATAGTGGATTTTTTCGGAGCAAATATTTTAGTGGATATAGACATAAATGGAAAATTACTGTTCACAATGGTTGATTTCTAAACAATCAACGCTTTTCTAAAAAAAATGAAACTAAACTCGCATCCCCAAAAAATACAAATTGGTGGGTTTTATATTCTTTGAAAAGCCCTGTATAATTTAAATCTTTTTGATGCAACCGCTCAACTGAAATTGTTAAAACTAAACGACCATGTTTTTTTAATATTTTATAACACTCTACTAAAGAGTGTCTGGTTACTTGCGAATGCATAATTCCTAAGTTTGAAAAAATAAAATCCACTGAACCTGGTGCAAATCTCTTTGAAAGATTTTGACCATGCGCAACTTTAAAGTCAACGCTTTCATGACCTATATGAGACTGCCAATCGGGAAGAATTTTTGTCCCTGTCGCAGATACGCGAACCCCTGGACCAATTTTTTGAGCAAATTCAACCGCGCCCCTCCCAGTACCACAACCAATATCCACAACGTGCTTTACTCCAGAACCAGTTGATTTGAACGCAGATTTAGCTTCTTTAATTAAATCTGCGCGAAAAAAAGTATTGAGCTGGGTTAGACCTGCATCAAAACTTACGTTCCACCTACCACCCGTACGTTTAAGGTCTTCCTTGCGAGAAATCCGCAAACTTTGAGCAGTCCCTGCTCTTATAAGAGCTTTAGTAAAACCACGCTTACGAACAGATTGTTTTAATGAACCAACCCTATTTGAGGCAAGTTCTTCAAAAGCTAAAAATTTACGAAGCGTACGCCGCGCCATAAAAAAAATCACTTCATTCCTTTAAGCAAAGAAATTCTTTGTTCTATGGGCGGATGAGTCTGGAACATATTTTTCAACCACAAACCTTTTGTATTCTTTAAAGGATCGGCAATATACAAGTGAGCGGTAGCTTTATTTGCAGCTTCAAGAGGCTCAATATCTTTTGAAATCTTTTCCAAAGCACTAGCTAGCCCTTGCGGGTTACGAGTCATTTGAGCAGAACCCGCATCTGCAGCAAATTCTCTTTTTCTTGAAACAGCAAGTTTAATCATATTAGCAATTAAAGGAGTGAGCGCTGCTAAAATTATTGCAACAACAATTAAAACAATAAAAAGTTTATTATCTTTTGAATCAGAATCCCCTCTTGAATAAAGTGCAAATCTCAAAATTAAATCGGAAAGAAGAACTGCTACCCCTACTAACACAGTTGCAATTGACATTGTTCTAATATCATAATTTTTTATGTGAGATAATTCATGAGCAATTACTCCTTGAAGTTCATCTCTATTCAATAAAGTTAATGCACCAGTTGTAACACAAACAACTGCATGTTGTGGATCTCTGCCGGTAGCAAAAGCATTAATCGCAGTATCCTCAATAATAAAAACTCGCGGCTCGGGAAGACCCCCAGCAATACACATCTCTTCAACCAAATTATACAACTGCCTATACTGTTGACGATCAGCTTTCTTTGCACCAGAAACAGCGGTTACAATAGAATCACAAGAATAATAAGAAAAAACCGCAAAAACAATAATCAAAATTCCCATTACCGAGAAATATGTTAAGCCATAAATGTTAAGCCCGCCAAGAATAGCAGAAATCAAAAAAGCTAAAATTCCAATTAGAATAAAAAAAGCTAAAAACATCAAGTAAGTCATACGTTTATTATCTTCAATTTGCTTGTAAAAATCCATAGTGGGCATCAAAGTCACCTAAAAAAATAAAAAGCAAAAGCACAAAAAGTGCTCTTGCGAACTAACTTACATTTTAGAGAAATCAACTTTAACAGAAGCTCTTTCGCTTTCGTTTGCAGCAAAAAGCTCTCTTTCTTTATTCATCCCAAACATACCAGCAAAGAAATTGTTAGGGAAAGTTAGAATCATTGTATTCCACTTTGTAACCATATCATTGTAGAACTGTCGAGCAAAAGCAACTTTGTTCTCAGTTGAAGACAACTCTTCCTGTAAAGCCTTAAAATTTTCATTAGCTTTTAGAACAGGATAAGCTTCCGCTACAGCAAAAATACTTTTCAATGCACCCGTAAGCATATTATCAGCTTTCGCTGCATCCTTAGGATTCTTTGCTGACATTAAAGCAGTTCTTGCTTGAGTTACGCCCTCAAGAACACTCTTCTCAAACTTTGCATAACCTTTAACAGTTTCAACTAAATTAGGAATCAAATCAGCCCTTCTCTTAAGTTGAACATCAATCTGTGCCCAAGCATTATCAACTTGCTTTAGAACAGTAACTAACGAATTGTAGATAACAACCGCAACTATCCCAACTAAAACTACAAACCCGATTATTGCTACTAAAACTAATGTTAAAGGATCCACAAAATCACCTAAACTAAAATAGATTTAAAGATTTAAAAGCATATGTAAAAGCAACTACTACCCATAAACGAGATATTTATTTAGGCTAAACCAAAGCGTTTAAAGTTATTCGCAAAACACTATCTATATAGGTGCAAATAATGGGTTTAGGAGAAACACTACGAAAAGCAATGGACAAAATCCAAGGCGCAGGAATAGTAGACAAAGAAACAGTAAAAGAAGCAATAAAAGAAATCCAAAGAGCACTAATTTCTGCAAACGTTGATACAACAACAGTATTTACTATTTCTAAAAAAATAGAAGAAAACGCTTTCGGAGAAATAAAAGGGACTTTGTCTCGAAGAGAACACATTACAAAAGTTACTTACGATGCACTAGTAGAAATGCTGGGTGGACAAAAAACCCCCGAGAATCCAAAAAGAATACTACTATGTGGATTATTTGGGGCAGGGAAATGTGTGCACCCAGAAACTATTGTGCCAACCCCAAGCGGAGAAATACAAACAATAAAAGAGCTGTATGATAAAAATCAAGAAACAGAACTTTCTTTAGAAGATGGTTTTGCAAATGAATTATCAAAACCAGTTGACGTCTTTTCGTGGGACCCCATAAGCATGAAAATAATAAAATCAAAAGCAACCCATTTGTGGAAATTAAAAAAAGATCAGCCACTCTATAAAATCACACTTGACAATGGAAATAACCACCACATCACCACCACCCCAGAACACCCATTTTTTGTTCTGGAAAACTCGGAAGTAAAAAAAATAAAGGCTGAAGCAATAAAGCTCGGGCAGTTTATCGCAACCCCTAGAAAAATAACAATTGAATCCAGCGAAGAAAACTCGCCAAGATTAGGTTACATAATAAGCGAAGATTTACAAATTAATGATTTAAAAATCTGTAAAGAAATAACTAATTACTTAAAAACAAATTACATTACACTACACAACGCCTTCACAATCCTGAATGAAAATTATTCTTACATAACTTTTACTTCAAACTTAAAGTCCGGAATAATAAGGCAAACAACGTTGAAAAAAATAATTTCTTTAGGTTATACATATAACCCTGAAGAAAAAATTGTTGCAGGAAAAGCAAACAGTGGAGCAAGAAAAATTACACTTCCCTTATGCATGACCCCAGAGTTAGCCGAGTTTTTAGGTTACTTTTATGCCGATGGACACCTGACAAAAAAGTATCTCGAAATAGTAAACGAAGAAGACGCCCTAATCGAAAGAATAACCATTCTCGGAGAAAACCTATTTAACCTAAAACCAAGTGTCAAAAAAGACATCCGCACCAAAAATCTAAAAAAAGTTATTTTCGGTTCAATCATATTGACCCAATTCATAAACTCTGCTTTCGGGGCACCATTTAACAAAAAAAGTGACAAAATAAGAATCCCAAAACAAATACTTCAAGCAAATAAAGAAACTAAAATTACCTTTCTCCAGGCATACTTTGATTGCGATGGATACATAGCGAAAGGTAAACGAAGCATTGAATTTTGCACTGCAAGCAAAATGATGGCTGAAGACCTAAGAGTACTGCTATCAAGTTTTGACCTTGTGCCAAGTTTTTCCAAACGCAAAATAAAGGAAAAAGATTACTTTAGAGTCTTCCTGAAGGCAAAAGACGTTGAACTTTTTGCAAAAGAAATTGGTTCAAAGACAGAGTTTAAACAACAGAGATTAACTCAAATGGCAAGCGTGGGAGAGGGACAAACTTATGGAAAACAAGAAATGCTTCATGTTGGGCCAAGATTAAAAGAAGTGCGAGAATATTATGGCACCACAATAGGAGAAATACAAAAATATGTAAGCTCGTACGGAACATATGAAAACGAAGGATTAATTTCAAGAAATGCATTACAAAACTTTCTAATTGCACTAACAAAAACGAAAAATAAAAACGAAGAATTACTACGCGCAACTTTTGAAGAAACAAGCTCAAAACAACTAGCAGAAAAATTAAATGAACCTTTGGGCTGGGTTACTGCAAATATTTGCAGATTAGAAGAACTAAACTTAATAAAACAAAATAATGGATTAGCACAAATAACCACTAATGGAATGCAACTAATCAAAACTGTTCAATCCTTTGACCAAACAAAACTCACACAACTTGAAAAACTCGCAACCGCTGAAATCGCATGGATAAAAATAAAGAAAATTGAAATTGTGGACAATACAGAATATGTTTATGATCTAACAGTAGAAGATTACCATAACTTTGTGGCAAACCACATTATCGTTCACAATACTACTGCAGCAGGAAAACTTGCACACTATTACACAAAACGAGAAAAAAAAGTAGGAGTGATTTGTGCAGATACATTCCGACCAGCTGCATTTGAACAATTACAAACAAATGCAAAACTTGCCGGAGCAGATTTCTTTGGAATAAAAGGCGAAACAAAACCAGAAAAAATAATTAAAGCTGGAATAAAAGAACTTACAGGGAAAGGGTGCGATTTAATTATTTGCGACTCAGCAGGAAGAAGCGGACTTGATAGTGACCTAGTTAGCGAAATACAAGAAATTGACAAAGCATTTGCAAGTGAAGAAAAGTGGCTCGTTATTGGAGCAGATATGGGAAACTTGGCAAAAAAACAAGCCCAAGCATTCCACAACGCAGTAGGAATAAACGGAGTAATAATTACAAGAATGGATGGATCATCAAAAGGAGGAGGAGCACTTGTTGCATGCAACGAAACTGGTGCTAGCGTATACTTTATCTCAGTTGGAGAAAAACTTAACGAATTTGAGTCCTTTGATGCTAATAGATATTTGTCGCGAATCATGGGTTATGGAGATTTACAAGGATTACTAGAAAAAGCAAAAGAAGCAGAAATGGAAAACCTTGATCCGGAAGAACTCATGAAAGGAAATTTTAATTTAAGAATGTTTTATGAACAACTAAAAGCAACAAAAAAAATGGGACCACTAAACAAAGTAGCTGAAATGCTTGGGTTAAGTGTAAAACTACCAAAAGAAATGCTAGAAGCAGGCCAAGACAAAATGGATTCATTCAAAGTAATAATTGATTCAATGACAGAACAAGAAAGAATAGATCCCGAAGTGCTGAACAGAAACAGATTAGAAAGAATTGCAAAAGGGGCGGGAGCAAAGATTGAAGATGTACGAGAACTAATAAAACAATACAAACAAATGAAAAAAATGTTTAAAAAATTTAAAAACATTCAAAGTGAAAAAGCAATGAAAAACTTTGGAGAAAAAGGAATCGGAGATATGTTAAGACAAATGCAAGGAAAAAAAGGACAAAAAAAGTTTAGGTTAAGATAAAGCAGATTGAAAAAAAAGTGATTTCATGTATAACCCACTAAGAGCAATAAGACAATTCTTTAGAAGAAGATACCAAATAACAAAAGCAACCGTGCAAGAGCACATTAAATTTAGAAATTTAACTAAATCCCAAACAAAACCTAACGGACACCGCGCAAGAGTATACAAAAACAAAGCGGGAGAAATGTTTAGCGTTTCAAGAGAAGAACAACCACATCTAAAAAAAGTGAATACAATCCACTATGCTATCGCGATTGAAAAAATAAATGGATCTGCTCACACACCCACAAGTGCAGAAGTTGAAGTGGAGAGTACTCCCCGAACTATTAGGCTTAATTCACTAGGAAAATTTAATGGAGAATATATTGATACAGAACTTGCACCAAAAGGAGGGGAAAAAGGACGAGGACACTTCACCGCAATTCTTGATGAAATGAAACAACTTGGACAAAAACACTTTGATGGACACAACTACACTATTACTATGGATGTTCCAACAAACCTAAAAGTTTTAAGTTATTTAAAATCATTTGGACTTACAGAAACTAAATTAGGAAAAACAAACAAACCAAGTTTAATTCAAAAAATAAATTAAATAAAGTGATTTCATGATAAATCCAATAACTGTCGCTAAAAAATTCTTGCGAAGAAAATATGGAATGAAAAGAGCACCACTTGTCGAACAAAAAGCATTTAGAAGAGCAACAAAAACTCCTTCTACTCCAAAAGGAGTTCGCGAAAGAGTATACAAAAACAAAGCAGGGGAAATATTTACAGTCTCTAGAGAAATAACACAAATCCCTATTACCCCGACTGACGCAGACTTTACATACCGAATTACAGTTAGAAAAATATCTGAAAAAAAAAGCGAGCCGAGGGGAGCAAACATTTTTGTTTACACCCCAAAAAGAGAAATCAAACTAAACGCAATAGGAAAATCTACTTTAGGGCCAGTTGATACTGCCCCATTACCACTTCTGGCTGAAAGGGGAAGAGGTTACTTTCAAACAGTTTTGGACGAAATAAAACAAATGGGAATAAAACACTTCAAATCACACAATTACAGAATAGTAATTAACTCTCCGGCTAATGCTAAACTTTCAAACTACTACAAATCATTTGGATTTAAAGAAATTGATGCCCCCAAAAATGCACACACACAAGCTGACTTATACATTGAAATACAATAAAACAGTTTGAAACAAAAAACCTTAAACAGTTAATTAAATAAAACCCAAAAACCTATTATTTGTATGTTAATTCTACTACAACAAGCAGCACTACTACTTGGAACTACACTTGGCGCAGTAACTGATGCTAAAACTGGGTACATTTATGATTGGATAACAATTCCTATGATAATAATCGGATTATTAATCTCAATAATTTTGCAACAATGGAACAACCTAATAATCGGAGTTGGATTATTTTTTATTTTATATTTGGTTTACAAACTCGGAAAACTAGGCGGAGGAGATGTCAAACTATTTGTTGGAATTGCACTCCTTAACCCATATAATGATTTTGTTTTCCTCGCGACAATAATGCTATTTGCGGCAATGAGCTCAATGGTGTTTTATTCGGTTTATTATGGAATAAAATATTTTAGAAAAGGAATAAACCTTGAAGAAAATAAAAAAAGTATATTTCGCGCAATAATCCTTGGAGCAATAGTTATAGTATATTTCTATTCACTAACTACAATGGGTTTTTTGAGCACACTAAGCGCTGAAATAGTAATTATCCCGATGTTATTCGGACTCGTATTTATTGCTTTTCAAAACGGAATTACAAAAAACTTTTTTGAAGCAAAAGTATTAATGAAAAACTTGGAAGAAGATGAAGTTATTGCGCCTGAAAGAAATCTGGCCAAAGTAATTAAATTATTAAAAGGGAAACAATTAATTGGACCAAACGAAATCAAATTACTAAAAAAAGCAGGAATCAAAAGTATTTATGTTTTACGAAAATTGCCTCCTTTCGGACCATTTATTTTAGTCGGGGTACTCGGCGCAATCCTACAACCAAACTTTATTATGTTAATATTCATTTAAACTATGTGATACTATGAAAGTACTACTAACTGGGTCAAGCGGGTTTTTGGGAAAAGAAGTGCTTAAGGTACTTTGTAAAAACAAACACACTGTGATTGAATTTGATATTTCAAACGGAAAAAACATACTAAATCAAGAACAAATTGAAACTGAGATGAAAAAAGCCTCCTGCTGTATACACCTTGCGGGAATAGTTGAAAACGAAAATCCTGCCCTTTGGAAAATAAATGTTGAAGGAACAAAAAATATTGCCCACGCAGCAGAAAAAACCAAACTAAAAAAACTAATTTTCATGAGCACAACTGGAGTGTATGGGTTTACAACTCGCGAAGTAAATGAAAAAACTCCGGTTACCCCAGAAAACACTTATGAAAAAAGCAAAGTTACTGGAGAACAAATTGTTTTAGGGATTAAATCAAAAACCACTGTTTGTGTGGTTCGAAGCGCAATGATATTTGGGGCAAATGAATACTGGAAAAAAATGTTCAAAATGCTTAAGAAAAAGTATCCCCTACCTTGTACGGGAACAAATACTTTCCAAATAATTTATGTAAAAGAACTCGCACACGCAATTGTTAAGGTGCTTGAAAAAGGAAAAAATAAAGAAACTTATTTAGTTAGCGGAAAAGAAAAAAAAACACTAAACCAGTTCTGCGAAATGGTGCAAGAAGAACTACTACTCCCAAAAGGAGTAAAACACATTCCAACTTTTTTGGGAGTGTTTTTGGGAAAAATACTTGGAATGAAAGTACTCTCAATGGGAAACATTAGACACTTATCAAAAGAAAGAAACTACGAGATAACAAAAATTGAAAAACTAGGATACAAACAAAAAATTACACTAAAAGAAGCAATAAGCGAAGTTGCAAAAGACTTAAGATTACAAGAAATAAAACTAGAGAAAAAATAACTACTTTGTTTTAATGTCATTAACAAAAACAACCTTGAAACGCGTGCCATAGAAAAGAACTGCAAAATCACGCTTTATTATTGATTCAACTTCTTTTCTAAAACTCTCTGGAACCAAATCTTTTTTTGTTAATGGACAAGTTTTATCCCAATAATACAAGTGAACTATCTTGTTATCAAAATCAATATCTTCCCAATCAACTACATAAGGGAATATTTTGCAATCAATAGGGCGAGGGTCAATATCTTTATTTAATGAAAACTTCAAAAACTTACACTCCTTACCATCAGAACAATTCTCGAAGCGCACTCGATCCCCAACAAAACTAATCTTAATCCCAATTTCTGCTAAATAATCTTTAGTACGCTCGTGAAAAGCAAAGTACTCATTAACCCATTCCTCTACTTGATCACCATCACAACAAGTACACTCACAATTAGCTTTCTTACAGCCCTCAAGAAGGCCCTCAACAAATTGATCGTTTTTCATAAAAAGAATTATCAAAACTATTGCTTTGATTTTGCGGCTTTGTTAACAGATTCAACCATTTTCTCTAACTTGGATTTAATTTCTGCATCCGATTTAGTTTTCTCAATTGCAGAACCAACATGAACTATATCTGCTCCACTTGAAATACAATCAAATGCAAATTCAGGAGTTCTAACTCCCCCTGCTATTACTAAAGGAATTTCAATAGAAGATTTTGTTTGAGCAATCATTTCCTTTGAAACTGGTTCTGGTGCTCCCCCGCCTGATTCAAGAATAACCATTTTAGCGCCCATGTACTGACCGGCTAATGCATTAGCTGCTGCTAAATAACCTAAATTTCTTGGAATTAATTGAGCTCTACCCATAAAACCAACTGCTCTACCTGGTTCAACTATAATATAAGAAGTTGGAATTACTTCAAGACCCATTTTCTTAATTGGAAAAGCTGCGGCTGTTTGAGCACCAGAAATATAATAAGGATCATTACTATTTAGCATTGAAAGAAAGTAAGTAGCATCAGCTAATTTTGAAAGAGTTGCAATATTACCTGGGAAAAGAATTGTTGGAAGTTTTGACTTATCCTTAATTGCAGTCAGCGTATCATCCAAAATCTTTCCTTGAGCCCCTAAAGAACCACCAACAGCAATAGCACTAACCCCTGCTTTCTCCGCAATAGAAGCAATTTTACCCGCTACCACAGGATCCTGATTAGGGGGGTCAATAACTAAGAAAAGAAGCCCTGCTTGCTCTTTTAGTTGACCAAGTAACTTAGTGTAAACCTTACCGTCTTTCATACACTCACTACCAAATTCTAGGAAAAAGGGGTATAAAAAGGCTTCTTTTGGGAAAAAAACGAAACCCAAAAAAGAGTGAAATTTTACTGCAAATACTTCAATTAATAAAATCTTTGGGCAAAAACTATTTGTATGACACTACTTGAGAAGCTGCACACCCCCTACAAACTAAAAGAAATTAAAAGATCAGGAAAAGTTGAGGAACGAAACGAAACTACTGCGGAACACACGTTCTCTGCTATTACCATTGCTGAATATTTCTTAAAAAAACACCCAAAACTAAGTGAAATTAAAGTAATCAAACTCTTACTTTATCATGACTATGTGGAAATACATGCAGGGGATATTGATATACTAAAAATAGAGGAACGGACAAAAAAAGAAGAACTTGAAGAGAAAGCACTTAAACAACTTGAAAAAGAACTTCCAAAAGAAATTGTAACTGAATTTAAAAAAATCTGGAAAGAATACTTGGAAAACAGAACTCTTGAAGCAAAATTTGCTCATGCAATAGATGCACTTGATCCTATTTTACAATCAATCCACCAACCAACTGAATGGAAAGAACACGGATACACTGAAGAGAAACTTAGAAAATACAAAGAAGCATATTTTTTGGAATTCCCAATCTTATTAAAATTCTTTAATGAACTTATCAAAGAACTAAATGAAAAAAATATTATTCCAAAAGAATAGCCGGCAGGAAGGACTCGAAAGATTATAAAAGGAATGCAAATAAAGTATCAATAAGAATAATCAAAACTATTTTAGTGAAACACAATGACTGAAAAAACTCCTGAAGAAATAATTTCTGAAATTGCACAAAAAACTGGTAAAAGCGAAGAAGAAGTGCGAGCACTAATTAAAGCAAAAGTGGAAAAATTTTCGGGATTACTAACTGAACAAGGGGCTTCATTTATGGTTCAAAAAGAACTAGGATTAAAACAAGAAGCACTCGAACAAGTACAAGTAGGACAACTCACTGAAGGAATGAAAGGAATTGAAATTAAAGGACTGGTTGAAGCAGTTTTTCCATTAAAAGAATTTGATAAAAATGGCAAAAAAGGAAAACTAAAATCAATAATACTCTCTGATGGAACTGGCGAAGTACGAGCTACACTATGGAACGACCAAGTGGATAAATATGACTTAACAAAAGGAAGCGAAATAATATTATCCAATGTAATTGTCTCAAAATACAATGACAAAACACAAGTTACTTTAGGATTCAATGGAACAATACAAATACTAAACAAAAAAGAAGAAACTTTTGAAAAAATGGCTGAACTTAAAGCTGGAGCTAATGGAGTAAATCTTGTTGGAAGAATATTACGAAAATTTCCTTGCAAAGAATTTGAATCAAATGATAGAAAAGGAAAATTATGCTCATTTCAAATCGGAGACGAAACTGCACTCTTACGAGCAACTGCTTGGAATGATAAAGCTGATGAACTAGAAAAATACAACGAAGGAGATGTTGTTGAAATCAAAAATGCTTATACTAAAGACGGAAGGTTTGGAGTAGAACTACACTTAGGGTACACTGCCACAATGAGCGAAAGCACAATAAATATGCCCAATGCTGCTGAAATACTAAAAGAAAGAATAGTTGAGAAAAAAATTAACCAATTAACTGATGGAGAAAGCGCGGCAATTACTGGAAAAATAACGGGAATTGAAAAAGGAAACTATTTCTTTGAAGTCTGCAAAAAATGCGGCAAAAAAGTGCAACACACACCAAACGGATTACTATGCGAAAACTGCGGAGAAACAGAGAGCAAGAAAAATGCAGTTGTATCAATTACACTAGAAGATGATACTGCTGGAATACGAGCAAATTTCTTTGGAAAAAATGCTTTAACAGCAATTGGAATGCTGCAAGAAGAACTAGAGAGTGCACTAAATGGAAAAAGCACCGAAGTGCTTACAGCTGAACTCAATGGAAAACTAATTGGAAAAGAAATCAAACTATATGGATACCAAAAAACAAATTCATTCTCAGGAAACAATGAATTTGGGGTAAGAGAAATACTCTAAAAAAGAAGGATTTAAAAAAATATACAAAACAGAGGATAGTTATGGAAACTGAAAAAAAAGAAGCTTACAAACGACCCTCGTGGGATGAATACTTTTTAGGAATAGCAAAAATGGTTGGGGGAAGAGGAACTTGCGATCGAATTCGACTAGGTTGCGTAGTTACCAAAGACAAACAAATACTTGTAACAGGATATAATGGAGCGCCAAAAGGACTACCACATTGTGATGAAGTAGGGCACTTACTAAAAGAAACTATACATGAAGATGGACACAAATCATTGCATTGTGAAAGAACAATACACTCAGAACAAAATGCGATTTGCCAAGCAGCAAAACTTGGAATTCCCCTTGAAGGAGGAACGCTTTATTTACAAATGACACCGTGCTTAAGATGTGCAATGCTAATAGTTAACTGTGGAATAAAAAGAGTAGTTGCAGAAAAAAGATACCACGCAGGAGCAGAAACTGAACAAATGTTTAAGGACGCAGGAATAGAACTAGTAACACTTGATCAAAATATCGCAGAATATGCAAACCAAAAATAGCTGATTAATTTCGTGTATTATCCTTTCAATTTTCTAAACAACTCTTCAAGTTGAGCTTCAAGTTGCTTTTGGGAACCCTCATTATTAAGTTTATATTGCGCAGCAGCAATACATTTTAGCAACTGTTGTTTAGCTGGGTCAGTACTTGAAAGTTCCATTTCTTCTTTTCGTTTAAAATCTTCAAAACTCACAACATCACCATGCGCGGTAGAATCATTTTTTACACGATCTACTGTCCGAGCATACCGAGTTTTAATATCAGCAAACACTTCAACAACAATGCCTCCACGAGATTTTATCTCATCAATCTCGGCAGGGTTGCGAATAGAAGTTAAAACAAGATTTTTTCCTTCGGGGTGCTTTGTCAACAAACGAATTGCCCAATAATTATGCCCAAACTTTGCCCTTCGCTCATTTGCAAGATTAATCATTTCAATTCGGTCAAGATAATTTTTTCCAAGAGTCTTAAGTTCATCACGAATCTCTTGACCAAAATCCTCATGCACAAAATTATGTTTTTGAACTAAATACTGCGCAACAGTGTCTTTGCCCGAACCATTTAACCCAACTATCCCAAGAAACATAAAATCAAAAATATATTGACAGCAAAATAATTTAAAGAGGTGTGTTAGAAAATTATTTTAAACAACATAAAAGATAATTATGACTACTCGTAGCCCTGCAGCAAAAGCTTTCATTGTAAAAAACAAAAAATTACTTCTTGTGAAAAGAGCTGATGATGATGTTGAACACCCCTCTTCTTGGGAACTACCAGGAGGAAGAATTGAAGTAGGAGAAAAATTAGAAGATGGACTAAAACGAGAAGTAAAAGAAGAAACAAATCTTGAAATAGAAATATTAAGACCATTATGCAAAAGAAAGTTTACTAGAGTTGATGGACAAAAAATAGAAATGACCTCATTTGTTTGCACAACAAAAAATGATATTGTTACTTTAAGCAAAGAACACACCGAGTATAAGTGGCTTACACTTAAGGAAGCAGAAAAAATAATTAACTCATACTTTCTTGATGAAATAAAAGAATACCAAAAAAGTACAAACTGGTTTGTAATTCAAAAAGTTATTCCCTAAACACTACATCAACTTCAGGCCTAACCTCAGCAAGAATTAATTTTACTTCACTAGGCTTCATTGGCTTAAGTTTTCTTGAAGGCAAATCTAGTGCTTGCTTTGGCTCAAAACTCTGCCAAAACCACTTTTCTTTTGGAATAAAATGAGACATTTCAATTAAATCTTCTTTTGTTAACTTTGGGTAAAGCGTGGTTCTAAACTCGTGAGGAACCCCCGAATTACGAATCAAATCAATTGATTCTAAAATTACTTCGCCAGGAATACTTGATTGAGTAATTTCTTTGTACTTTGAAAGAGGAGCTTTAATATCCATTGCAATATAATCAACTAACTTATCAGCAATTAACTTTCTTAACACGGAAGGACGAGTACCATTAGAATCAAGCTTTACTGCTAACCCTATAGATTTAATTTTTTTTATAAAATCATACAAACCAGGAGAAAGCGTGGGTTCCCCGCCCGTAATTACTACCCCGTCAAGCATCTTTTTCTTTGCTTCTAAAAAATCAAAAAAATCTTTTGACTGAATTAACTCACGCTTAGATTTTTTAAAAAACTTGTACGCGGTAAGTTCTTTATTATAACAAAACTTGCACTTAAAGTTACAATTCACTAAAAAAACAATACACGCAACTTTACCGGGAAAATCAGTAAGAGTAGTTTTTTGTAATGCCCCAATAAACACACTAACACCCATACACCAAAAAAGAAATAAAAATAAAAAAAATAAAAGAATGCGTTTAACCAATACTTACAATAATACTTAACAAAAACTATTGGCAACCGCATTCATTTACAGCTGAATCATACTTTTTTCTATCAGCAAACTCTGCTTGTTTTGAGTCGTTCCAATTACTAACTGGTCTAATATAACCAACAACTCTTGAATAAACCTCGCACTTTGTTTTAACCATCCACTTCACCTCCAAAAAATCAACAAACAATAACTAAACTTTCTTTACTCCTTCTCACAAACTGGACAATACTCATGCTCCCCAGCAATGTAACCATGAATTGGGCACACACTAAAAGTTGGAGTAAGAGAAAAATAAGGCAAATGATAATTTGCAGAAATCTTTCTAACTAAATTCTTTGTAGCTTCCTTTGAAGGCAATTTTTCCCCAAGGAAAACATGGAACACTGTTCCACCAGTATACCTTGTTTGCAAAGGATCTTGCAAATCTAACGCACTAAACAAATCAAGAGAAAGACTAACTGGGAGTTGAGTAGAGTTAGTGTAATATGGGGCTACTCCGTGCTCCTTAAACTGTTTCTCATTTGCTACAATAATTGTTGGGAACTGTTTCTTGTCTGCCCAAGCAAATCTTCTTGAAGTACCTTCACCAGGAGTAGCTTCCAAGTTAAACAAATCCCCTGTTTCATCTTGATAAGCTAACAAACGATCACGCATAAAATCAAGAACCTTAATTGTAAACTCCTGACCCTCTTTAGTAGTAATGTTCTTGTTCATAAAATTAAGCAAAGCTTCATTCATCCCAAGTAAACCAATAGTTGAAAAGTGATTAGTCCAATAACCGCCAGTTTGTTCTTTTATTCCGCGCAAATAATATTTTGCATAAGGATACAATCCTTGATCAGCTAAACGCTCAATTGTTTTACGTTTTATTACAAGAGATTCTTTTGCTAAATCCATTAATCTACCTAATTGAGCAAAAAACTCACTTTCTGATTTTGAAGTAAAGCCTAATCGAGGCATATTAATTGTAACAACCCCAATACTCCCTGTAAGAGGATTTGCCCCGAATAATCCGCCTCCTCTTTTATTTAATACTCTATTATCCAAGCGAAGCCTACAACACATACTCCTTGCATCTTCAGGACTCATATCAGAGTTAACATAATTTGCAAAATAAGGGATACCATATTTAGCAGTCATCTCCCAAATACCATCATACTTTGGAGAATCCCAATCAAAGTTAGAAGTAATATTATAAGTTGGAATTGGGAAAGTAAAAATTCTACCACTCGCATCCCCCTCAGTCATTACCTCACAAAAAACATCATTAAACAAATCCATTTCTTCTTGAAAATCCGCATAAGTTAATTCCATTGCCTTACCGCCAATAATTACTGGATCATGAGCAATATGAGAAGGAACATTCAAATCCATTGTAATATTTGTAAAAGGAGTGTTACCAGTAATAAACACTTTACCTGCGCGACGAGCAATTACTGTTTCATTATCAGTGTTTGGACACCAAATTGTTCCAGAATAATCAATTTCTTCAATTCTTTGAATATATGTTTCATTATGCTTCACTAACCTTAAAACAAAAATATCTTTTTTTCCAATAGTTGCTTTACGCTTTGAAACCGTACAACCATACCCGGCTAAAACGCAAATGTGCTGTAAACCATCCAAAATCTTTTTATCTGTTGTAGAAATCTTACAATCCTCATGCCCATCAGCTTTAAGATAGGTTTCCAAAAACAAACGAGATTGATTTTGATTCATTTGGAATAACTCTTGAGGGATGTGCTTTATGTCGTACTTATCTTGGAAATAATTGTGAACTTCACGAGAAGAAGCGGCATTAAGTCTAATCATCTTAGTTGAAAAACCAAAAGCAGGAATAGAATCTTTAATCGAAAACTTCAGAGCGAATCCCTTCAACAAAGAAAGAATTTCCTCATACTTACTCTTGTTTGATTTCTCTGACTGGTAAAGAGTTATTCTACCACACTGCCGATATTTGTGTTTGGGGTTTTCGCTAGAACCCTCGGCAATAACCCAAGCAAGAAGTCGGATTTCTTCACTAGACAAAATACTACCTTTTGAATTATTAAGCCCTGCAATTGGAACTATAAACGGTGATTTAAGTGATTTAACGGATTCAATTTCTTCAAGAATATATTTGTTTGAACCAAATGCTTTTCTTACAACCCGGTGTTTTGGAGAAATCAATTGATCAGAAATTCTGTTTCTTAACCTAAACATTTTTCCATTATATTCTCGGGCAAACAATCGTTTAATTGGTTTATCTTCAATTACCCCACTTTCAATATTAAATGTTTTAATTAAGTCCCCTTCCTTTAAATCAGAATATCCAAACCAACCAAGAGGCGTCAAAATTTCTGTATCTTCAGACATACATTGAAAACCCACTCTTGTTGGAACTGCAGTATTAAAAATAAATTCTTGAATTGCTTGCTTCACTTGTTTTCTATCCAAATTATCATATCTAATAAAAGGAGCTAAGTAAGTATCAAAGTTTGAAAAAGCTTGAGCTCCTGCTGCTTCACCTTGAAGAGTATAAAAGAAATTAACTATTTGCCCAAACGCTGAACGCAAGTGCTTTGCAGGCTTTGATGAAACTTTGCCTCTCACACCAGTAAAACCTTCAAGCAATAACTGCTTTAAGTCCCAACCAACACAATATGCAGCTAAACAATCAAGATCGTGAATGTGAAGTGCTGCAGTTTTATGTGCCTCAGCAACTTCTTTAGGATAAACTCTACCAAGCCAATAATTAGAAACAACTCTACCGGCAATATTAAAGTTCATTCCTTGCAAAGAATAAGCCATGTTAGAATTTTCTCTAACACGCCAATCTTCTTGAGAAATATATTGATTAACTATATCAAAATTATTTACCATGTCCTCTGTTCTTCTCAAAAGTTCTCTTTGGTGACGATACAAAATATATGCTTTAGCTGTTTTATCGTGCCCACCTTTAATTAAAGTAGTTTCAACTAAATCCTGAATCTCTTCAACAGAAGGAACTCCGTCAGAACCATATTTTTCATTAATTCTTACAACAACTTCCTCAGCAATAACATCAGAACGCTTCCTATCAACACCACCAACAGCTTGAACTGCTTTCCAAATAGCAGTAGCTACTTTAGAACTATCAAAAAGCGCTTTAGAACCATCTCTCTTTATCACAAACTTAGGCAAAGGCAACACCCCTAATCTTTTTATCACTATTTTTTTATTTAATTAAACTTAATTAAATTTAAAAAAACCAACCGAGAATAAGAAGAAATCCTACTATAAAAAGCTTACTGCTCAAAACAAACTACTTTGGAAAAACAACTCTACAAAGCCAAAGCGCATTAGTAAAAACAAAAAAATGTCCAACAAAAGGTAAAAGCAGTATGAAAAGCAAACAAAATAGACTAAAAAAGTTAATATTTGTGCCCAAATAAAATTGTTAAATAAAAAATACAAAGAAATTTTATAAAAAAATATTTTTTAAATAAAAAATTTTTATAAAAAACAACAACAAACCAACAAAAAATAAAAAAAATTAAATTAAAAAAGTTAGAAAACTTAATTTTAACAAAAAGTCCTAAAAAATTAAATTAAGGATAAAAAATAAAATTTTTACAAAAATCCTTGACATTCAACTTAATTTGAGCAAGTTTAGCATCATCTGTTCTATTTTGAAGAGCTGAATGCATAAAATTAGCTACTTCAACCATATCACTTTCTTTCATTCCCCTTGTTGTTAACACAGGAGTACCAATTCTAATTCCACTAGGGTCCCATGGAGAACCAGTTTCAAAAGGAATTGTGTTCTTGTTACAATAAATACCCGCTTTCTCTAAAGCCCTCTCAGCATCAATTCCACTAATACCGGATTTTCTTACGTCAACTAAAATCAAATGATTATCAGTGCCATTTGTTACTAATCTATAACCATGCGATTGAAGAGATTCTGCTAACTTTTTTGCATTCTTTACTATTTGAGAAGCATAATCCTTAAACTTTGGCTGGAGCGCCTCTTTGAATGCAACTGCTTTAGCTGCAATCACGTGTTCGTGCGGCCCACCCTGAAGACCAGGAAAAACTGCTTTATCAACTTTCTCTGCAAACTCTTTCTTACACATTATTACAGCACTTCTTGGACCACGAAGAGTTTTGTGAGTCGTAGTTGTAACCATATCAAAATAAGGAGTAGGATTCTCATGCACCCCTGCTGCGCACAACCCTCCGATGTGAGAAATATCTGCAACACAATAACAACCGGCCTCATCACAAATACTTCTAAATTCTTTAAAATTAATTGAACGCGGATACGCGGTGTACCCTGAAAGAACTAACTTTGGTTTCTCTTCCAAAACTTTTTTTCTAATTTCATCATAATCAAGCATTTCATTTTCCTTAGAAACACCATACTGAACAAAATTATATAATTTACCAGAAAAATTTACTTTATGTCCATGAGTTAAGTGACCGCCCTCAGTTAACTTAAGCCCCATTGCTTTATCACCAACATTCATTAGCGCCGAATACATTGCCATATTTGCTGGAGAACCAGAGTTTGGTTGAACATTAGCATGCTCGGCACCAAACAATTGCTTTAAACGATCAATCGCTAATTGTTCAATTTTATCAATAATTTCATTACCACCATAATATCTGTGGCCAGGATAACCTTCAGAATATTTATTTGTAGGGTAAGAACCTAACGCCTCTAACACTGCCATTGAAACTAAATTTTCAGAAGGAATTAATTCAATCCCCTCCATTTGACGCTCTTTCTCTTGCATTATATACTGATAAATTTCTGGATCAAATTTTTTTATTGCATCAAACATATTCCAACCCAAAATAAATAATAGTAAAGGAATTATAAAATGAACTGTGGTTTTAAAAAACTAAAAAATAAATAAAAAAATTACTTAGTTAAGTAACTACTTAGATTGTAACTCAATTTCCCTTTTTTGCATAATAAGCCCTTTAAGTTCTTCACGAAGTGCTTTCATCTTGACAGAATGGGCCTCTATAACTTCAGGCTTGCCCCAACGACTAACAAACTTTTTTTCAAGCACTTGAATTTGTTTATTTAGTCGACGTATTTGTTTTTCAAGTCTAGTTTCAAATCCTCTCCCCAGAGGCGTATTTCTAAGAAGAGCAGAGTTACCAGTAATCCCTTGGCCGCGCCTTATTTCTTTCGCACGAGAAAGCGAATATTCTAATAAATACAGTGTAGGCTCAATATCTGCTGCAAGAAATGCCCGAACTTTCTTTAATATAGAAGAAGGATGTATTCGTCCGCCAGGATGTCCTTTTTTTCTTTGAAGAGAACGAAGTTCACGCCAACCAGGAAATTTTTCGTCCAAAACTTTTGATGCATGCTCATCAGCAAGTTTAGTCAACATTGGCCTTAATGCACGCGCCTTTAAATATCTTAAATGCAACTTCAATAAAGGCGAATAAGCAGAAGGAGGAATTCTTTCAACACCATAAACTTTTGGATCTAACTTAAAGGACTCAAAAAAATCTATTTTCTCTAGGTACATGCTTTGCAAGGCCATCCTTGGTGAACACAATTCAACAGCAAGAGATTCAGAAAATCCTTTAGAAATCATAACATCAAACAATTTTCTTTGGCCAGAAGTAAAAGAATACTTAAAAGAAAAACGTTCTAAGAGAGCACGAAATTTTTCTTCAGGCATAGTAACTTTATAAACAATCCCAGTAAGAGGAACTTTTGCGGCTTTCATTGCGCGCAAACGAGAAATGATTAAAGGAGCATTTGAGTATTTGGCTACAGCAGGCAAACTACTTTCTTCAAGCCCAACTCTTCTAAAAACTCTACGAAGAGCACGCGTATTTGCAGTAATTTTTGCACTAGCCTTAGGCCCCTTTAAAACCAACATATAATTATTTCTGTTAAAGAAGTATAATAATATTAGTGAACCTTAGCGTTTATTTGCTTCATACCCATTAACACACTCTGCTGATTTTGAATTATTTGTACAATTAGATAAATCTCAAACAAACCAATATGAAGAATGGCAAAAAAAAGGATTTGTTTAAAAAAAGAAGCTTGAAGAAGAATTTATATGGAAAATGCAAAAGCCAAAGTAATGCTGATTGATGATTTGGTTGAAGATATTGCTAACGAACTTAATGTAAAAATAACTGGAGAAGCAAAAGGAGAAACCCACAGCATGGTTATCGGACGACTAAGCCAAAGTGCAAAACCCTTCTCTGAAATAATAAAAGAAATTTTAAATGAAAAAGGACTAGATACACAAAAAGTAACTGATTTTCACAAAAGAGTAACAATTGCTTGGGGGCACCACTCAATAGAACAACACGCACACACAAGCATTGGGCTTGAAAATGTGAGCATACTTGCAGCAAACAAATACTTTGAAAACAAAAGATTATCTGCTTACCTTGAAAGAAGCACAAGATACCAAGATTTTTCAAACCCAAGTTACTATATTCCTGCTGAACTAAACGAAAAACAAAAAGAAAAATATGTTCAAGCAGTTGATTACCTTTTTTCTACTTACTCAAAAGTCTTACCTTTACTCATAACCAACATAACTGAGAACTACAAAGCACGAGGAATAACTGCTGATGAAAAAACCATTAAGAAAAAAGCATTTGATGGTGCAAGATACCTTTTACCTGCAAGCACAATGACTAATTTTGCAATAAGTACAAACTCACAACAATTCCGAGCACTAATACATGATTTAAAATCAATAAAAAATAATGAACTTAATGAAATTGCAGACCGAATGCAAGAAGCACTAACAAAAGAATATCCATCACTACTTGCAAAAGAATACTGTGTGGCGGATGAAACTAGAATTGAACACACAAATAAAGAGATTACAATAAATCCAATAAAACAAAATCAAAGTAATGAAAAAATAAGTATTGAAGAACATACTTTTGAGAATATACAACCAACAATAAAAACAATAAATACAACCCAGAATGCCGAAGAACTTATTTGCTACGAATACCTAACAAAAGAAGGATTTGACACAAGTTATGTTAAAGGAAAAGTTTTTTTAAGGGGAAAAGAAATTACCCCCGAACAAAAAAAAGAACTTGTTAAAAAAATATTTTCCTACAATACAATCGAAAAAAAACCACACAGAGCCGCAGAAAACGCTTACTACTGGTTTGAAACACTGGTTGATTTTGGGGCAGGAAGAGATTTGCATAGAAACAGAATGCTTACTTGGATAGATACAGAAGTAAGCCCTGAATATGGATATGCTATTCCTTATTACTTGAATGAAGAAGCAAAAAAAGAATATACTAATGCACTAAAAAAAGCATTTAGTGTTTGGGTTGAACTAATTAACCAAGGAGTATCACGAGAAATTGCACAATACCTACTACCACTAGCAACAAATTACAAAGTATTATACACACTCAATGCAAAAGAACTCCACCATGTTGCAAAAACACGAACAAGTAGAGCTGCACACTACTCATACAGAGAATACGTACACAAACTATGCGAAGAAGTAAAACAAATAAATCCTTTAATTGGTGCACAATTACCGGATCAATATGAAAAAGAACTTTAAAGAATTCTTAAAAAATCCCATTTTCTTCGAAATCTTTTTTTATTAACAAAAGCTTTTGCTGTCGCCAAATAATAGAAACAAAAACCAAAAGCGCAAGAACAAAAGGAACATAAAATATTTTGTCCATAATCCAAGCAAGCAAAAACAAAGCCGAACAGGAAAATACCCCTAAAAATAAACTTTGCTTTTTTGCAATAAATATTGTGTCTTTAACAAAATTTACAAATGACAAATAAAACAATTCAAAAAATGCAAGTGACTTGTTGTTTGAAATATTTTCATTAAACGACACGAACGTGTTCTCATAGCGAATCTTTTTTTTAACCATATTTTTTCACCTAATTAAAATAGTTTTTCTGCTTTTGCGCAGATATTTTTGATTTAACTGGAATTTTAGCAGTCTCTGTATCAAGCCAAACAATTAATTCTTCAAATTCATGCATAAAAAACACCCTAAAATCCCTTTAACAAAAACAAGGCAAAAATAAATGACAACAAAGCGAAACTAACTTTGTATTTATTTAATCCAACCCACGTGTTCAAAGAATCAAATTCTTTTACTAACCATGAAAAGTCAAATGCTTTAAGGAAATTTTTTTCCAGAGCACTTCCCCCATTTTTATTTTGTACTACATAGATATATCTCTCGAATTTTTTCATTTTTCTCACCAGTTTTACTAAAAAATTGAAATAATTTTTTTTACTTTCAACTTGATGCATGAAAGATTAATAAAGATAACTATCAAAAGTGAACAAAAAAATCGCCTGACAAAAATATTTCAATAGATTTATAAACAAATAATACTAATTACACAAAATATAGGACATGTTTTTTAATTGCGCTGAAATTTAAAAAGGAATTCTTGGGCGGCAGGACACTTGGTTAACCATTTATAAAGAACGCAACAGAAAGTTAATTGTCTAAAAGGCAACGGGCCACTTGATTAAAAGCCAAAAATCAGGCTCAAAAAGCACTTTACGACGAGGTGAAAATTATGGCTAAGAAAATAGAGAAAATAGAGGATATACCAGGAGTAGGAGAAGGGGCAGCAAAAAAACTAGCTGATGCAGGATACAAAACACTAGAACAAATAGCAACTGCAAGCGCTAGCGAACTAAAAGAAATTGCTGGACTTGGGGACGGAACTGCCGATAAGGCAATCAAAACCGCAAGAGATGCCCTTGATATGGGATTTGAAACAGCGGATGTTTTGGCAGAAAAAAGAAAACTAGTCGGAAGACTCACAACAGGCTCAAAAGAACTTGACAATTTAATTGGAGGCGGAATAGAAACCCAATCCATTACAGAAGTATACGGAAAAATGGCAAGCGGAAAATCCCAATGGTGCTTCCAAACAGCAGTAACAGTACAATTACCAAAAGAACAAGGAGGACTAGAAGGGGCATGCCTTTACATTGATTCAGAAAATTCGTTTAGACCAGAAAGAGTAATACAAGTGGCAAAAAAATTCGGGTTAGATGTTGATGCAGCACTAAAAAATATTTATGTTGCAAGAGCATACAATGCAGAACACCAAATGATACTTGCTGATAAAGCTGCAGAAATGGTAGTTGAAAAAAATATTAAACTAGTAATAATTGATTCATTAACAGCACAATTCCGATCAGAATTTGTTGGAAGAGGAACACTAGCTGAAAGACAACAAAAATTAAACAAACACATGCGAACATTACAAAAACTCGCAGAAATGAGTAACGTTGCTGTACTTGTAACAAACCAAGTAATGTCAAGACCAGATATATTATTTGGAGACCCAACAGAACCCGTGGGCGGAAATGTTGTAGGACATGCAAGCAAAACAAGATTATATCTGCGAAAAAGTAAAGAAGACAAAAGAGTTGCAAAACTCGTTGATTCACCATCCCTTCCTGATGGAGAAGCACTCTATAGAATAACTGAAAACGGAATAGAAGATATTGACGAATAAAATACTAATTCTTGTGGGCGAAAGAAATTTCGCTCACAAATTTAATTTCTTAACTTCATTCAAAACAAAATCAGTGCGTTCTCTAACAGAAACCTTGGGAACAACAACTAATTCATAACCACAGCTAATGTAAGCTTGCTTTAAACAATCAGAAAGTTTTAATGCAACCTCAAAAGGCTCTTTTCTTGCAGCATCATTAACATAAATTTCTCTCCAAGGCTCAAGGAAAAAAACTATTTTATTATACCTATATTCATCCGCAGCTCTTTGAAACTCTTGGGAAATTGGAATATTACCTAATTTCAAATAACCAAGATCATCCGGAATTCCCCGATCAAAAAAATGTAGTTCTTTACCAGCATCCAAGTGCTGCTGAATTTGTCTATCAAGAACATGTTTGTTAAACAAAGGCAAATCAATCCAA
Organism: archaeon; assembly: GCA_041664905.1. GTDB lineage: Archaea > Iainarchaeota > Iainarchaeia > Iainarchaeales > JAAZKV01 > JAAZKV01. The sequence continues at coordinate 11,003 of JBAYJX010000003.1, read as the reverse complement.
GGAACAATTTTTCCGCCAACACTCAATTGTTCTTCAATAAATGCTCGAGCAACCTCATCAAAACAAATATGTCCCCGGTCTCGCAAAGATTTAAGCAAAGCTGTTTTACCAACACTTGGACCGCCAGTTATTACAAAAATATTTTCCTTCATAATTTCACCTTTTTGATTTATAATTCTTAATAAAATCACTCTTATATTGTTCAAATCTATTTTCTTTAATTGCAACTCTAATTTCCTTAATCAAATTTGCAATAAAAAAAGTGTTGTGGTAACTTAACAACATTAAACCATTTTGCTCATATGTTTTATACAAATGATGCAAATAAGATTTTGAGTGAGACTTACACACAAAACAATCACACTTTTCATCAAGCGAAGAAAAGTCACTTTTGTAATTACTTTTGTTAATTTGAACACAACCCCCACGAGTAAATATTTTTCCGTGACGAGCCATTCTTGTGGGATATGCTGAATCAAAAATATCTACTCCTCTCTCAACTAAACCCAAAATTTCTAAAGGTGAACCAACTCCCATCAAATAAATTGGACGGTCTTTTGCAACAAACTTTTTTGAAAATTCTGTAATATCAAACATAGCTTTAGGGTCTTCACCAATACACAAACCACCAAACGCCAAACCATCAAAACCAATACTTTCTAAAGCAATTGTTGACTTCTTTCTTAAATCTAAAAAAGTTCCGCCTTGAGTAATTCCAAACAAAAGTTGGTTTGAATTATTGTGAGCTTCTTTACACCTTAACGCCCACTCTGTTGTACGAAGCATTGCATCAAAATAATCCAACCTATTCTTTCCAAAATGAAGAACGTGATCCAAGCACATTGCAACATCTGCCCCCAAATCATTCTCAATCTTAATTGCAATTTCTGGAGTAACTAAATGAACACTCTTATCAAAAGGGTTTCTAAAAAAAACTCCTTTATCGGTTACATGCTCAACAAAATCTTCTGAAAGAAGTTGAAAACCGCCAGAGTCGGTAAAAAGAGAATGATTCCAACCAAAAAACTTATGTAGACCACCAGCTTCCTTTATGTGATTAACTCCAGGTTTTAAATAATTAATAAAAGCATTAGAAATCAAACAATTAACACCCATACTTTCAAGTTCTAGATGAGAAACAAATTTCACTGCCCCCTTTGTTGCTACGGGCATAAAAAAAGGAGTTTCGAGTTTACCGTGCGCGGTATGCAAAACCCCTGTGCGAGCAAGAGATTTACTCGACTCACTAGTTAATTCAAAGCAAGACATAACTAAATCTCACATCATTAGGCTTTTAATTATTTCAAAAGAACAAATCTAATTATTTTTTGTTAAAGTAACTAAATAGTTTTTTTCTTTACTTAGTTCAAACCCGGCTTTTCTAAGTTGGGCTTCTTGTGTAGGGCTTAACAAAACTGGATCAGGAAAAACTTTTGCCCCCAAAGTTAATAATTTTGCTAATTCGCAAAGGTGAGTTGTTTGTTTTTCAGGGGACAAATATTTTAACGAATTTTCAGCAAAAATTAAATCCAAACTAATTTTCTTTTTTCTTAAAAAAATTGGTAAAACATCTACTGCTGTTTGAATAAACGTTACCCCTTGTGGATGAACCCAGTATTTTGAAGAATCAATTGAGAAACCAAAAACATTATTTTTAGGGTTTTTTGCAAGTTCTTTTGCTGCCCTGCCCTCACCGCAACCCCAATACAAAATGTTTAATTTCCTGCCTTTATGCACAATAGAAAGTTCTTCAAGAGCTTTACTAATTCCCCCACCACGCGCAAGATCAATTATTCTAAAACTAGTTCGAGTAGACCATTCTTTAGTTTTTCTTCTCAAAACTCTTCCCCCAATCTTTTCAGCGCGAGTGAGAAGAGTAGTGCGCAACCTATTTCTTCTTGCAACAGATTGATTTAATTCGTTTCTAAAAATTGGCATAACAATTAAACAAAACTCAATCATTTAAGCTTTTTGAATAAGAAATATATTGGACTAGACCGGGCCGCTAGCGGTGGCTTGTAACCAAAAATCCGCTTTATGTTGGGGTCGAAGCTAGGTGAGAGGTTTTGATGTTTATGCAAGCACCATTTTACTGGCGTCGAAGCTCTGTCCTTACAGGTATTGCTCTAAAACGAACCCCGCCAGGGCAGGAATGCAGCAACGGTAATTTTAGTATAATACGCTGAAGGGAAACGGAGTGGAGCTAGCAAGATGAAATGCTCGCACAAACTAGAAATCCATTGCTTAGCGTGTCCATTTTTGTCAACAAAAGAGAAAAAAGCACCTTTTTTAACAAAAAACTTATACATAAACTAGTGTTTTAAACCACTTATTTTTCAAATAAACCCAATTTTAACAAAAATTATGTTTAAGTTAACTTTTAGAGGGAAAGTTTATATATAAAAAAGGCCTATGTTCTAGCACAAAATCGGTGTTAAAAAATGGTTTTTGAAAAAAAAATGTCAGTAAAAGACTTAATCGAACAAATGAGAGAAGAACTAAAAAAAGAACAAGAAGAAACGGGAATTATTGCTAAACCTACAAAGAAACAAGCTGCAAAACCAGCTAAAAAAGTAGCAAAAATTAAAAAAGCAAAACCTAAAAAAAAGGCAAAAAAGAAAAAGTAAACACTACTTTTTCTTTCCTTCTTCTTTTGCAACTTCTTTCTCAAGTTTCTTTAAAACACTTTGAACTGATTCTAAAAGTTGCCAAGTTTCATGCTCAGCAAAAAAAGTCTTTCCGCTAATACTAACTTTCCCGTGCACTTCATGTTGAGCCTTAAGCCCACCCTTGGCATATTCCTTAAGAGAGAGCTGCAAACTTGCATCCCCCCCAACTTTTGCTAAAAAATGAGCAAGAGAATTCTGAATAACCCCCAAGTCAACTTCATCAAGCTCAGGAAATTTAACTAATTTTACATTAGGAAATTTTTCAAATACAACCATAAAACACCACCAATCACAACTTATCTAATAAAAATACTTCAACGAGTTTAAAAAAAGAACTGACAAAACACAACACAAGACATTTGACGAAAAGGCAGGATTTATAAAATACTGTTAAAATAAAATAAATAATAAAAGGGGATTAAAATGGATACAAGCGCAAATTTTGAAGTAAAAAATATTAAACTAGCCGAACAAGGAATGAAAAACATTGCTTGGGCAGAAACACAAATGGGAGCGCTACTTAAAGTTAGAGAAAGATTTGCTAAAGAAAAACCACTTGTTGGAATGAACATTGGAATCGCACTACACCCCACAAAAGAAACAGCAGTACTTGTTAGAACACTAATTGCAGGCGGAGCAAAAGTTGCAATATGCGCATGCAACCCCTTAAGCACACAAGATGATGTCGCGGCAGCACTTGCAACTGAAGGAGTAAAAATTTGGGCATACAAAGGAGAAACAAAAGAAGATTACTACAAATACTTAAACAAAGTAATAGAAACAAAACCAAATTACACACTTGATGATGGATGCGATTTACTAAGCGAAATACACGAAAGACACCCAGATATATTAAAAGAATTAATTGCAGGAGCTGAAGAAACTACCACCGGAATAATTCGATTAAAAGCAATGGAAAAAGACAACGCACTAAAAGTACCAGTTATTGCCGTGAATGACAACAAAACAAAACACCTACTTGACAATTATTATGGGACTGGACAAAGCACACTTGATGGAATTGTTCGAGGAACTAATATTTTACTAGCGGGAAAAACTGTTGTTGTACTCGGATACGGATCATGCGGAAAAGGAGTAAGCTTACGAGCAAGAGGAATGGGTTCAAACGTAATTGTTACAGAAGTAAACCATTTCAAAGCATTACAAGCAAAACTAGATGGATTTAGAGTAATGCCAATGAGTGAAGCATCAAAAGAAGGAGATATTTTTATTACTGTTACTGGAGACAAACATGTAATTAGAATGGAACATGTTAACCAAATGAAAAGCTATGCAATCTTAGCAAACTCAGGACACTTTGATATAGAAATTGATTACAAAGCAATACAAGAAAATTCTGTTAATGTAAAAGAAATTAGACCGCTAGTAGAAGAATTCACACTAAAAAATGGGAAAAAGATTATTACCTTAGGAAATTGTAGACTTGTAAACCTTGCACTTGCCGAAGGACACCCAAGCGAAGTAATGGCAACATCCTTTTGCGGACAAGCACTAGCTGCTGAATTTGTTGCAAAAAACAGAGGCAAATTAAAAGCAACTGTAATTACACTACCTGAAGAAATAGATGACGAAATCGCAAAACTACAATTAACTGCAGTAGGAGTAGAAATTGACACTTTAACAGCAGAACAACTTGAGTACTTGAACAGCTGGCACGAAGGAACTTAAAAGTAAATAAAAAAATCATTTATAAAAACAACGCAACACACCTATATTTATGGTTACTAGTGAAGTTAATGCCAAGGAAAAAATTAAAACAATTACTAATGCCACAAATTATTTAAAAGAAAAAACAGGACAAACTAATTTTGAAAGAAACAAACGAGTCGCCGAAGAACTATTTGAAAAAAATTTGCCAATTGAAGCAATAAATGCCACAATCCTAAAAGAACTCCCCAATAATTTAATTAATGAAAATGAAATTACCCAATTATTTGGAGAAACAACAACACAAAATGTTAAAACAATAAAACAAATAGAAGACATCATAGAAAGAAACTTTGGTAAACTACCAAGTGAGACCCTAACTTCAATAATATTATCCATATCCCAAACTTTTCAGCCCATAATAATAAAAACTGCCGAAATTGCTGATGCATTATACAACAAAGAAAAATTTATTTCTGAAGATAATTATGCGAAAAAAGCAGAAGAAATTTATTATCCCCTTGCAACAAAACTTGGACTGGGTGAATCCGCTTGGAAAATACAAGATTACAGTTTTAGAGTTCTAAATCCCGCCGGGTTTGAGAAAGTAAAAAAATTAGTAAACAAAACAAGAATAGAAAGAGAAGCACTTGTAGAAACCGTACAAAAAGAAATTGAATCCCTATTAGTTGGAAAAATTCAAGTAAAAGTTACGGGAAGACCAAAAAACTTTAAATCAATTTTTGAAAAACTTAAAAAAACCCCATTCTCAAAAATGAATGATATTTATGGAATAAGAATAATTTGTAACAAAGAAAAAGAATGCTATGAAACACTAGGGTACATTCACTCAAAATATGAAATAATTCCAGAAGCATTTGATGATTATATTTCAAAACCAAAAAATACAGGATACAAAAGCATACACACAGCAGTAAGACGAGGAAACGAGGTTATTGAAATCCAAATAAGGACTTGGGAACACCATTTAAGAATTGAAGGAGAAACTTATTGGAATTATAAACAAATTCAAAAAGACAAAGAATTCGAAAAAGAATTAGGTTGGGAAAGACAATTAATTGAATGGCAAAAATCCCTAGGAAAAGAAGTGTTTGGCAAAAAAAGTGTAGGACGACGAATATTTGTTTTTACTCCAAAACACGATGTGATATCGCTCCCCATAGGCGCAAGTGTAATTGATTTTGCATATGCTGTACACACAGATATTGGAAAGAAAATGGAAAAAGCAAGAGTAAATGGAAATTTTGCCCCACTAGAAACAAAACTAAACAACTTAGACCAAGTAGAAATAATTGTGGCAGAAAAACCACAACTCAAAAAAACTTGGTTAGGGTTTGTTGTTACTGACAAAGCAAAACAAAAAATCAAAACTTATTTCGGATTAAAAGTAAATATGCAAAAAAAAGAAAAAGCACCACAAATAGGGGCTTTGAAAAAAATTAAAATGGCTGAGTGCTGCCACCCCTTACCAGGAGAAGATGTAATAGGGGTAAAAACTACAAAAAGAAAAATAATTGTACACAAAACTACTTGCCCAAACATAAAAAAAATAAGCAAAGACAAATTAATCAGCATAGGATTTGAAAGAGAAAAAGGAAAAACTGAAATTAGAGTAAAAGCAATTGATAGACCAGGAATACTATCCGAAATACTAACTGAAATAAAAAAATCAGGAGCAACACTGATTAACACAAATTTCAAAATCAAAAAAAATGGGTATGCTGAAGCAATATTTGGAATAGAGATTAACGGAGTTGCAAAACTTGAGAGATTATTAGAAAAAATTGAAGAAATACCCTCTGTTCAAGCGGCAGAAAGAATCTAAAAAGGCGAGAGCAAAGAAAAATAAGCTATTTAAATGCTTTCTTGCCAAAATCTTCCAAGGGTGTGGTTCTAATGAAAATAAAACAAATGGGAATTATATTATTTATATTTGTGATGATTGTAAGCACGGCTTTTGCGACCCTACCAGAAATAACTCAAGTTAATTATACCCCAAGCCCGGCAGTACCAGGAACAACAATCACCGTACTTGTACAACTCGAAAACAAAGACTCTACATCACAAACAGGAGTTAAAGTACAACTCGAAAACACTTACCCCTTTACAATTAAACCAACTGATACACAACTAAATCCAGCAACAGTAGGAACCATAGAATCATTTGGAAAAGCGCTAGTTCAATTCACGGTTTATGTTGATCCTGCTGCAGAAAACAAAACATACTATTTACCAGTAACGATTAGTACAACTGGAAACACTACTGGCATAAAAGAACAATTCCCAATTATTGTAGGTGGAAAAGAACCAACAATAAAAGTTGTTTCAACAACAAGTGAAAAACTATTACCCGGACAAGAAAAAGAAATTTCATTTACATTACAAAATGTGGGAACAAGCCCAGCCTACGATGTTGTGCTTGAAATAAAAGAAGACAGAACAATAACCGCAACAGGAACAGTTGTTGAAAGAGATATTACTCCCTTAGGCGCAGCAACAGCTTATGTTTCAAGCATAAACCCAGGAGAACAAAAACAAGTAACACTCAAAGTTAGCGTTACAAATACAGCAACAATAAAAAATTATACTCTACCAGTAGCAGTTTCATACAGAAATGCTTCAGGAACAAGAACCACTGATACATCCTATGTTGGACTCAAAGTATTTGCACTAGTTGACATTGATGCAACTCTAAAAGACAAAACAGGAACTGTTGCAAATGGACAAAAAGCAGAAATTACTATAGAAATATATAACAAGGGACTAGGAAAAGCTGAGTTTACAGTAGTTGAAATTAAAACACCAAACGGAGTAGTAGACAAACCAAAACAATTCATTGGCTCGCTTGGCCCAAACGATGTGGACACAGTTAAAACAGGAATAACTTTTAGCACAGGCACAGACTACACAATAGATGTTGTTATAGAATACCAAGATTCGGATGCTGTAATAAAAACAAAAACAATACAACTCCCAATTAAAGCAGATACAACTACAACAGAAGGACCAAACATGACACTAATACTTGTTGTTTTAGTAATTGTAGGAATTATTGTTTGGAAATTTGTTCTAAAAAAGAAAAAGTAAAATAAAAAAATGCAAAGGACAACATAATTGTCTTTTGCAAAACTATTTTTTAATTAAAAATTAAAGATTATAGTCATCTTCAACTTTGTGAACCTTAATCCCGGTTTCAGTAATTTGAATTGGGTGCAAATCTTCACTATGCTTTGTTGCACGCATCTTTCTAATATGCAAAGTTCTATTACTCTGAGTACCAATACCCATATAATGAAGAACAATTACTCCATCAGCAACATACTCTTCAACACCATACTTACCTAACTGCTTTGAATCCTCATTAATTTCAGTAGTAAAAACAGTTGTTACTCCTGCTCTTGCTAACAAATAAACAACTTTTAGAACAGCTTTTCTTATTTCATGCTCATTTTCAAAATTCAAACCCAAAGCAGGAATTGAATCAAGAACAACTCTTTTTGCTTTAATTTTCTTTATAGCACGCATTAACTCCAAAAGCAATTTATCTAAATCAAATCCTGTTGCTGGAAGAGAAAATTCTTCATCACTAGGAATACCTAACTTTGCCATTGTTCCATCAACAATTTTAATCATATTAGCGTCTTCAAGTTGACGCAAGTTCCAACCAAATCTTAACATATCCTCTCTAATTAATTCAGGTCTTTCATCAAGAGTCAAATAAACTCCTGGCTCACCTGCTTTTGCACCATTAATTAAAAACTGAGTAGCAAAAATTGTTTTACCTGTACCAGTACCACCTGAAATTAAAAAACTTCTACCCTCAGGCAAGCCACCCTCAACTAATTCATCAAAACCAAAAATACCAGTCTTAACACGATTCATAAAAATCAAACAAATATAGGTGATTGTGGATTATAAATCTTTTCACAAGGTGGTGAAAAGGAAAATATGTCCAGGATTTTGCGTCTTTGAATTAAAAAAATTAGAAAAAATGGGATTGGCGAGATTTGAACTCGCGACACCAACGTCTTCAGCGTTGTGCTCTCCCAGGCTGAGCTACAATCCCTGGCTAATAATAAAAATTGGTATGAAAAGCTTTTTAATATCGCCCAAAAGCACAAAAAAGAAGATAAAATTTATAACAAAAAAAGCGAGCCCGTAGATAACTAACCCGCAATCCCTTTCATAAAGGTATTGCCCTAGCAAACCAATAGGTTTGCGTGGGCGTCCATCAAACATTGTTTGATAGCGCATTCCCAAAAATAAAAACAAAAAAAGCGAGCCCGTAGGGAATCGAACCCTAGACACCCAGATTAAGAGTCTGGTGCTCTACCGACTGAGCTACGGGCCCACTTAATAGAATAATGCAAAAAGAGAATTTAAAAGCGTTAGGGAAACTACTTTTTCTTCAAGATTTTAGAAATAAGACTAGAAAGCTCACTCTGCTTTTCAGGAGGAAAAGCCCCTTCAACTTTACCTAAAAACTTTCCATCATTGAAAAACACTAACGCTGGAAGCGTCTTTACACCAAACTTATCAAGAAGAAAGTTATCCGAGATGGCAACTTTCCTATACTTAATGTCCATCTTAGGAAACAAATCCTTAATTGGAATAGAACAATATAAACAAACTATTGACTGATCATTAAATAATTCAGCTACAACCAAACGAGGATATTTTTCAACTTCAATATCAAACTTAGCTTCATTAATTATAAATGCTCGATGCAAGGCTTGCGCACCGTACCTATCAACAAACAAATCAGAAATCTTTCGCTTATCTTTATCAAATTCTTTTTTTATTTTCTCAAATTTTGTTTGAGTTTTAGCAACTTTAATTGCATCAACCATACAAGTAGGTACACACTTACCACAAGAAATACACTTAGAATTATCAATAACAAGAGTTTTATTTTTTTCATCCCAGCTAATTGCATGAGTATGACAAATCGCTGCACCATTACATTCAGAAGCATTATCACAAATTTTGAAATTAATTAAAACTGGCATAAATCTACTAAAAGAACTTTCTTAGATATAAAACTTTCTTAAGAACAAAAGCGAGCCCGTAGACAACTAACTCGCAACCCCTTTCACTAAAGGTGTTGCCCTAGCAAACCAATAGGTTTGCGTGGGCGTCCATCAAACATTGTTTGATAGCGCATTCCCAAAAACAAAAAATAAAAAAAGATAATGAGCGAGCCCGTAGGGAATCGAACCCTAGACACCTGGATTAAAAGTCCAGTGCTCTACCGACTGAGCTACGGGCCCACCACATATATTCCACTCGTGAAAAACTTTATAAAGCTTCTAAAAAGAGGTTTTTTGACAAAAAACCAAAATAACTTACTATTTAATTTGGGACAACGCTTCTTTTGGAATTACACCATGTTTAACCATAAGTTCAATTCTTTTACGATCCTTCGTTGCTTGTTTACTATTTATTGGATTTATTAAAAAAATTCTCAATTTTTTTGAATCAACTACCCCCGCAATCTGACTTCCATCAACCCCCCTAAAAACAACAGAACCAATGCCCCCATCAGGATGGATTTTGTTGGCAGCAAAAGGAAAAATGTGATTATAGTCTCTTCCTTCAGGAGAATAACCAAAAACAAGAGTTTTTACTTTTCCTTCAGAAAAAAACTCAACATAATCATGAAGTCTAAAATCATAACTTGAAGTGTCTAAATAAACCTGACGAGCAAGCCACGCAGGAACTTTTAACTTACGCAGCAAACCAAGCGCAAGATTACATCGCTCAAGACAATGAAGAGGCGAAAGTTCTACACCTTTAAAAGAATCTGCAGCTTTTCTTGACAGGGATTTGCTTAATTCGTGCTTCTTTGCAGAATTAGTTGAAGCCCGCACAGGAAGTCTTTTCAAAACTTCATCACCAACAGAATAAACAAGAGAATCAATTGAATTAGCAGAACTTTTTAACCTACGAGTTACCCCATTTGCCCTATTTCCAACCCTACTAAGTTTAGCGGCACGAATTGCTGAGAACTTTACAGGAACACGCATAACAAAATTTATAACTACACCCATATAAAAATTAATTGTGAAGGTATGGAAAAACAAGATATTGTGATTGTTAGGTATGGTCATCGAGAGGTTAGAGATTATCGTGTGACTGGACACTGCGGACTTGTAGCACGCGCATTTGGTGCAAAGAAAATGATTGTTTGTGGAGAAAAAGATGAGAGTTTAGTTACTACAATTGCCGGGGTAAATAAGACTTGGGGAGGAAAGTTTGGGGTTGAGTTTAGTGACTCGTGGAGAAGTAGTGTGACTAAACTAAAAAAAGAAGGGTACAAAATAGTTCACTTAACAATGTATGGAACCCCAGTACAAGAAGCTGAAAAGAACTTATTAGCTGAAAAAAAAATAGCAATCATTATAGGATCCCAAAAAGTTGAAAGACCAGTTTATCTTGAAGCGGATTATAATATTGGGGTGACTTCACAACCGCATAGTGAAATAGCTGCACTAGCAGTTTTTCTTGATAGAGTACAACAAGGAAAAGAACTAGAAAAAATATTCTCTGGTGCAGAAAGAAGAATTGTCCCACAAGAAAGAGGGAAAAAAGTACTTAACCCAAAAGAAAAATAAAAACTTAAAGAAGTTACAAAAAAAGAGTTGT
>JBAYJX010000002.1:0-64906 GCA_041664905.1 archaeon | reverse complement strand
GTAATATTTGAATTATTGTTTTCTTTTAAAAGTACAGAGAGTTTGTCCGAAAGAGAGTTGCTCTCATCAACAATTTGTTTTTCGATAGTAAAAGAAGCTTTTGATATTTGATCAAATGCTTTAGCCAAGGTGTTTTCGTTTGATAAATCCAGAGAAAGTGTTTTATTAATTAGATTTTCAATTTCTTTTGCCTGAGTTAAAAGCCCAAGAGAAACTAATTCACTTTGATTTTTTCTTAATTCTTCAATTTTGCTTAGGAGTGTAGCTTTCATTAATTCAAGCGCATTTTCTTTTTCTCTCACTTTTTGAAGCGAAGCAATTGCAAGGGAATTATTACTAATAATAGATTTTACTTCAGCCAAATTGGCATTTTCTCCAAGGTTTATTACTTCTTGAGTTTTTCTTGCAAGTTCTGTGTTTCCAAGAAGCGTGAGTAAATCTTTTTGTTCAAGTAATGTTTGAAAATAATACTCGTGCAAAGAGTTTACTTTAATGGTTAAGGTAAAGTATCTTTCTTGTTTTGCTTCAAACTTTTTATTTTTTATTATAATATTAAACCCACTTAAGTTAATTTTTGACTCGTTAAATTCTTCGTCAACTAAAAAAATACTTTCAATAGACGAGTTTATTGGAACTGGTAAGGAAATTTCAGCACTAACTTGTGAGTTTGAATTATTCTTTGCTGTTAGCTTGTATTCTATTGAATTTTGTTCTGCCGAGTTTTGAGTTGATTCTTGCAGATCTATTGAAATTAGGCCTTCAATATAGAAAAAAACTGTTATTTGGATCTTTTCTGAAACATTTTCTGCCAAAAAATTAGCTTTTCCTGCTTCATCCAAGTAACACACTTTTTCAGTTTCATTTATTATTGCAGTGCATTTAGAGGGGGCAAAAGGAGGAGTTGTTTTAATTAAAAGCTTTGTAAATTCGCCAGTTGAATTTAATTGTATTTCTCTTTTTAACAAGCTAGTTTTATTTGACACATACAAAAATTCATCAAGTTCTTTTTGAGTAATCTTTTGGCTAATTATAAAATCTGAAGTTGTGTTTCCAAAAGGCAAACAATTAAGCAAGAAGCGAGTTGTGTTTTTATCAACTTGAATTATTTGAGTTATGCATGAATCTTTTGAATTGAGAAGCGCAATAGAAAAAGGTAAATCGAGATAAAAAGTTGTATTTATTGATTGAAACGGATTTGGTATGGTCAGTTTAGCGTTTGTGTTAATATCTTCGTTTGTTTGAGGAACTTTTAAATTAAATAAAATAATTGAGTAATTTTCTTTTGCATATTGGATAATTTTGTCTTGGAGTGTACTCGAAAATATTTTTAGATTATCACTTATTGAATCTAAAAGAATTTTCTTTATTGGCAAGACTTCACTTAGGTTAACCTTTCCGTTAGCAAAGTAATTATTATAATTCTCTATTTTTTCTTCAAATAAACTTATTTCCTTTTCAAGAGCGGGTGAGGGCGAGTAGTTATTGATTTCTTTTAAAATTAGCAGGGTTTTTTTGAGTTCCTCTGTTTCTTGTGTGATTTGCAAAATATCTTTGTCAGAGTTAAGCTCATTTTCTACTTGTTCTTTTATGCTTTGGCAATCTTCTTCAAATTCTAATAAATTGTTGCTATTAACGCTTTGGTTTTTTAGATTACTAAAAAGAAGAGTTAATTCACTCAAATCAGTTTTTGGAAGCACACTTTCTAAATAGTTTATGCAATCCTTTGCTAAATCTTTTTTCTTTGATTCAAGCAAAGAATAATTGCTAAATGCTTCATTAAGGGTTTTAGATTTTTCAACTAAATTATAACAATAATTTAGTTTTTCTTCATTTGTTGTAGAAAGAGTTTTTGAAGCATAAAATAGAGTTTCTTCAATAAGGAGTTTTATTGAGTCTTTTTCTGAAGAAAGAGCCTCTTTTTTTATTTCCTTAGCTTTATTATCACAAGCATTACTTAGCTCGGAAATTAATTTTTCATTTATCCACTCTAACTGTTTTTTTATTACCAAACTGTTGTTAAGAATTGCTTTTATTGAGGATAATTCTTCTCCAATTGTTAAGTTTCCTTTATTTTTTTTGTCTTTAATCAAAATATATTCTTGAGTGGTTTTTTGAAAAGCAACTTGAGGGGAATTTTCGGTAGTTACGCTTGTCGAAGAAAGTTCATTCACTAAAGAAGAATATTTTTCAAATTCTTTTGATTTTTCAAGAAGAGATTCACAATTTTTTCTTTCAATTTCTATTTTGTCCCAAACCTCTTCAATAGTTTTGCTTGTGTTTTGTAAATTTTTTCCGGTTCGGTTAATTAAATCAGCAAACCTTTTAATTGAAGAATTGCTGTTTCCTCCTAAATTTGAATAAAGCGACATAAATTCAAAAACAGGCAGATTTTGGAGTGCAGTTAGGCTTTGTTTGGTGTAAAATTTCATTTCAGCATAATCAATCCCTTTTCTTAAAGCTTCATTTAAAAAAACAAAGTGTGCTTGGTTTGCTACTCCTAGTTGCTTAAGGATAGTCCCTTGAAAGTTTTCATAATTTTCTATCCAAAAAGGAGTCTTTTCTGCAAGAACAACGCTTGTTTTGGCGAGAGTTGATTTGTTGAAAGCTTCTATTTTATTTAAATAATAAGAAACATAACTGTCTGAGTTTGTGGGACCGCTGTTAAGCTCAGAAATTATTTGTTGTAATTCTACTTCAGAATCATATATTGCTTCTTCTTTAATTAAATCAACTTTTTGATTAGAAAGATAATTTTCTTCTGCCGAGATTACTGAAAAGCTTTTTTTTACTCCCTCATCAAGCTCAAGAAAAGAGGTGTCTAAATAAAATTTTGCTTGGTTTATTCCTCCTGCGAGTGCAACATAATTACCACTAGTGCAATAGTTTGAAACTTTTTTCATTTCGGCGAGTGTGAGATTGTAAAAGTACCAACTTCTGGCAACATGGTTTTTTATTTCATAAATTGTGCTGTCTTGTGAATAACCTAAACTTTGATTAAATAGGGGATTAACTTTTTCAAAACAACTGTTTACTGTAACACAAGTTGGAACATAAGCATAACTTCGACTGCTCATTGAAAAACAAATGTTTTTTTCAGCAGTCGTCATCTGTTCATCACACCCAAATAAAATAAGGGATGCGAGAATTAGAGATGCTATAAAAAATAACATGGGTTTATTCTGAATTTGGTTAAAATTAAGGTTTCTTTTTTTGCGCGTGTTTTGTGTTTTAGGCTGCATAAGAGGGCTTTTGAGGTTTTTATTTAAAAGCCTTGGTGGGATTTCGTTAATTGACTTAGTAGATTGGGTCGTTTAGTTTGTTGGTTCTTCATTATAATCTTTTGGAGTTGAGTTTTGTTTTTCAATAAATGCGCGAGCAGCACATTCTTCTGATGCTTTAACATTTGGTAAGAGTGTTCTAAGACAATCATTTTCTTTTAGTAATCCGGCTTTTATAGTTATACAATCTGAACTTGAAGCGGTTTGGATTCCGACAAGAAAAGGGGCAATAAAGTAAAATTGAATAAATATTCCGAGTAATATTCCAACAATTAAAAGAACAAAATGGAACTTATATTTTTTTACTAGTTTGTCTAGAAAATTATTTCCTTCTGGTACTAGTTCATCGTATTCGTCATCTGGACTTTTTAGGGACATATTAAAAATAGGTTTTTCTTAAATAAAAAACTTCGCATTAAAAAATAAAACCGATTTTTTTTAGTAAAGTTGTTTAATTGTCAATTTGTCTGAGTAAAATACCAACTATACATAAGCGTGGTTTGGGGCTTCTTTCAATTTCTTGGACTAACTTCTCTCGTGTCCAAAAAATTGGTTGATATACATAATCACTTTTTGGTTTGATTTTGTTAGGAGAAACCTTTATAAAGAAGTTAGACTTTCTATCTGTTAAAGTTTTTTTAAGGTGTTAAAAAATGTATAAATACACAATTGCAAGACAATTAGCGTCAAAGAGAGTAATAACTAACAGAGGAGACGAAGTTGGCAAATTAGTCGACATAGTAGTTTCTGAAGTTGGTGGAGACATAGAGTACTTGGTAGTCGAAGTAGATCGAACCTCAAGATTGTTGTCAAAACTAGGAAAAGTGGACAAGTTAATAGAAGTTCCATATGCGTCTGTAACAGCAGTGAGCGATGTGTTCATTGTTGATGAAAGAGAAATCCTAGAAGACATGAATCGAAAGGAATAAATTTTACTTAAACGTCCGAGCGCTTGTGTAGTGAAAGCTACGCAAGATGCTAAAGGATAATTCCAATGCTTCTTGCCTAAACCCGTTATTATTTTCAGCCTTTCTTAATAAAGGCAATTCTTTTTTTGCTTAAGAATGCTTTAGAAATTAGTTTCTTCATTAATTTAGAATTAAGACTAATCTTTTTTTCTTAAAATCAAGTTCTTTGATTATGGGTTTAATTGAATTAATTTTTTCTAAAATTTCCTTTTCTTCTAATCCTTTTTGTTTACCTTTTTGAATAACCTTTAGTACTTCATCTATTTGCTGGTAGTGTGTAAATATTTCTTCGCCTTTTTTTTGATTTTCGCTTGCCGATATTTCAAACCCTTTAATTTTGTTAAGCATATTTTGTGTATCTTTTTGGGCTTTTTGTGTTTTAGGGTTTTCTACTGGGGAAATTTCTTTTATTTTAATCTCTTTCTTATCTCCTTCACTTAAGAGTAAAATGTTTAGTGCGGCTGTAATGGATTCAAATTCTCTCTCTTTTTCTTTGCCAATCTCAGTGCTATAAATCACATTTTGGTTAAGGAATACTTTGCTCTCTTTTGAAGAGTAAATACTCTTCATTTTTTCAAACAAACTCTTTACCTCTTGGGGAGTGGCTTTTTGTGCATCTTTCTTTTTATCAAGTTTTAGTTCATCAAAAGCAAATTCCAAAATTAATGGGGATGTGTTGTAAATATCAACGCATGCCCCAAAAAAAGTTTTGCTGTTTTGACTCAGTTGGGTTGTAAAATCTTTAAGGGTGGCCTCTGCAGGGTTTATTCCTCTTGAACTAGGGAATTTGTATTCTGCATTTTGTTCAAGCTTTCTATCTTTCCACTCTTCTCTTCGCATTGCTTTAATTATTTTCATTTCATTATCACAAAGAACAATGTTTCCTTTTGCAAATAGTTCTAGAATCAAAACTGCTTTTGGAAAAGTCATGACAATTATTCTGTCAGCTAAGTGCTGACTTAGTGAAACAATTCTTTGATTGTTAAGATGTTTTTTTAAGAGTGCAGAAAATCCTCCTGGGTTTTGTTTTGCCGAAAGAGAGTAATTTGAAACAAAAAGAGCGTTAGGGGTAACCACTAATTGTTTGTCTCCAAGTTCTTTTGTGTGGATTTTAAACTTCAACCATCCGTTTTCGAGCGTTTGAACATTATTAACAAATCCGTTTTCAAAGAACTTTAGTTCTTCCACTAAGTGCAGTAAAGCAAGGTTACTAAGTTGTATATCCATGAAATAGTATTATTAGTCAGAGAATAAAAAAGAATTGTACTGTTAAAGAAAGGATTTTTTTTGGGTTAAATTTGACTTGATGATTTTCCTTCTTGCAAATATTTCATCATTATCTTTACTAAGCCAGGTCTTTGAACAAGCTTTTTTGTGAAAAGAATTGCAAGTTCAGCTTTATTCATTGTCCCGTTTCCAATTTTTAGTGCCTCATCCATTGTAAGTGACTCAGCTAGATAATTGAAATCATCGTCAGTTAATTGTTCAAGTAAATGTCTAGATTTTAGTCTTCGCTTAAGTTCGTTTCCTCTAAGTTTAAACCAATCGCCAGTATAAGTTGAAAGGAAATCATCAGTAAATTTGTTTGCTTTAATTGCTTTTAGTGCAACTTCAGCGGATAATCTTCCTCCCTCCATTGCAATTCCTATTCCTCCGCCATGTATTGGGTCAACCATGTGTCCTGCGTCCCCAGCAACAAGCAAGTTATCAGCAGTCATTTTTTCTAAAAATCCCCCAACAGGAATTCCGCCAGCATTAACCTCAATTATTGAACCATCCTTAAGTCCAGGTTGGGAAGCAATCCATCTATCAAGGTATTCTTTAGCAGTGATTTTTGTCTGGGCAGAAACATATGCTCCAATTCCAATCCCTACATTTGCGGTGTTATCTCTTTTTGGAAAAATCCAAACATATCCTCTTGGAGCAACTTCTGTTCCAAAGAAAAGGTGTAAACAATTCTCATCATACCCACTAATTCCAGTCATTTCATACTGGTAGCCTGAATCAGTATCATTAAGATTATTTTTTGTATTAAGTCCAAGCATTCTTGCAACAAGAGAATCAATTCCATCACAAGCAAGAACAAGCTTTGTACTAAATTCTTTAATTTCATCATTAACTTCAACTTTTAATCTAACAACCCCATTTTCTCTTTTTGCTTCTACTACTTGGTGTTTTAGAAGTATTTTTGCTCCAAGTTTTACTGCTTGTATAGCAAGATTTTTTTCAAACATTTTTCTTTCAAGAACATACCCTAATATTTTTTTGTCCTTCATTTTTACTTGCTTTCCATTAGGTCCATATAATACCGCACCTTTAATTTCTTGTACAGCCCACTCTGGAGTAGGTTTTAATTTCATTATCTCAAACCATCGATTGCTTAACCCTTCAGCACATCTTTTAGGACAACCAATTTCTTGTTTTCTATCAAGTATTAGCACATTGGCTTTTCCACTAGCAAGTTCTATTCCTGCAGCAAGTCCGCTTGGACCAGCCCCAACAATAATTGCATCATAAATTATTTTTTCAGCCATTTAATTTCACCATTTATAATTATAATTTCATCGCCCCAACAGGACATATCTTTACACAGGCTCCGCAGGAAATACATTTCTTTTCATCAATAAAAATTCTTGTATCCTTGAGTACTATTGCGCTAACCGGGCAAACCCCAACGCATGCTCCACAATACATACACTTGTTTGAATTATTTTTTACGCTCATGTTTTCACCAAGTAATACTTTAAGGAAATCTTTGTTAGCATAATTTAAAAAGCCTCCTTGAAGAGGCTAGAGGTTATTGTTAGTGCTCTATTCCAAGAATTGTTCATATTTGTCAGAGTTAAATCTGTAAAGAAACCTCTTTATTTTGTGTTTTTGAAAAGAATATTTTTTTATTAATTCAACTTTGTTTCCCTTGTATTCTTCGAAAAGATGGTTTTGGGCAGGGTCAAGCAGTAAAGTATCTTTGCCAATTTCAGTTAACACAAAAGCATGTGTTTTTAGGTTCTCAAGCTCCGCAATAATAACTTCCGCAGTATTGTCTCCTAGAGCCTTCATTGAAGCACACATAAAAACCGCTAAATCTTCATCATCAGCAACTTTTACTTCCAAGAGTTCTCTTGGAGTAAGCCAGTAATTAATATTCAAATCCACATCAGCAAAAACAATTTCTAGTTTTGCAAAATCAAAAACCTGTTTTAGTGCGCCTTCATAGTCCTCACTAAAAGAATAATCAGGACTCTTAAAATCCTCTACAAAAGACTGAACAGTAAGATCACTCCCATCAACAAGTGCTTTAATTTCACCAATAGTACGCTTTTCGCGTTCATTAATAATATCAGCATACTTTTCAAGCAAGTACTTGCAAAGCTTAACCTCATTTTCAAGAGACATCCTATCTATAACAAACCTAGTCAAAAAGTCTTATAAAATGGCTTTTGCTAGAGGGTGCGAAAAAGTGGTTTTAAGGCGAAAAGGGGAAGTAGGTTTTGATTAAAAAAAGAAATTGCTGAGCAGACTTTCTGCCCAGCAGTGCATTATATTTACTGACAAGTTCCGACTATATCTGCGGCTGCATTTTGCGTTTTTCCAGCAATTAAGCTTCCATTATAGATAATACTTATTTCATTTCTTGGATAGGAATACTTAGTTCCAGATGTGCAGGTACTATTGAAAGTTTTTGTTATAGTTCCTCCAGGCGATATTCCCTCTCGACCAATATAGTCATTTTGTGTTCCAATTGTCATTCCAACAAAATCAAGTGGCTCATTAGAATTGTTTCTTAATATTACAGTTAAGGTTCCATTTGAATTTGCCCAATCAACTATCCCCCAAGGTTCAGCTGATTTCCAAGCAGTTTTTGCTGTGGACTCTGGAATTCCGTTGCCAGTATTCATTACTTGCATACTTAGTCCAACAAATAATAATCCAACAACCATTATCACTAATAGAATTATTGGAATTATTAGCACAACTACTGCTGATTTTAGCATACTCAACTCGTGAACAATTGAAGTTGCTTTGATGCTTAAGTAAAGTCCAATTAATCCTACTAAAAGGCTTACTAAAATTAACACAAGCTGAACTAAAGTAAGTATACTAGTTCCGGCTGAGTTTGGCATTGCCACTGCAATAACTATTGTTACTACTAACAAAATTATTTGTATTATTAGTTGATAAAATCCTTCAATTGCAGCACCAACTTTAGAAAAGACTCCAACAAATTTTCCATAACTTGCTTTTCCGCCAAGAATTTTAGCAATTATGTGAAGTACTCCTCCACCAATTAGTGTTCCAATTATTGCTATAATTGGACCAACTACAATAAGTGCCCAAAATATTGTCAGATTAAAATCTTTGGCCAAAGATTGTATTACTGTTAATGGCATAAAAGTAGAGTTTATTGTTGCGGTTATTGCTATAATTAACATTACTAAAAAAGTTGCGATAACTAAATCCTTTAATCCATTCCCGAGAGTTGCTTCGTTAACAACTTCAGTTAGTGGTTTTCTAAAAGTAGCTATTTTTTTCCATTCACTAAACATTTAATCTCCCCCATTTAAACCCAAAAAAGTATTTTTGAGTGCGTTTCTTATAAGGGGGTTCTAATATTTAAGCCAATTCTTTTAATTTGCTAAAACTATTTGTGCTAGTAAGCTTCTTCTTCAAAAATAAGTGTTTTCTTAAGAGACTCTTGTGCAAAATCTTTTACTTGATTAACACTTTTGGCAAGTTCTTTTTTTACTGCTAAAGAGTAGTTTTGATTTTCATCAGATTTGGCCTTTAAGTTAGCAAGTTCGCTCTCAAGTTCTTTTAATTTTGTCTCTTCTTTCTCAACTTCTTTTTTAGCAGGGCTAGATTCAAGTTCTTTGTTCAAATCATTTTGCTTTTTTTGCAACTCATTCATTTTCCAAAATACTTTTCCAAAAAAATCAAAGTTAATTAGTTCTTGCAATGAATTAAGTCTTTTTTCTCGTTCTTTGTCTTTCAATTCAACTTCATTCTCTTCAATGGCTTTACATATTTCTAAAAGAACTTTTTTGAATATTTCTGCTTTTGGATCTTTTTTTAATGCAAGAATTGGGTTAACCATAAATTGTTCAAGCATTTCTTTTTCTTCAAGAGGAATCTTCCATCTCCCAGAATCAACTAGTTGTTTAAATCTCTGCATTGGTCTATCAATATTAATCAATAATCCTGAAATCTCAGTTTTCAAATCCTGTTTTTCGCTCATTAGGTGAGTCATTTCTTCTTCAAGTTTTTTTACCTCAATCATTTCTTTTCCAACTTTTTTTTGCAAGATTTTATCTTTTTGTTCTTGAATTTTGTTCTCTTTTTGAGCCAAACTTTCTAAAAATTCTTTTTGTTTGTTTTCTATATTCTCAACTTCTTTTTTCTTTTTAATTATCTCGCCAACACTTGTTTTTACTTTTTCAAATTCAAAAAAATCATTGGACTTTGAAAAAAACTGGTTAAGTTCAGCAAAAGTATTAAGCATTTCTTGAAGGGTTTCTCCAAGTTCTTTCATTTCATCTTTCAAGTAAATGCTAGTATAAACAATATTTTTTCTAAACCCGTTAATTTCGTTAATGAGTAAAGCATAACTCTCTCCAGAGTAAGCTCTTGAGTCAACCACTGTTTTTCCGCGATCTTTTGGATTAAGTTTTTCGAGTAGTCGCTTTAGTTGATTTTCAAGTTGTGATTTAGAAGTATTTGCAGCTTTGTTAAATCGTTCATTGGGTTTTTCTTGTAAATCTTTTTTTGAAATATCTTCTAAGAGCCCAACACTCTTACTGTGCAAGTATTTGATTTGAGCAATTTTTTTTGCACTAAACTCATCAAGTTCCGCAGATTTTAATCCAAAGTTCTTTTCAATCAATAAAGGCACATCCTCAATCCTAGTTTTTAGTATTAAAGTGTCCTTTTTGAAAAACCCTTGGACGATTTGAATTATTCGTGCGATTAAACCCAAAACCATGTCTAAATTAGCTATTAAATGTTTATAATGTATTCGTTGAAAATGGGTCGATAACCTTGGCAAAATAGATTTGTTTGCAGGTATTTTTCTAATTAAGGCCTTTCTTTATCCAAAATTCTTTTGCATTTTTATAATAAGGTAAATGGAACTCTTTTGCTAATTTGCGCACTTCTAAGGTATATCCAAAAATGCCAGTCGGACTTATTTGGACAGGCTTATCAAATATGGCTTCATTATACTCAACAAGCTTGTATTTTGTTTTAGGCAACTGAGTAACACATGCATTTATTCTGAATGTGTTTACCGTTTCCCATACTTTTTTTGGAGATGGAAAAACGCTTAACAGTTCTTCAATTGTTTTAAATGAAAATCTTTCGTGCCCTGTAATCAAGTTATTTCCATAATAATCTGCTAGCAAATTTTTTATTTTATAATATCTTACAATAATGTTGTTATTTTTTGTCAAAATAGCTAGATCAAACGGAAAAATTTCTGTTGGGTTGTTTTGTGTTTGAAAAATTAATCCTTGTGAGCGATATGTTTTCAAGTAATTTTTGTTTAATATTGAGCAGGCGAGTCGCTTATTTTTTCCAAAGCTAAATGTGTTTGGAATTATAACTTTACTTTCTATTATTTCTTTTATTGATTGGGATGGTGCTTTTTTTCCATCAATCACAGATTTAAGCACAAAATCCTCTTCAAATGATTTTACATAAAATTGTCCCTTTAACATATTGGTGTTAATGTTCTTTCTAATATATCTTATTTTGTTTTTAATAAATAATTGAGTTTTAAGGCGGCAATTCACTTCACCAAAATTTAAAACCCCTCTTTAGTAGAATTATTTCATGCAGTATTCTGAAGTTTTGTCTGAGCGAAATGAAAAAGGCTTTTTTGATGCGCTTAGTGAAATGGCAATTGAAATAAAAAAGCGAGATGACTTTGTAGTGGTGTTTCACCATGATGCTGACGGGTGCGCAGCAGGAGCAATTGCGGTAAAAGCGCTAGAACGAGAAGGAAAGCGCGTGACAAATATTTGTCTAAAACAATTGTACAAAGAAAATTTAAGTGAGATACGCGCTTTAGGAAAAAATTATTTATTTGTGGATTTTGGTTCCGGACAACTAGATTATCTCAAAGAAGAATTTGGCGAAGATTTTTTTGTTCTTGATCACCACCAACCAGTTTTAGTTGAAGGAAAACCACTTAATGTTAAATGGCAAGTTAATCCATTACTTTTTGGGATTAATGGGGGAACAGAACTTAGCGGGGCAGGAACCACATTTTTTTTTGCAATAGCATTAAATAAAAATAATTTTGATTTAAGTGTTCTTGGAGTAGTTGGAGCACTAGGGGACATGCAGGACTTTAATCAAAATTTAGAACTCTTTGGAATGAATCGAAAGATTTTGGAAATTGGAGTTGAGCACAAATTAATTGAAGTAAAAAAAGATTTGCGACTTTATGGGAGAATCTCGCGACCCTTAGTTTCTTTTTTACTTTTTTCTTCAAGCCCAGTCTTGCCCGGTTTAACCGCAAATGAAGATAATTGTAAAGCATTTTTACAACAATTAAATTTACCTCTAAAAGACCCTTTTACAGAAAAATGGACTTGCTATACTGATCTCTCTAGCGAACAAAAAAGAGAATTAACTTCAGCGCTTATAATGCTTTTAATTGAAAATAATGTTCCTGAATGGAAAGTAAAAGAACTTGTGGGAGAAGTATATATTTTTACAAAAGAAAATCCGCTTTCGCCCCTAAGTGACGGAAAAGAATTTGCCACTCTCTTAAATGCGTGTGGGAGAAATAAGCGCTCGGATGTTGCGCTCCTTGTGTGTATTGGGGATAGAAAAGATGCTTACTCTGAAGCAATGATTCTAATGGAACAACACCGAGATAACTTAAGAAGAGGGATACAGTTTATTCACCAAAACGGAATTGAGGAAAGAAAAACTTTTTACTTTGTAGATGCGGGGGAAGCAATTGATGAATCAATTGTAGGGATAATTGCGGGAATGTTGTATGGCTCAATAATACAAGAAACTAAACCAATTATTGCGCTTGCACGAAACAATGATGGCACAGTAAAAGTTTCAGGTCGCGGGACCTCTGCACTTGTTAGAAGAGGACTAAATATTGGTGCAGCCCTAAAAGAAATCGGAACTGTGATTAATGGGGTTCAAGGTGGAGGGCACAAAATTGCTGCTGGGGCCAAGGTTCCTGTGGAATCATTAAAAGAATTTTTGGATTTACTCGAAGAAAAGTTTGAAAGTCAACTTTCTATTGAATAATTAATTTACAAATTTTGATATTAAATACTTTGCAATGGTTGAGTTAGGGATATGTTTTTTAAAGCTTGGAAATAGATTATAGTTAATTTTGGTTGATTAAAATGATTTCAAAAAAAGAAGCTGAAATGGATATTAAGGAATTTTTAAAATCACAAGTTCCACAAATAGAAAAAGAAATTGAAAAATATATTCCTCGAAAAGCAACAAAAGAATGGATTGAAAGCGCTTTAGGAAAAACTGTTTTTGAGCTTGATTTGCCTGCTTATACAAAAGGAGTAAACGAACCAATTTGGGATCTCTTAGACCGGGGCGGAAAAAGATTTCGGCCAGTAATGACTTGCATTGTTAGCGAAGCGGTTGGCGGAAGTTGGGAAGAAGGGGCAAAACTTGCTCCAATGGTTGAATTAATCCACAACGGAACTTTGATGAACGATGATGTCGAAGATGATTCAGTTGCAAGAAGAGGAAAACCCTGCACTCACAAAATATTTGGAGTTGATACAGCAGTTAACACTGGAACAACGATGTACTTTTGGCCGCTAATAAAAATCAAAAATAATGAGTTTAATTTAAGTGAAGAAAAAAGAATTGCAATTTACGATTTATTTATTATGGAAATGATTCGCGTATCAAGCGGGCAAGCATGGGACATTGAGTGGCACCACGGAGGGTACACTCCAAACGAAAAACAATACTTGAATATGTGTTTGTGTAAAACTGGGGTGCTGACAAAGTTTGCTTGCCAGTTAGGGGCAATTGTAGGGGGCGCAACAAAAGAACAATATACTGCATTAGGGGACTTTGGTCAAATAGTTGGAGTGGGGTTTCAAATACAAGATGATATTTTAGAGTTAACAGAAACCAATTTTAAAGAAAAAAAAGGAAGTATTGGTGGAGATATACACGAAGGAAAAAGAACTTTAATAATTATTCGAACACTAGAGAAAGCAACTAAAAAAGACACTGCTAGGTTAATTGAGATACTTGATTCACATACGCTGGATGAAAAAATAATTCAAGAAGCGCTTGACATAATAAATAAATACGATGGGATTGAATACTCAAAGAAAAAAGCTGAAGAACTTGTTTTGGGGGCTTGGAGTAAAGTTGACAAAGTACTTCAAGAGAGTAATGCTAAAACACTTTTGAAGAAATTTGCTGAACATTTAGTAAATAGAAAAATTTGAATCTAGTTAGTTTATTTTTATTTTTTTTATTTAAAATCAGCCATAACTAATTTGATTATAACTTTGCCTTCTCTTTTTTCAAATCCCTCTACAATAAAATCGCTTTCTTTTAAGTGACTTTGATACATGTCAGTTATTCCTGAATAAGAATTACTAGTTATCCAGTGGAGCTGACTAGAAAATTCGTTATGAAACAAACCAACACTGCTTTTCCAAGCCCTTAATTCATTTTTGTGAGATTTTATAAATCTTGCAAGAGAATCTCTTCTTGCTTGTTGACCCAATTTAGCATTTTCTGTTAAATTAGCAACATCACTTAATTTGGGGGTAGTTTTTGCTTGAACATAACTTAAGAGGTCTTGTAGATTTGGGCCAGCAACTCTCTCAACAACATGATACCTTGCTGATTCTTTAATTAGTTTAACTGGCCTCACCGAAAAATATTCTATTTTTTTTGCTCCTGTGTAAGCTGTGTGTGGTTCCCAAAATTTTTCGTGCATTAAAGAAGAATAGTATTTTATCGCTTCATGATTTGTTATAGGCGGACCAGATTTTCTACCGGCAGGCCTGGGGTAAACAACATTTCCTTCAGCAAAAAATTTTACAACCCCTCTTTTGCTTATAGCAACCGAGTCTCCTGAACTACTTGGAAAAACAGTTCTTTTTTTACTTAATCTAATCCCTCTTGCTTTACTTTGAATGCGCATCGCAAATTCACTAGCTTTACCAAAAGACATAATATATTTGGAGTTTTTCTTATATAAAAAGTTGGTTCTTTTCTAGAATAGGTTTTTAACCACCGATGAATAAGTATGTTTCATGGTTTCAACAATAGAAAAAAGAAAAGCCGATCACATAAAATTGTGTTCAACAAAAAACGTTTCATTTAATGATAAAACAACTCTTCTTGAATGCGTTGAACTAAATTACAAATCTTTGCCTGAATTAAATTTAAACGAAGTTAATTTAGGTACTGATTTTTTAGGTAAAAAGTTTTCTTTTCCATTTATTGCTTCTGCAATAACTGGCGGAGCGCAAGTATCAAAAAAAATTAATCTTGATATTGCTCGAGCATGTCAAGAGTTGGGAGTAGGAATGGGGTTAGGCAGTATGCGTGCGATGATACAACAACCCTCTTTAATGGACACTTACTTTGTAAGAGATGTTGCTCCGGATATTTTTTTAGCAGGAAACATTGGTGCTGCTCAGTTAAAAGAATTCACTCCTGAACAAATAAATGAAGCATTACTTGCAATAGAAGCTGATGCTCTTGCGATTCACTTAAATGCAGCCCAAGAAGCAGTTCAACCAGAAGGGGATGCAGATTTTTCAGGACTCGTTGCAAAAGTTACTGAGTTTAGTGATAAAATAAAAGTTCCTGTTTATGTTAAAGAAGTTGGACACGGAATATCTTACGGTGTTGCAATGGCCCTAAAAGAAACAAAAATAAAAGCAATTGATGTACAAGGGGCTGGCGGAACAAGTTGGACAGCAGTTGATTCACTAAGACACAAAAATGGATTTGGATTAGTTTTTAGAGAATTTGGTTTACCCACAGCAGTAACTTTAATTGAAACAAAAAACGCATTACACTCTACTACAAAAAAAGTAATTGCAACAGGTGGAATACGTAACGGGCTTGAAGGAGTAAAAGCAATTGTGTTAGGCGCGGACATGGTTGGTAATGCAATGCCAGTACTTAAGGCACAACAAAAAGATGGTGCTAGTGGAATAGTAGAATATTTATCTAATTTTAAAAAGGAAATGGAAATTGCTTCCTTCTTAACCGGATGCAAAGACCTAAGTGAACTTCACTTAGAAAAACCAATTTTATTAGGAAAATTAAAAGACTGGTTAAAACAATAAAATTTTGTTTTAATCTAATTAATTACGTTGCTTTTTAGTAAAAAACCCCTCTAAGCCCCTCTAACTTCGTCTATTGCCGAACTTAACTTCGTTTTTTGGAAAGGTTTTTATAACACTACTTCCAAGTAATACTTCTATTCTGGTGAGGCAATTTTTGGCCTAAGTATACAAGTAACTTAGATATTTTGGTGTTAAAGATGAAAGTTCCATTACTCCCTCTTGAAGAAAGAAAAACTACTTTCAAAGAAGTGGAAACAGGGTTCACTGCTGAACAAGCTGTGAATGAAGCGGCACGCTGTCTTCAATGCCCAGTTCCTAATTGTGTAAAAGGATGTCCTGCAGGAGTAAACATTCCTGGTTTTATTAAAGCATTCAAAGAAGGAAATATTGTTAGCGCAGTTTCAATTATAAGAGAAAGAAACTTTTTCCCAAGCATATGCGGAAGAATTTGTCAACACGAAAAACAATGCGAAGGATTTTGTATCTTATCAAAAACTCCTGCCGGCCCAGTCTGTGTTGGAGGAATAGAAAGATTTATTGGGGACAGTTCTCCTTTTCCAGAAAAACGTAACTTAGTCGGAAAAAATATTGCAGTAATTGGTTCAGGCCCAAGCGGATTAGCAGTAGCTGCATATTTATCTATGATTGGAATGCATGTAACAATACTTGAAGGGACAAATGCATTTGGGGGAGTAATAAAATACGGTGTTCCAGAATTTCGCTTACCTAAAGAAGTTGTTTCACGAGAGTTAACAGGACTACACAATTTAGGAGTTGATTTTGAACCAAATGCAAAAATTGATGAAGAAGGACTAGATGTAATTTCAAAAAGATATGATGCTGTATTTATTGGAACTGGGGTAGGGAAACCAAGACTAATTGATGTTCCGGGTTCGTCACTTAAAGGAGTAATGTCAGCAATGAAATTTTTAATTAATATGAACCAATCAAATATTCCAATGATTGTTTCAAATGAAAAAGTAGTAGTAGTTGGAGCAGGATATGTGGGGATTGATGCAGCAAGAAGTGCAATTCGATTAGGCGGAGATGTAACTTGTGTAACTGTTGCTGCAGAAAATGAAGCAACAAAAAGTGTTTCACCAAAAGACTATGAAGAAGCAAAAGAAGAAGGGGTAAAATTTATTTTCCAAGCCCGAGTAAAAGAAATACTGGGCACAGACAAAGTAGAAGCGGTTGTATATTCAAACCACATAAACGGAAAAATTGAATGCACAAAAGTAATTTGTGCAATAGGGCAAGAACATGACGATGATTCCCTAAAGACCCCAATAAGAACAGGAAAAAATGGGTGTATTGAAGTAAGCAAAAGTTTCCAAACAACAATCCCAAATGTATTCGCTGCAGGGGATTGTGTACACGGACCAAAAACAGTAATACACGCAATTGATGCTGGGAGAAAAACCGCTGTTGCCATAATAAAGTATTTGGACTCAAAAACAGCAAACGAAGCAATGGGAATAAAGCACGTTGACAACATTGAAAAAGTAGTTCCAAAAATTGATTCCTCTAACAAGGATATTTAAAGTAAAGCCAATTTATTTGATTAAGCAAAAAAACGAGGGGATACGATGAACAAAGAAGCATTCAAAGGATTTTACAAAAAAACAATTTCGGAAAGACAAGAAATAGTTGCAAAAGAATTTAACCTAACTGACGCAGAAAAAACTCTCCTCGCAAAAGAAGGGCCTCTTCCGTTTAGTGTTGCAGATAGAATGATAGAAAATGTAATTGGAACAATGCCCCTGCCTTATGGAATTGCAACAAACTTTGTGATTGATGGAAAAGAATATATTATTCCTTTCGCACTTGAAGAACCCAGTGTAGTTGCTGCAGCATCAAACGCTGCAAAATTATCAAGCGGATTTACTACAAGTTCAGACGAACCAATAATGATTGGGTTAATTCAAATAGTAAAATGCAAGAATGCAACTGATTCACTAATCAAAATATTGTCAAAGAAAAAAGAAATACTTGAGAGTATTACAAAAATTGATCCCATACTTGTAAAATTTGGTGGTGGACCACGCGAAATAAAAGGAGAGGTACTAAAAACTTCTCGCGGAGAAATGATTTCAATCCAATTACTCGTTGATGTACGAGATGCAATGGGGGCAAATGCAATAAACACAATGACTGAAAAAATTTCTCCAATGATAGAAGAAATATCTGGTGGGGAAGTGCGATTAAGAATAATTTCAAACTTAGCAATTAACCGAAAAGCCCGAGCAAAAACAATTTGGACTAAAAAAACTCTAGAAGAAAATGCAGATGGAAAAATGTTAGGTGAAGAAATAATTGAGAGAATACTTGATGCGTATGAGTAT
This sequence comes from archaeon, assembly GCA_041664905.1. Lineage (GTDB taxonomy): Archaea > Iainarchaeota > Iainarchaeia > Iainarchaeales > JAAZKV01 > JAAZKV01. The sequence goes on along the minus strand of JBAYJX010000002.1, from coordinate 46,988 downwards.
GCAGTAGCAACTCAATTTAGAACCTCAACTCACAACAAAGGAATAATGAATGGGATAGATGCGCTAACAATTGCAACAGGAAACGATTTTCGCGGAGTAGAAGCAGGAGCACACTCATTTGCAGCATACAATCACCCATACAGTTCTTTAACAAAATATTACAAAGATACTAATGGGGATTTAGTTGGAGAAATAGAATTACCAATGGTTCTCGCAACAATCGGCGGGACAATGAAATCAAACCCAATGGCACAACTCTCACTAAAAATACTTGGAGTAAAAACATCTAGTGAACTTGCCCGGGTTGGGGCAAGCGTAGGCTTAGCACAAAACTTTGCAGCACTAAGAGCACTAGCAACAACAGGGATACAAGCAGGACACATGAAGTTACACGCAAAATCCTTAGCCGCACAAGCGGGTGCACACGAAGAAGAAATTGATTTAGTTTCACAAAAAATGATTGAAGCAAAACAAATCAATCAAGCAAAAGCAGAAGAAATAATAAAAGAGCTGAGGGCAAAGTAAATTAGTATTTATTTTGCTTTTTATTTTTGCACAGAATTTAATACAAGCATACTACTTTCGGTTCCCGCAGCTGTATAAATGTGGTTACTCATTTCAACAACAAGAGTTGGATCAATAGCGTCAAGTACATGTCTAAGGTTTGGGATTGCTTCTTGTCCCAAAGCTCTAATATTTTCCACTAATTCTTCCTGTACTCTTTTTTCCCAAAAAGAATTAACTCGTCCAAGTGTTTGAACAGCTTCGTTTATTTTTGGGGTAAGTGTTTTAATAATTTCTTCTCGTGTCCTGCGGTCAACAATTCTAGCTCTATCCATCGCCCCCAGTAAACCAAAACCAAGTGCTGATTGAAAAGAGCCAACCATAGTGTCACGCATCCAATTCTCTTTACCAAGATTTTTTTGATTCTTTAATGCAATGTTTTTTGCAACAGAAGTTAATTTTTCATAATTAATCGAGTTGCTTCTAAATGATAAAGAAAGTTTTCTGGCCTCATTAAGCAAATCTTTGGATTTTGACCGATAATTTTCTCTAATTTCTCTTGCAAAAATTCCTCTTAATATTTTTGTGTCACTTAAAATTTGTTTGCCTCGAGTGAATCTTTCAAAAGCCCCTTTTTCTTCAGCTGTTTGTACTTGGCCAGCACAGCGAACCAAGGATTTTAGTTCGGGGTTAGAAACGGTTTGGCTAACTTGGTGAGAAAATTCTTTATTTCCAATTAATTTAGAAATATTTGTTGAAAGGTATTGTGAAAGATTTGGCGCAATTTTTTTTCTATACGCTGCACCAATAAGTAATGTTCCTGCACCTAAAACTAGCGGAATGCTTCTTGAAGTTGCAGCGCCCGTAACTGCCGCAGTAATTCCTGCTGCAGTTCCAAATTTATCTATCTTAGCTCCATGCGTTTGAAAAAATTTAATTGTGTTAAGTCTCCGACTCATTGCGCGAGGGGACTTAAGTTGTAATGCAGGCATACACTAAATAGGGCTTGGAAAATTATAAATCTACTGCTTACACTTGCTGGCAACAGTTGAGTTTATTTAACAAAAAGCAGCGCAGCCATTATTCCTATTCCAAATAAAATAAAAAATAGTTGCATAAAAACTTGTTTTGTTGAAGAATCTTTTTGTAATTGTGGGAGCAAATCAGTTCCTGCAATGTACAAAAATCCGCCTACTGCAAAAGCAACAAAAAAAGGAGTTGCTCCGTTTACAGTATTAGTAAAAAGAAGAGTAAGAATTGCTCCAATAAAAGCTGTTAGTGAAACAATAAAGTTGTAGAAAAGAGCTTTGCTTTTTGAAAATCCTCCTTTTAATAAAACTCCAAAATCTCCAATTTCTTGTGGGATTTCGTGCATAAAAATTGCAATTGCTGTAGAAAAACCAATTATGGGACTCGCAAGAAAAGCTCCAGCTAAAATTACCCCATCCGTAAAATTATGAAGCGCATTACCAATCAAAATCATGTAACTAAAAGATTGGTATTCATGCGAATGATTTGTGTGATGACAGTGATGCCAGTGAACATATTTTTCTAAAATAAAAAAAACAACCATTCCCACAAGAACTGTTAGAGAAATTTCTATTGAAAGTCCTGCAGTACCTAACTCTGGAAGCAAATGAATAAACACATCCCCTAATAGTGCTCCTACTGCAAAAGCAACCATTCCTCCAAGCCAAAACTCGAGTCTCTTTTGATTCAAACTAAGCGTAAAAACCCCTACAAAAGAAATTAAAGCAAAAATTATTAAAATTCCAAAAAGTTCAAAAAGCATGATAACACATTCACAAAATACTCTTTAACTCAGTTTAAATAATTACCTTTGTGAATCTAAACAAAAAAATTTTTTGTTGTTTATTGTTGGTTTGCGGAGAAACCCCCCTGTTCACGTCAATTGCCGAACTTTGCTTCGTCATATTGGAAAGGTTTTTATACCGTGCAGATAAAGAGAATGTTTAACCTGGTTGAGAAATAAACTCAAACAGCTTAGTTTTTATTTAAGAATTGAATTAAATGTGGTAGAGATTATGGCTGGAATAGTTGGATGGGGAGCATATATACCAAAGTACAGAATACGTGCTGAGGAAATAGCTCTTGTACAAAATGCAGATGCTGCAGCAGTAAAAGCTGGCTTAGGCTTAACCGAAAAATCAGTTCCCGGAAAAGATGAAGACACAATTACAATTTCCGTTCACGCAGCACGAGATGCACTAGCACGAGCACAAATCAATAGAAAAGAAATTGGTTCAATTTACATTGGATCAGAATCCCACCCCTACGCAGTAAAACCAAGTTCATCAATAGTGGCTGAAGCGCTTGATATGGGAAATAATTACATGGCTGTAGACACAGAGTTTGCATGCAAAGCTGGTTCAGCTACAATACAAATAAACGCAGGATTAGTTGACTCAAAAATGGTTAAATATGGAATAAGTATTGGGGCAGATACTTCACAAGCAGAACCTGGAAACGCACTTGAATATAGTGCAGCAGCAGGCGGAGCAGCATATATTATTGGTCAAAACAAAGAAGCAATAGCAACAATTGATCATACATTATCATTTACAACTGATACACCAGATTTTTGGAGAAGAGCACTTGAACCGTACCCAGCACACGCAGGAAGATTTACAGGCGAACCAGCATACTTCAAGCATGTAGTAAGTGCAACAAAAAATATTTTGGAAAAAACAAATTCAAAAATTACAGATTTTAAATATGTGGTGTTCCACATGCCAAATGGAAAATTTCCTTTACGTGTTGCAAAAATATTTGGAGTAACAAAAGAACAAATCGAACCAGGTTTAGTTGTAACAAAAATAGGAAACACTTACTCAGGTTCATCAATGCTGGGTCTTGCAAGCGTACTTGATATAGCAAAACCAGATGATAAAATATTAATGACTTCCTACGGAAGCGGATCAGGAAGCGATTCATTCATTTACACAGTAACAGACAAAATACTAAAAGCACAAAACAAAGCAAGAAAAGTTTCAGATTATATTGCACGAAAAGAATACTTAACATATGCTCAATATTTGAAACACATGGAAGAGATACACTAAAGTGAAAATTATGCCACACAGATTATTTAGTTTGAGGGGCCGTACGGCAGCGCAAGTTGTTCCAAAAGCGGTTGAGGCAAGAAAAAAAGTGAGGAGTGCATTTTGGAATGGGGGAGAAAGTTCAATAAATACTACTTTTTTTAACGCAGTAGATGTGGTAAGAGGATTACAGAAAGGAGAAAAATCCGAGAAAGGAACATACCTTGCTCAAAGCACAGTAGCACTGGCAGATTTTGCAAGTTCAGCTTTATTATTAAGAGTAGTGAAAGAAACTGAAGCGCAAAGAGTAAAAGCCAACGGTGCAGCTAACATGATACTCTACACTCTTTCAGCAGAAATGGCAAGAGACTCTGCGTTATTGAAAAGTGTTGTAGATTTGCAAAAAAAATTTGTTTATGTTGATGCAAAAGGAAGAGTATTTTTTACAAATGTTTCCGGACCAAACAGAATGCTTGTAAAAAACTTAATCGCTTTAATGGGTGGAACATTTACTGAATCAAAACACAACGGAGTAAAAACAGGAGTGCGATTTGTTGGAACAAAAATGGAATTATATAATCCTGCTACAAAAGGTCAAATGGAAATAGACAGAAAAGAGATTACAAATGCAACAATTTCTAAAAATGCTGCAGGAAAAGAAATAATAACATTTGATACGCCTAGTGGGGCACAAACAATTGAAGTAATTGGAAAAACAAAAGCAAATGTTAAAGGTTGGTTTGGATTAAAGTGAGATTTATGAAAGTTGGAGTACTAGGAATAGGAATAACCAAGTTCGGGGAAATTTGGGAACAGGGCTTGCGAGAGCTTTTACTTGACGCACAACTACGTGCACTAAATGATGCAAAACTAGAGCCAAAACAAATAGATGCATTATACACAGGAAACATGTGCGGAGATTCACTCTCAGGACAATTACATATTGGAGCAATGGCTGCAGAAAATCTAAATATTGACAAACCCTCAGTAAGAGTAGAAGGAGCATGCGCAAGCGGTTCACTTGCACTAAGACAAGGAGTACATGCAATTGAAAGCGGTAGTGCAGATATTGTAATGGTGAGCGGAGTAGAAAAAATGACAGATGTTTCAACCGAACAAGTAACAACCGCACTAATGGGAGCAGGAGACGAAGAACTAGAAGGATTCAACGGATTAACTTTTCCAGGATTATATGCATTACTAGCAAATTCTTACATGAAAGAATATGGTTTAACTCGAGAAGTACTAGCAGAAGTATCAGTAAAAAACCACTTCCACGGAGCAAGAAACCCATACGCACAATTCCAAAGCGAAATAACAGTTGACACAGTTTTGAATTCAACAATGGTTGCAGACCCACTAACTCTATTTGATTGTTCTCCAATAACAGACGGAGCTGCATCAATAATACTTGCAAGCGAAAAAACTGCTAAAAAACTTGGAAGCGAAGTTTACATTACTGGTTCGGGACTAGCAACAGACTCACTTTCACTAGCACGAAGAAAATCACTACTTAGACTTGACGCAGGATTTACTGCAAGAGAACGCGCATTTACTCAAGCAGGAATAACTCCAAAACAAGTAAACTTTGCAGAAGTACACGATTGTTTTTCAATCGCAGAAATATACGCGGTAGAAGCACTTGGCTTAGCAAAACAAGGAATGGCTGCTGAATTATACACTTCAAAACAAACATACTTTGATGGCAAACACCCTGTTAATACATCAGGCGGATTAAAAGCATGCGGACACCCCGTAGCAGCAACAGGAGTAAAACAAGCAGTAGAAGCAACAATGCAACTACGCGGCGAAGGCGGAAAAAGACAAGTAAAAGGAGCAGAAGTAGGAGTAACTTACAACGTAGGCGGTTCAGGAGCAACAGCATGCGTACACGTATTTAGAAAAATGAAATGATTTTAATTAAAAGGTGAAAACATGGCTGGATTATTAGAAAGATTATTTGGAAAAAAAGAAGAAAAATGGGACACACAAGTTCCGCACAGAATAGAAGCAAGAAGAGTAGAAGCTCCTGTTCGAGAAGACGAAAATGGTCAAAGATGGAAAATTGCAAAAAAATGGAGAGAAGACAAAGCAATGGAAGAACCATTAGTAAAAAGAAGTGAATACAAAAGAAGAATACAATAAGATTAAAATGAGTTTAAAAATAAAATTTGGTGAAGAAAATGTTTCGAGACAGCCCAATAATAAGATGGAGAAACTACAAAGACCGTTACAGGCTAAATGGATACAAATGTACAAAGTGCGGAGCAACTTACTTTGAGAAAAAAGGTTTGTGTACTTGTGGGAACTTGGATTTCTCTGAAGTAGAATTTTCCGGCAAAGGAAAAATAGTTACTTACACAAAAATACACGCTGGACCAGAAGTATTCGAAACAAAAGCACCATACTGCGTAGCAATAATTGATTTAGAAGAAGGAGCACGAATAACCTCCCAAGTAATGGACTGCAAATACGAAGACCTAAAAGTAGGAACCGAAGTAGAAGCAGTATTTAGAAAATTCTACACAAGCGGAAAAAAAGGAGTAATACACTACGGAACAAAATTTATTCCAAAGTTTTAAAACAAAATTTTTTGGAACTAAACAACTTCTTTTTTTATTTCAGTAGATTTACAATAACTACAAATAGTAATTTTTTCTTTAACGCCAGTATAATACTCACTAACAGCACGATTATAGAAGACAAGACAGTTTTCACAACCACAAACACCACATTTAGGCAAAGGCAATCACTCTTCAAGAAAAATTGGACAAGCTTTAAGAAGGGGTTAGTTCAAAGATGATTTTTTTAAGAAAAACATTAACCCTCACAAATATAAACTTTGGAGAAATAATATTTACATGCGTTTATCACATAGTGCTAAAGTTGCTAGGAAAAAGTTTCGCCGAGCAATAGTTTCTCAATTTGGTGCAAGAAAACCAATTAACAAAAGAGAATTAGCACTTTATATGCTTGGAAAAAGTGCGCAAGATATTGATTCACAAATAGCTCGACAAGCAAATCCAGGTATACAACAATTATTTTATCCTGCTCGCGAAAAACCTTATCCTCTTGATCAAATCGGGCACGATTATGCAAAAGTTCCAAAAGAAACAGTTCATAACTTTGTTCCCCTTCCTAGACTTGCACAGGAAATTAATAGAGTTCCACAAATCCAAGCACTAATTAGACAGCACCCTGAATTAAACTCAAGACTTGAAAAACAACTTAGAGCTGCAACACGAGAACGCGGAATAAAAGCATCAAAATTTTGGGTAACTGCGGATAAAGAATATATTGATAGAATTGCGGCAGCAGGAAAAGGAAATCCAAATAGAATGAATCAAATTGCTGGAGAAAGAATTGCAAAAATGTTTGGAGATGAAGTTAAACCAAGAACTATTTTAGATATTGGTACTTTTGCAGGGGGCACAGTAAAAGAAGTTGTTGCTGCAATGAAACCCAAACAGAGAGCGTTGCTTAAGGTTGTTTTAGTTGATGTTGCAGGAGAAATTGTAAAAAAATATGCTGTTCATGAATTAGAGGATTTGGGGGTGCTTAGAGAAAATATTAAAGTTTTACCAGTAAATTTTTATAATGCGGCAGTATCACTAGGGGTTATGCCAAAACCACTCCACGAAAAAGGAGAAAGAACATATTCAAAAGAATTTGTTAAACTAATTGGCAAAGTTGATGCCGTGACTGCGGGGGCTGCAACAATAAACTTTGCCACAGATTTGAAACCCTACTTACGAAGTGTAAAGCGCTTGCTTAAATCAGGCGGAATGTTTGTTAATTGGGACTGGGGAAGTGCGGAAGTAAGATCACCAAGCGTAAACGTTCCAGCGTTAAAAAAAGCAATAGTTGGGGTAGCAGAAGACGGTAAAAAAATAACTCATTATGATGCATACATATCTTTTTTGAATTTTTGGATGCGTTCATATGGATATCCTCCACAAGTAGTCAACAGAATGATTGCCGATATTAATGCTTCAACAAGATTTGATTTTACTGCGTGGGCGGAAAAGAATCGGGATTGGATGGAACACGCAAGACAAACTGAACAATGGGTTGATAAAAAAACAGGTGCAACAAAAATTGGAAGACCTGGACTTCAAAAACCATTTGGATACCGAAACAGAGCATACCGACTGGGTAGCGCAATGCAAAGAGAAGCAACAAGACTTGGATTAAGCACAACAAATCCTGAGTACCCAATAGCAAAGCCAGGTGAATTAAACACAGGAAACTTAAACTGGTTATTAGTAATGAGAAAGAAATAGCTTAATTAATCAATTTAAAAGTCTTATTAAATCTAATTCTGTTGGTGAAGAGTATGACTGGTACTGGAAAAGGGTATGGAAAAACAATTCTTTTCGGAGAACACTTTGTAGTTTATGGACTTGAAGGGGTTCCTTGTGCATTAGGGCAAGTAACAACTGCCCAAGTAAAAAAAATTGTAGGTAGTAATGGGTATGAGTTAATTGATAATCGGCCAGCAACACCAGGATACAAAGAAGAGAAGAAAGGAGAATACACTCCACTAATTACTCGTGTATTAGAATACATGCAGGTAAAAGACAAGTTACAAATTACTCTTGGAGGGGATTTATACGCAGCAAGCGGAGTAGGAGCATCAGCTGCCTGTGCAGTAGCACTTGCAAGAGCAATTAATGATGAATACAAAATGAATTGGAACGATTCCCAGATAAACAAAGCTGCATTTGAAGGAGAAACTGCTGGGTCGGGAACACCAAGCGGAATAGATAATACAGTAGCAACTTATGGTGGATTTTTATTGTTTAAGAAAAACTTAACTGGCGGAGAAAACAAAATTGAAGTTTTGAAAATAAAAAAGCCAATTGAAATAGTTCTAGGGAATTCAGGAAAAACAGCTCTGACAAAAGAAGTTGTTGGGGATGTAAAAAAAATAAAAGAAGATAATCCAGAAAAGATGAAAAAAATATTTGCAGAATATGGGAGTATTGAAGAAGAAGCAGTAAGTGCAATAAAAAAATATGATTTGAAAAAACTTGGAGAGTTGATGGATAAAAACCACAAGTTACTCCAAGAAATAACTGTTTCTTGTAAAGAGTTAGATGAAATGGTGTCTGTAGCAAAAAGTGCTGGTGCAGTTGGAGCCAAATTAACTGGAACAGGAAGAGGGGGACTAGTAATAGCACTTACTCCTGGAAAAGAATTGCAAGAGAGTGTTGCAAAAGCAATTAGTGCAAAAGGTTATACGGTAACAAAAACACAAATAGGTTAAGTTTATGGCTGAAAAAATGAGTGGAAAAGCCTTTGCGGCAGAAATATTTTTTGGGGAATACCTAGGAGAAATAGGGGCACAAACAGTAGCATTTCCTTCAACATTATTTATTGAAGCAAAGGTTGAGAAAAAAAAAGAATTAGAAGATGTAGAAATTGATAATCAAATAACAAAAGAAAAATTCCTAAAACTTACTGGAAAAGATAAGTTAGAATCAAAGTTTATTGATTCTCTGTTTGGCAAAGAAATTGATATGCCAAAAAAAGGATACAAATTAACAATAAACGGAACAATGACAAAAGAAACCCAAGGATATGAATCAGTTCTTTGCGTTGCAATCGAAAAAGCGGTAGATCAATTATCAATTGAAAATTGGAAAAGTGATAGAGTGTATAATTCTGCAGCACTTGCGTTAAAAGAAGTTGGGTGCACTGAACTAAAGGTTCACGCAGCAGTATCAACGCTAGATTCAATGGTGATAATTGAAGAAACCAGTGCTGAATCAAAACCAAAATCACTGCGTGCTGCAAAACCATTATTTTTTGTAGTTGCAAAAGCAAATTCAAAAGTAACTCCTTCTGATTTACGAAAGAAGTTTGATGAAAAGAAAACTGCAAAACCAAAAGAAATAAGTTCTGCAGCAAGTGACTTAAAAAAAATAGTTACAAAATTAAAAGATGAACTAAAATATGGTGGAAACCAAGAAATAGGAAGACTAATGGCCCAAAACCAAGCTATTCTTTCAGACTTAGGAATAACTTTCCCTGAAGTTGATCAAATAATTCGAATAGCAACTTTTGAAGGAGCATTTGGGGCAAAACTTGCTGGACACGCAGGAAATATTTTGATTTTATGCGAAGGGGATAAACAACAAGACAAAATAGTTGCATCCCTACTTGGAAAAGGGTACGGTGCAACAAAACTAAAAGTCCAATAATTTTTTGGTGAATGGATGAAAATAATTGTTGCAATCACAGGAGCATCTGGCGCAAATTACGCAGTTGCTTTACTAAAAGAACTCAAATCTAAGGAAGTAGAAACCCATTTGATATTAAGTGATTGGGCAAAAGAAGTTGCAAAAGAAGAACTTGATATTGATATTTCAAAAATAAAGAAACTTGCAACAAAAACATATTCAAACTCAGCACTTGACGCAAGCATTTCTTCAAGTTCATTTTTAGTCGATGGGATGATAATTATTCCGGCCTCAGTTAAAACAACTTCAGAAATAGTTCACGCACACACAGCAACTCTAATTGCAAGATGTGCTGACAATATGCTCAAAATGAAAAAGCCTCTAATTATTGGATTTAGAGAAACCCCTATAAGTGGGCCAGCGCTTGAAAATTTATTAAAATTATCAATACACGGAGCAATAATATTTCCACTAAGTCCAGCATTTTATCACAAACCAAAAAAGATTAGCGATTTAGAAGATTTTATTGTGGGGAAGGCAATGGATTTATTAGAAGTTGGGAATACTAAATTTAATAGGTGGAAAGCAAAATAGTTGCTTTTTATGGGTGATTTGGATGCGAATCGGACTAAGAAACAATCGGGTAAGGCAAGCGGAAGGACTGGTTACTCCCAAAAAGTATGTGAAAACTGTAAGAAAACGAAACATGGTAACGGCTCTTTTGAAAGGTGTTGAAAAAGATACTCCTATGGTAGCAACTGTATTGGGAACACTACATAAAGAACATCCTGTTCTCGGGGCGGCAGTTGGATTATATTTGGGTAAAGGCATAGCTAGAGATGCTAATCGTAAAAGCCATGCAATTAATCTAAGTATAATTTCGGAAGTTTCAGGTAGACCTAAATTAGCAAAAATGTTAGTGTCTGAATTAAAACTTCATTCTTTTAGAAAAAATCCATTACTTTATTCACAGCTCTTACGGTGGGGTGAACATGGACCAAAAATGTCTAAATACCAACGAGAGCAATTTGTATTGAAGAATAAAACAGTAGAGGATTTACTTGAAATTGATATTGAAGGTCAATCCAAGCGAGCTAAATAATTATTTTTAAGGGTGGTTTGATGAGTTTTAGAGAATTCGTAGCAACAACAGATTATATAATAAGTAAACCGGTTTCAAAAAATCTTGAAGCAAGCGGAATAATTTACTCTGCAGGCGACAAGAGCATTAGTTTTGAAAAAATAAAAGAATCAAACTACAAAGTTGCTGCAAATGTATTTGCATCAAAAGACAAAGTTGCAAAATACTTGGGTTGCCAAGTAACTGACTTAGTTCCCGTGATGACAAAAGCACTAAACAATAGAACAATTCCTGAAATTGTGTCAAAAACTGATCATGTTGAAATTGAACTTGATTTAGAAAAGTTACCGATACTAACACACACAGAAAAAGATGGTGGAGCGTACGTATCAAGCGGAATAGTAATTGTAAAAGATGCAACTGTTGGGCAAAATGTTTGTTTTCACAGAGGAATGGTAATTGGAAAAAACAAATTTGCGTTTAGAATACTTGAAAGAAATACAATGGAACTATTAAAGAAAAATAATGGCGAAATGAAAGCTGCTTATTGTATTGGATGCGGAGCGGAAACACTAGTTGCAGCAGCAATGGCTCCAGCTTTAGGAGTAAACGAACTTGAGATAGCTAACTCTATAAAACCAATAAAAGTAATGAAAGCAAAATTATTTGATGCAATACTTCCAGCTGACGCAGAGTTTGTGATGGAAGGAACTTTATCACTAAACGAAAAACACACAGAAGGGCCATTTGTTGATTTAACCGGAACATCAGATATCATAAGACAAGAACCAGTGTTCACAGTTGAAAAAATGTACGCAAGACCAAACGCAATATGGCACGCATTACTTCCTGGAGGATTTGAACACAAAATACTAATGGGTATGCCAAGAGAACCAACAGTATTTGATGAAGTAAAAAAAGCAGGCGTTGATGTACTAGATGTAAGTGTTAACCCAGGCGGAAGCTCATGGTTTCACGTTTTAGTAAAAATACATAAACAAAAAGAAGAAGATGGAAAAACAGCAATTGATGCCGCAATGAAAGGGCACACATCAGGCAAACACTTCTTTATTGTTGACAAAGACATAAACATTTACGATCCACTAGAAGTAGAGTGGGCAATGGCAACAAGATTTCAGGCAAATAAAAACTTATATATCTTTGAAAAGCAAAAAGGCTCTTCACTTGACGCAAGTGCCGATCAAATTACTCGCGAAACAGCAAAAGCAGGATTTGATTTAACAATGAGACTAGACAAAGTTGCCAAAATGACTCGAACAGAATTTCCAAAATATGACATAAAGAAATATTTGTGAAAGTCAATTTTTGTGTAGGGTGTCAAGTTGGAAAGAATTAACTGGGTAAAAGGGTTTGTTAGAGACCATACTTTTACATCTGTTTATTTTTTTGCAAATGCTTACACTACTACTTGGCAAAATAGCATTGGGTTTGTTTTTAGGGATCTCCTTGTAGTGTGTGAGCATAGCAAAACAACTTCTTACCGAAACTCAAAAGATTTAGTTAGGTTAGATAGTTATCTAAAAGAATTGGCCGTGGACAATACGGCTAAGGTAAGATCAATTCTCGATACAATAGAAAATAATAGTGCTGAGCTTATTTTGCTAGCAGAAAAAATTAATGGAACAAATCTTGGTGATTGTTCTATAGCCGTGCTTGCGGTTAATTATAGAGCATTTTATGAACTATCATTAAAATTTTGGGATTATTATTCTTTTGGATATTATTTTGCCGATGCCCTATCCAGCATTAAAGATAAACAAGTAAGACTGGCGCTTGAAGGACAAATTGAGAGAATACGTTCTGATATGCCTTATATACGGTGTGAAAAAATAATTCTTAAAAAACTATTTTTGGAATTGAGCAAAAGGCTTTTAGTGCCAGAATCTGTGTTGTATTATTTAACTCCTGCTGAACTATTAAAAATATTTGAGTCAAAAACCAGTATTAAACAATCCCTAGTATCTACTACCCTGCAAAGAAAAAAGTTTGGGGTATATTTATACACTAAAGGCAGAAGGGAAATATTATGTGGCGTGAGTGCAGAAAAACAATTTGCAAAACAAATGGATCCGTTTGAGAAAACAAATCCTCCGTCTGTGCTTACTGGAGTAACTGCATCAGTTGGAACTATTGAAGGCAAGGCATTTATTGTAAAATCAAAAAAGGATTTAACACGAGTTCCGGTAGGCTCAATAGTTGTTGTAACTCGATTAATGCCTGAAGAAATGATTTATGTCATGAAGTCTAAAGGGATTGTTTCTGAAGAGGGTGGTGCAGGCAGTCATGTAGCAATTTTATCACGAGAATACAAAATTCCTTGTATTGTTGGAGTGCATAATGCGACTGTGAGTATTAAAGAAGGGGATTTGTTAGAGTTTAGTGCTAAAAGAGACAAAGGAGTAATAATAAAAAAGAGATGATGTTATAGTTATTTATTGTAACCCGAAAAAAGAAGCACAGTTAATTAATTTAGATTTTGGCGGGTAACTTGTGAAAGCATTTTGGTGGATGAAATTATGCAAATAAAATCAAGACGTGCAAAGTTTTCAAGTTGGACTCAACGAGAGAAAGTTGCTGGGAGATACATGCGAGCAGCTTTTAGAAAAATGGGCCAAAAAGGGGAACTAACCAGCGCTCATAATTTAGGTCATGTTCAAAGAGTATCCCTCTATGCTGCAGAATATGTTAAAGCAATGGGTGGGGGAAGAAAAAAAAGAGCCCAAGCTCGAATAGCTGGAATGACTCATGATAGATTCCGAGATGCGGTGCAATCCTTAGGGCAAAAAAAAGAAGAGTCCCATGAAACAAGAAGCGCTAAATACATGCAACCATTATTTGAAAGCAGGTACAAGAAAAGTGCTTCCAAAGCAATAGTGGAAGCAATGGCAAAACACGGCTCTTTTCCAGCACTTAACGAAATCGGAAAAAATGTTGTACGAGACGGGGTTGTATTTGCAGATAAATTTTTTGAAGCAAACGGGGCTTATATTGGATTTAGAAGAGCAATGTTTATGGGCGAAAGAGCTGATATAAAAGAAAGAATTGCAAAAGAAAAAATAGATATTACAAAAAAAGACCAATTACAAAAATTAGCTGTTGATGTTACCCTGGGTGAATCTTCAAAGAGACTTGCAGCTTTTTCAGATCTCTCAAAAATTCCTTCTCACTTACATCCATTTGTTAGGTATCAAGTTGAGTGGCAGCACAAATTAGTATCAGGATTACAAAGTGGTGAACCAGGAATTGTGAATTTAGTAACAACATTATTTGCAGAAGGATTAAAATCAAAACCAAGAGATTTAGCAGAAACAATTCGAGCTTATTCGCCCTTGAATAAAACCGATCGTGAATTTCAACGCGAAGCCCTAGATTATTTGGACGGTAAGCTTGCAGTTAAATTTAGACAATTAGTTAAGAAAACAGCATAAGGATGTGATTTGATGAAACTAAACAAAGAAGAACAAGAAATGCTTGATGGAAAACAAGGTAAGGCCGTAAAAAAATCAATGGGGATACTTGTTGCGCTTGGAGAAATCTACGGCGCAGAAAAACTTGTTGATGTAACAAGTGTACAAATTGCGGGCGTAAGTTATGATAACCTCGGAGACGCTGGTCTTGATTTTTTAGATGACTTGGCAAAAGATGGAAAAGTAAAAGTTCTCACTACCCTAAACCCTGCGGGAATGGATTTAGAAAATTACAAAGTTTTAGGGATACCAGAAGATTTTGCAATAAAACAAAGAAAAGTAATAGAGGCATTCGCAAAAATGGGAATAATTACAACCTGCACTTGTACTCCTTACTTAGTTGGAAATACTCCACACTTTAATCAACACATTGCATGGAGTGAAAGTTCAGCTGTTGCGTACGCTAATTCAGTTTTAGGTGCAAGAACTAATAGAGAAGGTGGACCAAGTGCACTAGCCGCAGCACTAACAGGGAAAACTCCTCTTTATGGAATGCAACTAGATCAAAATAGAAATGCACAAATAAAAGTAAAAGTGGAAGCCCAAGTAAAAGGAACAGACAAATTTGGTGCATTAGGAAAAGTAATTGGGGACAAAATAAAATCAAAACCAGCTTATATTACTGGAATAACCCAAGCAAGTGTTGAAGAACTAAAATCATTTTCAGCAAGCATTGCAACATACGGCGGAGCTGCAATATTTCACATAGAAGGAATAACTCCAAACAAAACTCCTGTGCCTACTGAAGAAGTTAGTGTAACACAAATAGAATTAGACAAAGCAATAGCTGATATGACAATGGACTGCGAAGTAGATTTTGTAAGTGTTGGTTGTCCACACGCAAGCATACACGAAATTGCAAAACTAGCAGATTTATTAAAAGGCAAAAAAGTAACAAAAGAATTTTGGATAACTACGGCTAGACCAACAAAGAAAATAGCTGATAATGCAGGTTACTCAAAAATAATTGAAGATGCTGGAGCAAAGTTTGCTGCAGATACATGTTGTGTTGTTGCACCAATAAAAGGAAGATTCAAGTGTCTTGCAACCGACTCAGCAAAAGGATGCTACTATGCATATTCCAAGAATCAATCCAAAACAAAAATTTTGCCAATAGAAAAGTTAGTTGAAGAAGCATGCAAGGCTCAGCAAAATCCTTCAGATTTTGCGAAGCCTTCTCAGACTGAAGCTTCGAAGGATGTGAAACAATGATTGAACTAAAAGGAAGAAAAATTTGTGCAGGGGTTGCAAGCGGAGAAGCACTTGTCACAACACAAGGAGTAAGTTTCTTTGGCGGAGTTGATCCTGCAAACGGAATAGTTACAGAAAAAGGACACGAACTAGAAGGAAAAAGTGTTAGCGGAAAAATACTAGTTTTTCCACAAGGAAAAGGTTCAACTGTGGGAAGCTATGCATTATACAGGATGAAAAAACAAGGAACTGCACCATTAGCTTTGGTAAACAAAGAATGCGAAACAATTGTTGCAGTTGGAGCAATAATTTCAGAAATTCCTTGCGTAGACAAAATAGATATTGCTCAAATTAAAACTGGACAAAAAGTAAAAGTTGATGGAGAGAAAGGAATTGTTCAACTTGAATAATTTCTTTTTTAATTTTCTTTAGGTGCTTGTGTGAATGACTTGTGTGTAATAAAATTTGGTGGTTCTTCAATAACCCAAAAAGCGGATAACAAGTTTGAAATGAATGAAGACATACTAAAACAATCCGCAAAAGAACTTGCGAGCGCACTTAAAAAAAAGCCAGCAAAAGTGGCTCTTGTTTGTGGAGTAGGTCCATTTGGTCATACAAATGTAAAAATGTACAATTTGAATAATGGGATAACTACTGAAGAACAAAAGAAAGGGGTAGAAAAAACAAACAAGGATTGTAACTTTGTTGGGGAGAGCGTGGCAAAAGCCCTTGAGCAAGAAGGACTTAAGACAAAACTTATTCCTGGTTATGAAGTGTGTGAACAAACAAACAAAAAAATAACTAAATTTGACTTTGCTCCATACGAAAAAGCACTAAAGGAAGGATTAATTCCTATTAGTACTGGGATAATGGTTAAAGACAAAGAACTTGTTTGGAGCGTAATGAGCGGAGACAAAGTAATTGCACAACTTGCAAAACACTTTAAACCAAAAAAAGTTTTAATGGGAACAGATGTGGATGGAATTTACACCGCGGACCCAAAAGTTGATTCTAAAGCAGAACTAATTGAAGAAATTACCCGAGCAAACGTTCCAAAAATATTGGAAAAAGTGGGTGAGTCAAAATCAGTTGATGTAACAGGCGGAATGAAAGGAAAACTAGAACAACTCGCAGAACAATTAAATGGAGCCCCTGCAGAAATATTTAATCTCTTTACTAAAGGGAATTTAAAAAAAGCTATACTTGGCGAGAATATTAAGGATACAAAGATAAAATTGTAAATGTGGTGGCAACTTGATTAGGCTAATTTGAGAAGACACGCTGACCGCAAAGACACTACAAAAACTGGTTTAACAAGAAGGGGAATAAATCGTGCATTTGGTTTTGGGAGAGGGCTTGTTCCAAACACAAAACTTTATTTTGGAACAGCTAAGAGAACCCAAAACACTGGAAGATATGCTACACAAACAGCAAAGACTGTGGGGATAAAATATAACCCAAGACAAAAAGCAGAACTTACAACTTCTGCACTAAAAAGAATTGATTGGGAAGAAATTGTGAGAAGTTATGGTAGTAAAGAAATTGCCACTCGTGCATGGCTTGATGGTAAAGTTCCTGTAGACATTGTATTGCCGCCAGCAATTGCTGCCGATAAAATAATTAAAAAAAGATTAAGCCTGGCATATAGGCTAGTTAAAAGAAAGAGTGCTCCAAGAAAATTAGTGCTTGAAAATATTACCCATCAAGAAAATATGCAAGCGGTAATTGAAAGACTAACTGGCAAAAGCTCGGAAGAGTTCTTGCAAGGCAAGCCAATTAAACATCTAGAAAGAATTGGGTTTACTTTTACCTTTCCTAAGGGCGCTGTAAGAATAAGGCTTATTTTTCGTGGAAAAGAAGTTGATGTGACTAAACGTTTTGAAAAAATAATTGCTCTACCAAAAGAGCTTGAAGGAGCACAAATTTAATTTTGGGCGAGTACAATTTCTTCGTCAATTGTACAAAGGGGCAGTTTTTTAAACTCTAGAATTAACAAAATAGTCTTGAAGATTTAAACATTAGGTGAGTTGATTTGAAACAAATAATTTTTTTAGGAAGAGGGGGGCAGGGGGCTGTTACTAGTGCTCAAGTCTTAGCAGTAGCTGCATTTAAAGATGGAAAATATTCTCAAGCTTTTCCAAATTTTGGAGTAGAAAGAATGGGTGCTCCGGTAAAGAGTTATTGTAGAATAGATGATAAACAAATTACTCTAAGAGAATTAGTTTACGAAGCAGATTATGCAATAATACTTGATCCAACTCTGTTAAAAAGTTTTAATGAAGAAGTAAGCAAACTAATAATAGTTAACTCGAACAAAAAACCAAGTGAACTTGGACTTAAAACAAAAGCAAAAATAAAATGCGTTGATATTACAGCAGTATCTCTAAAAGTAATTGGCAAACCATTTGTGAATATTGCTGCTTTAGGTGCATTTAGTGCACTAACAGGGGAAGTAAGTATTAAAGGTTTAGAAGAAGCAATACAACAACAAATGGGAAGCAAAGGGCCAATGGTTGAAAAGAATATTAATGCAATAAAAGAAGTTTATGAAAATGCATTAAAAGAAAAATAAAATGATTTGATAATTATGGTTGTAAAAAGGAATAATTTGAAACCAAGTCGGTTTGGGAGAGTTGGAAAAGCAGTTGCTGCCGGAATATTTGCAACAACATTAGCTATGGGGCCAAGTAGTGTGCAAGCGAAAACAACTAAGTTGACTTCAACACGTCCTGCATCTTCGCGAGTTTTTCCCCTGTCTCCTGCAAGTCCAATGCATCCCTATAGTCCAGTTAATCCTAATCTTAAATTAAACCCATTAAATTTATTTAAATCTCACAAAAATAATGAATCGAGCCAACAGAAAAATGCTGAAGAAATAAAAAACAAAAAAAGGTTTACTCCAATGCAAAAATTTGGGATGATTGCTGGCGGGGTAGGTGTGGCTGGCGGACTAGTGGGCGCAGGAATTATTGCAAGTGGTGGGAGATCAAGAGCCGCAAAAATGCGAAGAGCTAGAAGATAATTTAGTTGATTTTTATGATACTAAGAATTTCAATAGAAATTTGAAGTAAATAAAATAGTGATTTTATGGCACTGAGAATTTCAATAGAAATTTGAAGTAAATAAAATAGTGATTTTATGGCAAAAGAAACAAAAAAAGAAAATAAAAAAGTTTTTTCCGCGGACGGAAAAGTTGAGATTACTTGCGGAGCAATTATAACAAATCCTGGCTCAACAAAAGCATATAAGACTGGGGAATGGAGAACATTCAAACCAGAAATTGATCAAGCAAAATGCATTAAGTGTTCAAAGTGCTGGATGAGTTGTCCTGATGCGGCAATATATCGAGATAAAGAAGGAAGATACTTGGTTAATTATGATTATTGCAAGGGTTGTTTGATTTGTGCAAAAATTTGTCCCGTAAAAGCGATTAGTTATAAAATAGAGGAGAAATAAATTTAGTGAAGAAAGAAGTATTTGTGGATTGATGTTTATGCCAAAAAAAGTTGTTATATCAGGAGCAGATGCAGTTGCGCATGCAGTAAAACTTTGTAAACCAAAAGTTTTGCCAATGTATCCAATTACTCCGAGTACTTTAATTCCTGAAAGATTAAGTGAATTTGTTGCAAATGGAGAAATGGATGCAGAATTAATTCTTGTTGAGAGTGAACACTCTGCTGCTTCGGCACTTTATGGAGCATATGCGACAGGGGTACGTTCTTTTACTGCAACAGCTTCACAAGGACTAGCACTAATGCATGAAATAATTCCAATAATTTCTGCTTCACGTTTCCCTGCAGTAATGGCAGTAGCAAATCGAGCTTTATCTGGTCCACTAAATATATGGAACGATCACTCCGATACAATGAGTGAACGCGACCAAGGTTGGATACAATTATATTGTGAATCTGCCCAAGAAGCATTTGACACAACAATAATGGCTTACAAGATAGCTGAAAATGAAAATGTTTTGATGCCAGTAATGGTTTGCATTGATGGGTTTGCATTAAGTCACGTGTATGAACCAATACAAATTGAAGATGCTGAAAAAGTAGATGGGTTTTTACCAGAATATAAACCACTTAATTTCTTGGACACATCTAAACCTATCTCTATAGGCGCTTTTGCTCAACCCAACACTTACTTTGAATTTAAAGAACAATACCAAAACGCAATGCTTAAAGCACTAGAAATAATTCCAAAAGTGAGCGCAGAATTTGCAAAAGAATTTGGTAGAAGTTATGGAGATGGACTTGCTGAATTAATTGAGATGAAAGATGCTGAGTATGCAATAATGACAGTTGGTGCAGTATCAACTGGTTCAGCTCGAGCAGTAGTAGAAGAAATGCGAAAAAAAGGAAAAAAAGTAGGAATAATTAGATTAAAATGTGTACGACCTTTCCCGGTTGAAGAAATAATTAAAGCTTGTAAAAAAATAAAATCTCTTGGAGTAATTGACAGACATATTTCTATAGGTTACGAAGGACCACTTGCAACAGATACAAAAGCAGCGCTCAAAACTTCGAAAACAAAAGTAACAGGATTTATTGCTGGATTAGGTGGAAGAGATATTGATAGAAAAAGAATTGCTGCGGCATTTGAAACAATAATAAAAGGAAAAGAAGGATATTGGTTGAAGTGATGATGGATGGAAATTAAAGACAATTACCCGTTTGAAGATCAAATTGTTTTTGAATCAAAGAGTTTTGTTGTTGGCCAAGATTGGGAAGTTCCAATCCCTGGATTTATGATTGCTGGCGCAAAAAGAAAAGCCAAGTCAATACTAGAATTTAATGATTCCGAGCGCAAAGAGTTTATTGAATTAATATACAAAACAAGAAAAGGGATGAAAGAAGCCCTCGGGTTAAATGAAGTATATTTATTCCAAAACGAAGATACTGAAGGCGGATTTCATTTGTGGATGTTTCCTAGACTAGCTTGGATGGAAAAGTTTGGAAAAAAGATAGAATCAGTAAGACCAATAATGCTTCATGCACAAAAAAATATGATGAAACCAGAAACAATTAAATTAGTAAAAAATAATGTTAATTTAATGAAAAAATATTTTGAGAGGAATTGATGTTTATGGCAATACTTGGAATTGATGAAAAAGAATATTTTGCAAGCGGACACAGAGCTTGCGGCGGGTGCGGAGAAGCACTAGCACTAAGACATATTATGAAAGCCTGTGGGGCAGATACAATAGTTGTAGAAGCAACTGGTTGCATGGAAGTAGTTTCAACTCCATATCCAGAAACCTCTTGGGAAGTACCTTGGGTACACTGTGCTTTCGAGAATACTGCTGCAGTAGCAAGCGGAGTAAGAGCTGCACTAAATATGAAAAAAAACATTACAACAAATGTAGTTGCAATTGGCGGAGATGGAGCAATGTTTGATATTGGGTTTGGAGCACTAAGTGGAGCACTAGAAAGAGGACAAAAAGTGCTTTACATTGTAACAGATAACGAAGCTTACATGAATTGCCTATCGCTGGATTCACTAATAATGACAAAAGACGGGTTGAAAAAAATCACTGAAATAAAAATTGGTGACTTGGTTTATGCATTTGATCAAAAAACTCACGAGCTTACTCTAAAACCCTGTACGGGAGTATTTGATAATGGGGTAAAAAGAGTATTTGAAATAAATACTGCCTCTAACACAATAAAAGCTACTGGAAACCATCCATTCCTTGTATTACAAAGAAACGGTAAATCTGGACAAAATCAATTCGTCTGGAAAATGGTTGAACAATTAGAGGTTGGTGACGAAGTAGTTTCATTAAAGAAAGGACTATCCGGCGAGCCATTTGTTTTCAATTCAATTGAAGAGTCCCATAAAGGAGATTACAAAGTGAACAAAATTAATGAAGTTCATTTGCCTGAAAAATCTTCAACAACCCTAATGAAATTCTTAGGGCTATATGTTGGTGACGGATGGACAAGAACAGAAAAAGCTGAAACTGGATTCTCTCTTCCCGAAGGAAAAAAAGGAAGAGAAGATGCCAAGAGTTTAATTGAAAGTCTTTTATGGAAACACTGCTTAAGCGAAAACAAAGATGAACTACACTTAAATTCAATAAATATAGCCCGATTTATTGATTCTTTAGGTTTTGGGAAAGGAGCTAAAAACAAGATTATCCCCGGTTGGGTATTTACTCTATCTTTAGAAGAAAAACAAGCTTTTGTTGAAGGACTAATGCTTTCAGATGGATACAAAACTGGAAAAAGCAACAGGTATGTTTCAGCAAGCTATGAACTCTTACGAACACTAAGATTATTACTCCAGACAATGGACGTGCGAGTGGGAAAAATTCATCAACAAACAAAAGAAAAAGGAACTTTGGTTGTTGAACGTGAATTATTAGCTGATTCAACTTATGGATATGTGTGCTTTAGTGGAAAAAGAGGCGCTTTATTAAAGTATGCAAATCAAGCTAAGCAAAGGAATTATTTGTTTGGAAACGATCATTTTGAAACCAAAAAAATAACTTCTATAATTAAAAAAGGACTTGAACCAACACTTGATTTGCGAGTCGAAGGAGAACACAACTTTGTAGCAAATGGATTAGTTGTACACAACACAGGAATCCAAAGAAGCGGAGCAACTTTCCCTTATGCAAATACAACAACTACTCCTGCAGGAAAAGTAATTCCTGGAAAACAATTACCAAAAAAACCTCTTCCATTTATTGCAGCAGCGCACGGAATAAAATATGTTGCAAGCGCAAGCGTAGCAAATTTATTTGATTTGAAAATGAAAGTACAAAAAGCACTCCAAGTAAATGGTCCCTCGCTCTTACACGTAATGGTTCCTTGTATTCCTGGTTGGAAAATAGATTCTTCAATCACTTTAG
This sequence comes from archaeon, assembly GCA_041664905.1. Lineage (GTDB taxonomy): Archaea > Iainarchaeota > Iainarchaeia > Iainarchaeales > JAAZKV01 > JAAZKV01. The sequence goes on along the minus strand of JBAYJX010000002.1, from coordinate 24,621 downwards.
AAATTGCTCAAAAAGCAATGGACACAAATGTATTTCCTCTATATGAAATAGAAGATGGAGTTTTGAAATTTAATTTTAAACCAACTGAAAAAAAACCTGTTGAAGATTATTTAATGATGCAAGGGAGATTCAAACACCTAACTCCTGATTTAGTAAAAAAGATTCAGGAATACGTTGATGCCCGAATGAGTTACATGGAAGGAATAGAAGGAAAGAAAGCTTTTGATACTCTATTTTAGAAAAATTTTCTTATCCCAACTCGTAGAGTTATGTTATTATATCTAAACACAGTAATAATTGTCATGGCAAATAAAATTCTTATCAGCTTATTTTTGCTATTTTTTTCAAGCCTAGTACTCGCTGATTTGTGCACTGGCTATTCTAGCGTTGATATTACTGAACCCGTGTTTTCCCAGACACCTGCGGTAAGTACTGGTGTTGTTGGAGCGCCAGTTTGTCCTTCTTGCTTAGGGACCAACGCATTCTTTGATTTTCCTAAAAAATATTTAACCACTGATCCAAATAACAGAATTTTTGGTTTATCAAATGTTGATGAAACTAATCTTGCCCGATATTTTGTTCCAGTTAATTCTTCTGTTATTCCCTTTGTAAAATCAATAGATCAGTTTAGAGTGGTTTCAGGAAGATTATTTGACCCAACAATAGATTGGGATTCAACAAAATTATATTTTTATGATGGGGCAGGATACACTAACCCAATTTCTAATGTTGATTCAAATGTTAATGTCTTTATTTATTTTGGTGCCTCTGGAACTAGAACAGCGTCTTCGCCAAGTATTGTTGCGAGTGGAGGTTGTATGAGTGGAGTAGTAAATTTGTGGGGGCATGAAAATTTTTCAAACGGTGGGACATTTTGTTTGGGGGATACTACTTTTCACACTTCATTTAATCCTCTCCCAAGCGCTACTACACTAGTTTCTTGTCCTAGCGGAACAACAAAGATGTCTATGTTTAAGATAAGTAATAGTTTTTATGGTGGGGAAGGCGCAATTTGTGTTCAGCCTTCTGGTTCTGCAATTGTTGCAAGCGGAGTTTGTATGAGTGGGGCAGTGAATTTGTGGGATAATCAAATTGCTTTAACTGGGGGGGCTAGTTGTATTGGAGATACAACTTTTCATCAATCATTTGATCCGATTCCAGGGGCTAGTCCAACTGTATCTTGTCCTGCCGGGACAACAAAATTAATTGTTTCCAAAGTAACAAATAGTTTTTATGGTGGGGAAGGAGCAATTTGTGTTTCTGGAGGAAATTCAGATATTGTTGCAACTGGAGTTTGTATGAGTGGAATGGCTGGAATGTGGGATGCGGAAAATATTATTACTGGGGGTGCATATTGTGCGGGAGATATTAGTTTTCATGCCTCTACCTCAACTCCAAATCCAGAAGGGTTAGCAAAGGTAACGTGTCCAACAGGAACAATAAAAAAAGTAGTTTACGAGTTACAAAATAATTTTTATGGTGGTGAGGGCGCAATTTGTGTATCTGGTGGATTTGGAAATATTTCTCTTCCAAGTGGGGGATATTTACGAGGAGAAAGTATAAACGTTTTGAATATTACTATTCCTACTGATGTGTATGCTATTCTGAGTCCTAATATTACTAAATCTGCAGTAAATATTACTAATGGGCTGTGGAGAAAAACAACTGTTGGCCAAGAAGTAATTGCTAGTTGCCGAAATAATCAAAGAGATTATTTGTATCTAGATTTTAATGGGGCTGTGAGAAAAATTAATATTACTTTTTCTGATGGTGCTAGATATAATTCTTGTAATTTGTTAAGAGAAATTGTTGCCGGGAGTTTAAATACTTCTTGTGCAAATTCAAACTATGCAAGTATAGGGGATATTGATAAAGATCTTGATGTTGACACTGTTGATTTAGGCATAATCCAAAACTTGTTTGATCAAACAATTTGTTCTAATTACCTTGCGAATACAAGCACTCCTTGCCCGGACTTAACTGATCCCAATGCACCTTACTCTTGTTCGGGTACAGTTGGAACTCTTTTAGCAGACACAATTATTTCTGACCCAGTAACCCACATTAAGCCCGGCTGGAATTTAGTTAGTTTTCCTACATTAACTAGCGTAAAAGCATCTGATTTACAAATGTGCAAAAATTTTACATATATTGCGGATCTTGATAATCAAACAGGAAAATATGTTGGGATTGACCCTTATTTTTCCAATGCGTTTTTAAATAATAATAAAGCATACTGGATTTATTCTGAAGGGTATTGTGATATACCCCTTAACAAATATGGTGTTGCAAGTAAAATAAATTTAACTCTTTATAACGGATTTAATCTTATTCCTGGGATAAAAATTTCAAATTGGTTTACATTAGGAAAACGAAGTTCTCTCTCAACTTGGGTTCCAACACTAGATGGTAAATCTGGTAGTTACAATAATGTTACTTCGCCAAACTCAACTATGGGGTTTTGGGTTAATTGGCAAAATGATGTAAGAGCATGTAATTAATATTGTTTTATATTTGTGTGATTATTATGGTAAAAAATTTTTTGACAATAAAACTAATTACTGTTCTATTGATTTTATCGGCTTTGTCAGCAACATTTGCCCTTGATAGTGTGTCTTCGCCCTCTGATGATCCTGCACTAATGGCTCAACTTCGTGCTGCTTGGTGCCTTAGATTTGGGTGCGAACAAGAGGATTGCAACATATCTAGTTTTTCAGTCGATTCCTATTCTTCGAGTGAAGGTCTTGCAGTATCTTACTTGTGTAAATCAGAGTTACAATTAGATATGAACATTTATGATTTATCTGGAAATTTGGTTTATCCTAAAGACAATTTGAGTGGACACCAATTAAGTCCGCTTTGTACAAAAACCAAAAATATATCTATAATTAAGGATTGGATAGTCCCTAGTCCTCCTAAAGGAAGTTATTATGCAACAGTATCTTTTTTTGGGGGTTGCACTGTTGAAAGATTTTTTAGCGTTGACAAAAAAGATCCATTTGTTTCAATACCTGATTCAAATCCAATTTCTATCCTGTTGCTATTAATTGGAGTAGTTTCTATTTTGATAATTCAAAACAAAAAAAATAATTCCAAATCTATTTAATTGCTACGTGGCTAAATTGGTTTATGGAAAGCAAAGAAATAATTAAATCAATTAACAAAATTTATGAAGATTACTTTATTCCACTAAACTTAAGAAGACACATGATTTTTACCGCCGGAGTAGCTGATCAAATCTGTAATGCATACAACAAACAGGAATGCAACAAATACGGGTGCAATAAATCAATTGATGCTGAAAATGTTATTGCCACTTGTTTAATACATGATTTAGGAAATATTGTAAAAATGGATTTTACTAATTCTTCTAAAAATAATTTACTTGAAGCATTAGATCGCAATAGACTTGAGTTTTTCATTGAAAAACAAAAAGAGTTTTTTACGAAGTATGGTCAAAATGATACTATTGCAAATAATTTAATTGCAAAAGAAATTGGTGCAAACAAACGAGTAATTTTTCTTTTAGAAAACAAAGAAATTCAAAAATTAAACAAGAGCTTTTGGAATAATGATTTGGGTTTAGCCATATTTGCTTATTCAGATTTAAGGGTGGCGCCATATGGGGTAACAAGTATGCAAGAAAGACTAGGTGATTTTTATAAACGCTACAATTTAAACAAAAGTGAAGTAGCAATTGCACATTCAGAGAAATTTGTAAAGTTTGCAAAAAACCTAGAAAAAGAAATATTCAAAAATGTTTTAATTAAACCAGAAGATATAACAAATGAATCTATTCAGGAGTTTGTAACTAAATTTAATGTGGTGAATTAAAATGGTTTTATATTTTATTACTGGAAACAAGCACAAACTTGAAGAGTTTAACCAAATTCTTTTTCCAGAAATTAAGGTTGAACAACTAAACATTGATCTTGATGAAATACAAAGCACGGACCCGATGGAAGTAATAAAACATAAACTACTTGAGGCTCAGAAGCACCACAAAGGAGAACTACTTGTAGAAGATACCTCTCTTTATCTTGATGCTTTAAATGGTTTTCCTGGCCCACTAATAAAATGGTTTTTGAATTCAGTTGGAAGAGAAGGGATTTATCAAATAACCCAAAAACTCAATAATTCAAATTGTTTTGCAAAAACAATGGTTGGGTATTATAATGGAAAAGAAATTCTTTTCTTTGAAGGAATAGTTAAAGGAAAAATAGTGGCGCCTAAATCAGAAAGTGAATTTGGTTGGGATCCACTTTTTATGCCTGAAGGAAAAAACCAATCTTTTGCCGAAATGTCAAAAGAAGAAAAAAACTCAATAAGCCACAGAAAGCGAGCGCTTGAAAAATTTAAAGAATATTATCTTTCGAAAAAATAATGTGATTTGAGTGTTATTAGTTTTAATTTTAAGCATCAGATTTTAACAAAGTTTGCACTCTTTCTATTGGCATTCTTGATTTTTCGCAGAGAAACATAATCCTTTCTTTGTTTTCTTTAAGCCCTTTCCAGTCAAGAATTATTTGTGTTGCGCCACTTTTTTCAATCATATTTAGCAAGAGTTCTTTGTTGAGATTCTCAAGCTGGTGTTTTGGGCAAATGTGTCCGAAAGAAAATTTTTGGCGAAGAAGGAGTTTTGTAAAATCTGGGGCATAATGTCCTCCCCCTAAACCAATTACAACTTTATCAGAATTAATCTTGAAAGTTTCGCTAATTATGGTTTCTGCAATTATCTTTGCTGCTAGTGGATTTTTCCAATCCGCCGGAGAACTACCAATTTCAATAAATACACAACCTTTGTTTGAAAAAGGGCCGTGGTGAGTAACTTCCATTGTAACAACAAAACCTTGTTTATTTAAACCTGAAGAAGTATTTTTTTCATTTAGTGTTCGTAAATAATTTGCCCCAATTTTTGGGAGAGTGCCTGATAACGTTCGTGCTTTTCCACCAAACTTTGCTTCCCCAAAATTTCCAATCATGTGCACAGTGAGGGACTTAGTTCCAACTGCACTTTGGTGACGCGAAAGAAAAACAACTTTACTCTCTTTAACTTTGGTTAAATTAGCAAAGACAATATCTTTAGTTATCTCATAAAACTCTATCCAATCAGGTTTACCTATTTCCTTAATTTTTTCAGCTATAAGCATCCCTGCAGGGTCTTCAATAGAATAAATTAAAGCAATTTTTTCTTTAGCTGGCTCTAAAATAGTTGGGGCAACTAAATTGGGTTGTGGCACTGGCACAGTAATGGTTGTTTTTTGTTTTTCGCTTACTTCCATAAAGAACTTTCCAAGCAAACATTTAAGTAGTTTTTTAAGTATTTCCAAGGGCAGATTAATCATAGGTGATGAAAAATGGTTGTTGAATACGGAGAGTTCAAAGGAAACAAAATGATAATACTAAAGCGAAATGAAACAGACACATTTCCATTTCAATTTGGGAAAGGTAAAGCAAAGCTTATAGTGGACAACTATGATGCAATAAAAAAATTTGTTGAAGAAGAATAACTAAATTAAAACTGATTTTTTTGGACAAGATTAAATCTTGTTCCAAAAATTAAATGTTTAACAATTCTGCATGTCCAAAACTTTTTAATACCCTTATTATATTATTGTTGCATGCCTAGCAATATAGTTCCTATTAATTTAGAAAAATTGTTTAACTCAAAACGAGTTGCTATTATTGGGGCATCAAACACTCCTGGAAAAGTGGGTTATGCAATAGTAAAAAATTTAATTGAAGCTGATTTTGCAGGAGAAATAGTTCCAATAAATCTCAATGAAAAAGAAATTCAAGGGATTGTTGCTTACCCATCAATTCTAAAAGTAACTAAACCTGTTGATTCGGTAATAATTTGTGTTCCTGCACAATTTGTTCCTGCCGTCCTAAAAGAATGTGCTCAAAAAAATATTAAAGCTGCAATAATTATAACTGCCGGGTTTTCAGAAATTGGAGAAGAAGGGAAAAAACTCGAAGATGAAATGCGACAAATAATTGAAGAACATAAAATGGCAGTAGTTGGGCCAAACACTTTGGGAGTAATAAACACTGAAAATGGGTTTAATGGTTCTTTTTCAGCAACTTTCCCACAATATGGACACATAGCAGTAGTTTCACAATCGGGAGCATTATGCACAGCAATTCTTGATTGGGCAAGACAAGAAAAAGTAGGTTTCTCAAAATTTATTTCAACTGGAAACAAATCTTTCTTAAGCGAAGCTAGTTATTTTTCATATTTAGAAAAAGATCCTGCAACAAAATCCGTTTTTGTTTACATGGAATCAGTGAAAAATGCAGAGCTATTTTTAAAAGAAGCCGCAAAACTTGCAAAGAAAAAACCAGTAATTCTAATAAAATCTGGCAGATCAGTTGAAGGACAAAAAGCTGCTTCTTCGCACACAGGCGCGATGAGTGTTGATGATAAAATATTTTCAGTTGCATGCAAAAAAGCAAACATTTTGAGAGTAAACTCAATTGAAGGATTTTTTGATATGGCAAAACTTTTATCAAAAATGAAAAAAATAAATTCTTTTAGACTAGGGGTAGTTACAAATGCTGGCGGACCGGGGGTAATTGCTGCGGATTCTGCCGCTGCACACAATTTTGTTCTACCTAATTTTAGTCCAAAAACACTAGCTGCGGTAAAAGAAATAAATCCGCACGCATCAAACCCACTTGATTTAATTGGGGATGCAAAACCCATTGATTACCGAACTGCACTAAAAACAATACAAGATGATCCAGCAATAGATATTGTTTATACTCTACTTACTCCCCAGAGTATGACAAATCCTGAAAGAGTTGCTGACATTATTGCTGCATTAAACAAAAAGAAACCAATTATGGCTTCGTTTTTGGGCGGAACTGCAGTTTCACATCCACGCAGATACTTAAAAGAACACGGAGTAGTAGAGTTTGAAACTCCTGAAAGAGGAATAAAAGCACTGTCAAGACTTGCCGAATACACAAATAGAAAGAAGCTAAAAAAATCATTTGAACAAAAAGTAAAACCGAATAAAGCCATACTAAAAATGCTTTTTGGAAAAAAACAACTATCTATGGAAGAATCCTTTATTTTACTTAAAGAATTTGGAATAGCTACTCCAAAAACAATTTTCTTTTCAAAAAAAGAAGAAGTTGATTTTGCACACCTAAATTATCCGGTTGCGTTAAAAACTGCCAGCGGTTTAGCACACAAAACAGATGTGGGCTTAGTTAAAGCAAATATTCAAAACAAAGAAGAACTTGAGGGACAAATTCAGCTAATGTCTGAAAAAATGAAAAGCATGCAAATCCAACCCAGATTTGCTTTACAGGAAATGCTAAGCGGACAAGAAGTTCTTGTTTCCGCAATTGATACTGAATTTGGAAAAGCAGTTACTTATGGACTGGGGGGAATATTTGTTGAAATAATGCAGGACTTCTCCCAAAAAATTGCCCCTATTAATGATTCAGATATTGAGGAAATGCTTTCAGAAGTAAAAGGAACAAAAGTTTTGCAAGGTTACCGGACAAAGAAAAAGTATGACATTGATTCACTCAAAAAAATGCTAAAAGCTGTATCAAACATAGTTTTGACTTACCCTCAAATAAAAGAAATAGAATTTAATCCTGTATTCGTAACCGAGAACGGCTGCTTTGCAGTAGATGCAGTAATAACAATAAAATAATTCTTTGTGTCCGCCAGCTAATCCTTTGTCAAATCACTTTGTTTTATTAAGTCAACTAATTAAGAGTTAATTATGAAAAAAATAGGTTCATTGAAACTTGCGGGAGAATTATTTCTCGCCCCAATGGCAGATTACACAAATGTTGCATTTAGAACACTTGCAAAAGAAAATGGTGCCGCCCTTGTTTACACCGAACTAATTTCCTCAAAAGCCATTTTAATGAAAAGCAAAAGAACTGTAGGAATGCTTGCGGTAAGCGATAGTGAAAAACCCGTTTTTTTACAACTCTTTGGTTCAAACCCAAGCGATTTTAAAAAAGCGATCGAAATAGTTGAAAAAAAATTTCCAGAAAACTTTGTTGGATATGATCTTAATTCTGGATGTTCTGTCCCAAAAGCAATAAAGGGAAAATATGGATCTTCCATAATGAATAATCCAATTAATGTTGGAGAAATTATTTCTGCAATGAAAAGCGCTACAAATAAACCAATTACGATAAAAATGCGACTTGGACTTGATAAACAAACTTTTTTGGAAGTTGCTAACGAAGTAGAGAAAGCTAACGTTGATGCAATCACTCTTCACCCAAGAATGGGAACACAAGGATACTCTGGAAATGCTGATTGGACAAAAATTGCTCTTCTAAGAGAAAAAGTTAGTGTTCCACTAATTGGGAATGGAGACATTAGAAGTCCAGAAGATGTTTTGCGAATGAAAAAAGAAACAAAGTGTGATTTTGAAATGATTGGGCGAGCAACAATGGGTGATGCATTTTTCTTTAAACAAGCAAACGCTTTACTTTTAGGAAAAAGTATTCCTCTTCGAACAAAAAAAGAAATTTTGCTCGAAGCAAAAAGATTTTTGGAATTAGTAAAAGAGTTTTCACTCAAACCAAATGACGCAAGACCTTATTTTATTTCACTCGCAAAAGGATTTGAAGGCGCAGCAGTACTTCGAAACAAATTTGGTTTATCAAAAACAATAGAAGAAATGGAAAAGCACTTACTAGAGTACTTTTCCGATAACTAGGATTTAGATTTAATTACATTTCAGGAGCATAAACTTTTCGTTCAGTATCATTTCTTTTTTTAATATAACCTAAAGAGGACTCTTGAAATATTGCAGCACATTTTGGTGAACAAAACTTTTCATCATTAGTTTTTGCTTCAAAAATAACTCCACATCTTGCACACAATTTTTTCATCTAAAACACCATCCACTTATACAATAAAATTATTTTGCTTTAATAGCACAGAAGTTATAAAGTGAATAATTTAAAACCCCCATTTATTAGGGCATTTTGCAATGGGTTGTACATTAATTTTTCTTTTTTTTAGGCAAAGCTTTTATTTTGTTGAGGCGTTCGTCTATTATGCGCAGACAATACAAAAAACGAGTGCGAACTTTGCGAACAAGTCCAACTCAAACTATTGAAGCAAGCCCAACAGTAACAGAAAGGGCTTGGATTCATATCCCTCGTTGGGGATTAGTTAGGGCTTCAGCTAATGCACATGAAGCTAAAGATGCATGTTCAACATATCAATACCCCACAAAAAACAGATCGCTTATTCATACACATAACTACAAAAAATCTGAATTTCCCGACATATTACCCAGCAAATTAGATTTAGTTTCACAAGTTAGATGGGGTGGGGGTGGAAAAGAAGGGGCTTCAATAAGAAAAAGTGCTGAAGTAACTGGATATACTTATTATTGGAGAAAAGGGAAACGAATACCATTAACTAATACAAAGGGTTTAGATAAAGATAATTCAGTTAACCACTTTGCACCAACAAGCAAAGAACAAAAACAAGATTTTTATCGGACTCTACGAAAACTAAAGAAAAAAGGAGTTCGTTTGAGATTTTTTGCGGATAGAAAAGCAGGGTATGTTTATTACCGCGGAGCTTATATCAAAGCGGAAGATCTTGCGTTACTTAAAGAAGAAAAAAGAAGGAAAAATCAAAGTGAAGCGGCTTAGTACTTCTTAATTATTTGACTTTATTCGGTTCTTTTCTTACCCACAAGATTAAAAATCCAAAAGACTCTATATTGTCATATGTCTGAAAGTGGAGATGCGATTAAAAAAATTGCTCGAGAAGCAGACGAGTGGGCAGCAAGACAAAAATCTTTACAATTATCGGAGATCTCTGTAGTTATTCGTTCGTATGATGATATTTTCTCTGATTTTGATCCAAGAACATTTGACAAAAGAGCACTATCTGATGACTTTTTATCTGAAATAAAACGTGCTAGTGTAGAAAAGAAAAATGGGGTAATAGACTTGACATTTTTAACTCCTCTTGAGATTAAAAAACCTGATCTTGAAATTATAATAAAAAAAAGACTTAGAGATCATTTCAAAAAACACTATGAGCAACTTGAAAAAGAAATATTTTTAAGAAAAAAAAATGGCGGGATGCTAGTTTTTGGTGGAGTTGCCTTATCAGTTATTGCAGTGATATTTTTTAGACCGCTAGAGGGGGTTCCACAAGATTTATTCCAGTTATTAAAAGGAATATTATTTTTATTAGCTGAGCCTGCTGCATGGTTTACTATTTGGACAGGGTTTGATTGGATGTTTACTTCTTGGAAAGTTCTTGAAAATGATCACGATTTTTATAAAAAAATGAGTAAATCTGAAATAAATTTTACTTCTTATTAAATATTTGAACTGTTTTAGACAAAGGCAAGATTTATTAACAAAAAAGGGCTATTTTGTATAGTGAGTCAACTTGGGGTTATATTCTTTTCTTGAAGACAAATGGTATGATATACTCGAAAAAGTAGATAAGTTTGTTCCAATTCTAAAAGTTACTGACAAAATTGATGAATATATTCCTAGTTTTGCTCTTTTCCTAGTAATAATAATATTATTATTAATAGTAGCACTTTGGTCTGAGCTTTTTATACAAAACTCTGCTTTTGATGTGGAATTAACTATTCAAACAAAACAAGGGCAGCCAATTGGTGGGGCAGTAGTTACTTTTTCTCAGGTTTGTGACAGTGGGGAAGAAAAGAGTTTGACTTTACAGACAAATGAAGCTGGAAAAGCATTCTTTTTTGCTTGTAGCGAGTCAGCAAATGTTTCAGTACAAAAAGAAAAGTACTTTCCATTAAGTCAAGAGTTAATCTTTACTGAAACAAAAGTTACGCTTTCATTATCTCCTCTAATAACAAGTGCTCAAAAAAACTTTTTTGCAAAAGTTGTAGATAATAAAGGAAAATTAATTAGTGGTGCCGGTCTTGAACTAATTTGTATTGCTGAAGGAAAACCAAATAAAACAATAATTCAATCAAGTTCCACTGGATTTAATTTTGATTTACCTGCTGGGTGCACATCAATCCAACTCAGAGGATTTGCTCAAGGGTATGAAGAAAAAACTGTTACACTTTCTTCAAAAGATGAATCAAAAACAATAACGTTAAAAGAAAAAGTTTCTAAAGGAACAGCAATTTTTTATGCTTCTTGTCCTGCAGGAATATTGCCTAATGCACAAATAACACTTACTGATGAACTAGATAGGGATCAAACAGTACTTTTGAATGCTCAAGCACAAGCAAGTGTAGACCTAGAAGAAGGGACTTATACTTACAGTGCATTTGCTAACGGGGTAGTAGTTAATGGGTCTTTTTCGATAAAAGCAGGTGAAGTAAAAGATGTACAAATATTTTTTGACAGCATAACTTCTCTGAATGGGAATGATAGTAATGTTGCAAATAATGTATTCATAAAAGTTGTAAATAATTCTTCTCCAATAGTTGCTGCCGAAGTAAAATTATTTATTTCAAAAGGAACAGATATGAATCTTATTGTAACTCAACAAACAGATATTTTTGGGGTATATGGTCCAACACCAGTGAATGATATTAATGCAACATATTATGCTTCAATAAAAGCTAAAGGATTTCAAACAAAAGTTGTTTTACTTAACAAACTAAGACGAAGCGCTAGTCCTCAAATAGTAGAACTCTTACAAGGCGGAGCAAAACTAAAAATAAATATAATTGACGATTTAAATAAACCCGTAGTTGGTGCATCAACAAAATTGTTTAATAGTTCATTCAAAGGTTATTTTGACAAAGAAGTTAGTACAGACAAAAACGGGGTTGTGATTTACTCAGGTCTTCCGGCAGGAACTTACTCAGTTAGAGCAAATACTTCTGCAACTGAAGGTTTCTTGGATAATATTCAAATAACCACACTTGACAAAGAAGTTACTCTTGTTTTAATTACAAGCCAAGGATATATCACATTTGGTTTCATGAACGATGCTAATGCAATTGTTCCCCAGGCCCAACTACAAAAAAGATTTTCAGTATTTGAAAAAGCAGCAGATATACGAACATCAACGTTCAAAACACTTAGTTACTTTGTTGGAGCTGATTTAAGAATAATTTCAGATTATAACAAATATTTCCCTTATGAAGGATTTGTTTATGACGTAAAGAAAACCTCTCAGAAAAAAACTATTTTTCAAATAGCTCCGGAAGAACTTTCAAACAATAATTTAGTTCAAATGAAGCTAAGAAGAATTTATGATTCAAACCCAATTACTGGGGATGAAAGAGAATCCAATAGAATACTAGCCGGGAAAACATATTATGCATTATTTGATTTTATTATTAATACTTCCGGAACTGCAAATGCGTATGTTAATTTTTATTCAGGTAAAAAAGACACTAATGATACAAACGGAATGTACTTGAACGATGCATACTCAATAGATAGTTCAACAAGATTACTTTCTTCAAGATATATTGCAAGTGCAATAGAAGAAGCATACAATCCAATAGTGGATTCAAATGCTAAACAAATAAATGTATTACTTGGAAACCAAACAGGTCCAAGACAAATACCGGTTTTAGTAGAAATAGTTGTTTCACCTAACGCAAGCGATACACTTACACTTAATTTTGAAGGGTTTTTTGGAACAAATCAAAGTTTAACTTACTCAAAAGAATTTAAGTTAGGCGAACAATTTTGCTTAGGTGCAAATTGTCCACCGTTTTTATTTTCAAATTATATAAAAAGAAATGATGGTGCATACAGCCCAGTTGATGATGGAGTAAACATACTTCAAATTGGAGATAATTATACAATTAAATCAATTGCAAAGAACACAACTGACAAAGATTATGGCGAAAAATCATTAGTACTTTCACTTGATTCGGGGGCGCTTGTAAACGTTGCTTTTAATCCTGACAACAATTTTTTGTCAAGACAAATAAGTTTAGCCCCTCTTTCTGATGCTAATTACAAAGAGTATCTAGTTATAACAAAAACTCCTTCGGCAGGAAATAGAAGTATTTACGAAGCAGTACTTGATACACCCAGAGCAATAAATAATATTGAAAGTCAATACGCTATGCGAATGAAAGTAAAAAACAAAGAACAACTACAAATTGTTGTGGTTGCTGAAAGCGAAGCAAATGTGCTTTACGAAGGAGCTAATTATGGATTTGTAGTTGTAAAAACAAGATACTCAAATAATTCGAATGCAAAAACAATTTGGAAAGCATATGTGATAAGCGCTACTGGGGAACAAATTCCATTACAACAAGGGGCAACAGATTCAAATGGGATGAGTGTTACAACACTTAACTTAACAAGCATTGCAAGAGACACAAATATTCTTTTTATTGCTGATGATGATAATGGTTCACTACAAGCAAGACAATCAATAATTGTAACCCCTGGAATTGCTGATGAAATAAAAAGAATTCCAAGTTGTATAAAAGTAACTCTAAACAATAAACCCTATGATTCAGCAACAAATGCTTACACTACAATTGATGTTACTGAAAAAGCAATAGTAAAAGTAACTTCTGAATGTGCAGAAACCGCAAGAGTAAATATTGAAACGGATTTATCTTCAATGCCAATGATGCAATTTGAACTTGCTGCGGGCGCAGAACAAGCACTAACATTAGACCCAGCAACAACAGTAATTGTAAAAAATGGAATGCTTGGAGCGTACCCTGTGGGAGTTTCTTCAATAGTTGGAACAAACAAATTTGTTGAACACTTTGATGTAATAGTAAAAGACAAAACTTCTTGCTTTGATTTAAACGAAGCGATTTACGATTTGAAAAGTGTAGAACAAGTTGCTGGAGTAATTAACAATAAGTGCTTTAATGGAAGACTAGATAACTTTTATCCAAAACTTAATGCAGCAACAGAAAGTGTAAGAGTAACATTCAAGAAACCCGGTAACTTAGAAAATATTGATTTTAATGCAACTGTAATTGGTTCGGCAATAGAATCACAAGTCCAATGTGGGGCAAGTTCAAATGTATTAAATGTTTTAGCTAGTGGGAATGCTGGGCCACGCGGGGCAGTACTTCCCGGATCAGTTGCAAAAGAACTTAATTTTGGAGACGAGTTTACAAGCTATTGTGAACAAGCATATTATGATGGGAATTATATCGAAAAACCAGAACCTGATTTGAACATAACTAACCCAACTATTCCAATGTACAGAATGCCAGTTGTTTCAGATTATACTGCTTCAAGAGTATCAACACAAGCTAATAAAAAACAAAAAAGAATTGATTTTGCAACTGTTTCACTTGGAAGTCAAGTTGATTCAAACTTGTTTCCTGTTGGAACATATGCTGGATTAAATGGAACAATGAACCCTGGGTTGATTGATGTTTATGGTCCAATTACTTCGTTAGGTGCACCTTATCCCGCAGGAGGATATTTAATTAATTATTATTGGGATGCTGCAAGTGCACAGAGTTTAAAATTCGATCCTGCTTATCCAGAAAATTCAATGAAAAAATATGTTCCAACTAATAATACTGTTTACAATGGATTTGATTTAACTACTCCTCAAAGATGGTATGCTGGTGCTCCTTTTTGGAATGGAAAAGATGAATCAATACAAACAAAGTATGTGGTTCTTGCAAGTGGCGGGCCACACAATCCTCAAAACACTAGGGGGGCATCAATTAGTGAAGCAAAGAATTTCATACAACAATATGTTCAAGGGTACCAGAAAAAACAAAAATGTGGAAAATTTTGGTGTCTGGTTAAAATTATCATCAAACCTGTGTGGATGTGGGATTTTAGTGCAAGTTACGATGACCAAACGTCCCAACTTGAAACTCAATTTGAAACACTTGACCGATATGTTCCTTTTACAGAGAGAAGAATTGTTTGGACAAAAGAAGTTCATTTGAAAACAACTGAAGGGGTTGTGCAAGATCTTGGAAGATACTCTACAACAGTAACTCCTGCATGGACAAACATTACCACTTGGGATAATAAGAGTAAAGGGCTAAAAGTTGGTGACACGAGTGTTGGCGCAAATAGTGCATTCCAAGTAATTGGATTACATAATAACGGACTCGTTGCTCCTGAAACAATTCCTGGTGCAATAAGAGGGTGTGTTCTGGGAGATACAGTTTGTGAAGCAAATTTAGCTGCAGCACAAGATGGAAATATTAATTGGATAATTCGCCCAGCAGAAGATCCTTTAGTTGAATATGATAGTACTGGAAGAGTAATGTATTATGTTCCACAAAATACAATTCCTGGATACGCTGAAGGAACTCCATATGTAAGAACATTTTTGAAGAATCAACACATGTACGCAGAATATATTGGATTGCCAGAAATAGCTGGGAGCAATATTGATTTTAATATTAAGAAAATTAATTTGCTTGGACAAGAGTATGCAGTAATTACTGTTCAAGACTGGGTAAAAGATGCTAGCGGAAATTTAATTAAACAAGCAAAAGCATTCCAAATAAAATTAAATGGAAACTCAACAAATTGCTTTGCAACTGACGGAACCCCAGGAACAACTGGAAAAGAGTTTGCTCCAAAACTATTCTTTAATTGGGATTGGAATGGAATAGGATATAACCAGTGTGACACAACTAATGATGCTTCAACGTATTGTGACGGAACTCAGTTTACGATAAGTTTGTTCCAGAGAATAAACAAAATAAATGATTTGTTCTTGGCTAACAAAAGACAAGAAGTTCCAAAATATGCAAGCTTCTATGCATATATGGTGAAAGATAATTATTCACAAGCATTCCTTGATGACTTTGATGAATACTACTCATCAGTTCCATTTACTGGTGCATCATTTTTCAATTCAACAGGAACTTCAATGAGATTTGACAAATTTATTGAAAACAAGACTCTTGCAGGGAATAATAGAATACAATTCTTTTTCAGAGATGAAAACGGAAATACACAAAGTACAGGACAACTTCCAAAACCAGGAATATATAGAGTTGAATTAGGATTTGCACTTGACAATGAAAATGCACAAGCGCTTCTAACTCCTGAAGGACCAAATGCAGTAATTAGTGTTACATTCAAATTTGAGCAAGCACCTAAAAACAATAATCCGTTTTATGAAACCCCATTTGATGGAATGGTTGGAAAGAAAGGAAGTACTTTTGCAAGAGCTAATTATGGTGTGAGTCTTATTGTGCCAGAAAGACAATATGTGCCACTTACTTCAACAATAAAACTAACCGAGACTTATACTAATGCATTCAAAACAATTTGGTATAATTTAATTGAAAATCCTTTAGAATTAAATAATGGGTTTGTAATTAATTATTCAAAAGCAGATAATACGCTAAGATTTTATCCATCAAAACCAATTCCAGTTCTTGCAACAATACAAAACACGCAAGGTGGGAGAACAAAGTTAGCCTACATGATTGAAGGACTACCAATCGGAACTACTGTTCCAAAAGAATGGATGCTAAATGATTCAACTATAGGGGCAGATGGTTGTACAGACTTTGATAACAAAGTATTGTATGTTTACTCCGATATTAATTTAGGCGGATCAATAAGAGAAATTAATTGGACTGGAACAAAATCTGGCGCAATGAAACTTTCAACAGTATTCTTTATGCCGCTAAATTATTCTCCAAGCTTGAACTTTTTCAATAAGGGGGACATACTTGAAAGTTCATTTAAAACATATCCTGAAATTACTTCTGCTGGCGGAATACAGTTGACAAATAACCTTGCTGGTTATGCTCCATCAACTATTTTAGAAGTATTTAATTCAATTGCTAATGAACAAATGTGTATTTCACAAAATTCTGTTGATGAATTAAAAATATGGTGGAACAAAGAGTACCTTAATAGTTTAGTTGAAAAAATAAATGATGGTTCATTTGGACGCTGTGCTGAGAAATAAATTAGGAATTAATTAATTTAGAGATTAATTATTTTTCTTATTTAATCTTGTTCACTTTCATTAAAACCAATTTGTCTATCGACATCTTCAGCAGTTTTCTTTAATTGAGCAAAAACTCTTTCAACGTCTTCTTCTATTTCTTCAATAGTTCTCTTCATGCTCTTACTTCTTGAAGAATAAAATCTGCCATTTTTTTCAAGTAAACCCGAACGAAGTAAATTATTTAAGTGGTTAATCACAGCGCCTCTACTCATCCCAATTCTTTCAGCAATTGCAGTGCTTGTTAGGGCTTCTCCGTTTTCAGTTGCAAGAACAACTTCCTTAAACACTGCTGCGGCATTTTTGTCTTTGTCAATTGGCTCAAAAAAACCAAGTGAAGAACAAATCCAAGCTAATTGGTGCTCAAAATCCTCATTAAATGGACGCTCAACTCTTCTAACTACAACCTTAAACCTTGAGCGTTTAGTTGGAACATGCTTAACTGAGCCCTTCATTATTGGGAGAGCGTATTCGGGGGGAAGGGGGATTCTTTTAAGCTTAGAAGAGAATGGTTTTTTTGATGATTTTAGCTTAATTTTTTTAGGACCAAATCGTTCATAGAGGTTAGAACTTACTTCTGGCCTATAAATATCGGGGTAATTGGACTTAACTAGCTTGTTTTTTGCCATAAAATTCAACCAAAACCTTCTATTTTGACTACTTTACTTAATCTACGGAAGGGTTTATAAACCATTTGATTAAAAACTTATGTTATTGTCTAGACAGTTTAGACGATTTGGTGGTTTAATGCCTGAAAATGAAACTTTGCACAAAGATAGTGAAAACAATACAAATCAAAAAGAGGGAATTTTTAAGAAAATTTCGGACAAATTATCACCAAACCAAAAAGAAAACACTAGTCAAAAAGAAACAAATGTAGAGCAAGAAAATGTAGTTCCAAAAACAGTTAGTCCTGAAGTAAAAGTAAAAGAACTAACAGAAACATTACAACGATTACAAGCAGAATTTGAGAATTTTCAAAAAAGAAACAATAAGCAAAATGATGAATTCAAAGTATATGCAAATGCAAAATTAATTGAAAATATTTTGCCAGTGCTTGATTCACTTGAAGTAGGAATGGAACACAACAAAGAATTAGTTCACATTTACGAACAGTTATTTGGGATTTTGAAAAAGAATGGTGTGACAAAAATAGTTGCAGAAAAAGGAAAAATGTTTGATCATGAAAATATGGAGTGTTTAATGCAAGAAAAAAACCATACTCTTTGCAATGGAGCAATTGCAAATGTAATAATGACTGGATATTTATTGAATGGAAAAATATTGAGATTGGCAAAAGTAAGTGTAAATGATTTAGAGATAAAACCAGTAAAAGAAATAGCAAAAGAAGAGGATAAAGAACAAGTAACAAAAGTTGATTATGAAATACAAAAAATGGAAGAATAAAAATAAAAGTTGAGAATTAAATTACAGAAATTATTTTTACATGTGGAGTGTAAAGCAAAAACGGAGCGTGAATGAATATGGGTAAAATAATTGGAATAGATTTAGGAACAAGTAATAGTGCAGCATCAGTACTTGAAGGAGGAAAACCAAAAATAATTCCTTCAGCAGAAGGAAACACAGTTTACGGAAAAGCTTTCCCAAGTTACGTAGCTTTCTCAAAAGATGGAAAACTACTTGTAGGAGAACCTGCAAGAAGACAAGCAGTAACAAACCCAGATAGAACAATTACAAGAGCAAAAAGAAAAATGGGGACAGATTACAAATATAAAATTGATAATAAAGAATATACTCCACAACAAATAAGTGCATTCATACTTCAAAAAATAAAAAGAGATGCAGAAGCCTTCTTAGGCGAAAAAGTAGAAAAAGCAGTAATCACTGTACCAGCATACTTTGATGATAACCAAAGACAAGCAACAAAAGATGCAGGACAAATTGCGGGACTAGAAGTAGTAAGAATAATTAACGAACCAACCGCAGCTTCACTTGCATATGGTTTAGACAAAAAAGGAAAAGACTCAAAAATAATGGTGTTTGATTTAGGTGGAGGAACACTAGATGTAACAATAATGGAACTCGGAGGCGGAGTGTTTGAAGTAAAATCCACATCAGGTGATACACAACTTGGTGGAACAGATATGGATGAAACACTTGTCCAATACATTGTTGGTGAATTCAAAAAAGAACAAGGAGTAGACGTAATGAAAGACTCTATGGCAGTACAAAGAGTAAGAGAAGCTGCTGAAAAAGCAAAAATTGAATTATCAACAGTACTTGAAACAGATATTAATTTACCATACTTAACAGCAACACCCGAAGGGCCAAAACACTTAGTAATGAAACTAAACCGAGCAAAGTTAGAAGAGTTAATTGCTCCATTAGTAAAAAGATGCGAAAAACCAGTAACACAAGCTTTGGCTGATGCAAAAATGACTGCAGCAGAACTTGAAAAAGTAATATTAGTTGGTGGACCAACAAGAATGCCAGTAATATTTGACTTTGTAAAAAAAGTTACTGGGCTAGAACCTGAAAGAGGAATAGATCCAATGGAATGTGTTGCAATGGGTGCAGCAGTACAAGGAGGAGTTTTAGCAGGAGAAGTAAAAGATGTACTACTCTTAGATGTAACTCCACTGAGTTTAGGAATAGAAACGTTGGGGGGAGTATTCACTAAATTAATTGAAAGAAATACTACTATACCAACAAAGAAATCCCAAGTGTTCTCAACCGCTTCTGATAATCAAACAGCAGTTGATATACATGTATTACAAGGAGAAAGACCTTTAGCAAAAGACAATAAATCTTTGGGAAGATTCCAATTAACTGGAATATTGCCAGCACCAAGAGGAATGCCTCAAATAGAAGTAGCATTTGATATTGATGCAAATGGAATAGTACACGTATCAGCAAAAGATAATGGGACAGGAAGAGAAACAAGCATCAAAATTGTTGCATCACAAAAACTAAGTGACGCTGACATAGAAAAAATGAGAAAAGATGCAGAAGCCCACGCAGATGAAGATAAAAAAGTAAAAGAAGAAA
Source organism: archaeon (assembly GCA_041664905.1). Taxonomy (GTDB): domain Archaea; phylum Iainarchaeota; class Iainarchaeia; order Iainarchaeales; family JAAZKV01; genus JAAZKV01. The sequence goes on along the minus strand of JBAYJX010000002.1, from coordinate 4,715 downwards.
TAGAAATATTCAACACTGCAGATGCAACTGTATACAGCACAGAAAAAATGCTTGTAGAATTAAAAGACAAACTCACAGAAGATCAAAAGAAAAAAATAACAACTCCATTAGAGGAATTAAAGCAAGAACTTGCAAAAGACAATAAGAGTTCAAGCGCAATTACTTCAAAAATGGAAGAGTTAAATAAAGAACTACAATCAATTGGTTCAGAAGTATATGGAAAAATGAATCAAGCACAAGGTTCTGCACAAGAAGCAAACAATAATAATGGGGAAGAACCTAAAGATGATAAAGTAGTTGATGCAGAATTTGAAGATAAAGGAAAGAAAAAATAAAATTTTTGGTAAAAAATGGGTTGGTGAGTAAAACGGTGGAAGAAAATTTTTCAGAAGAAACAACTATTTCGGAAAAGTTACAAAATCCATCCACTCACCAAAAAATTCCATTAAAACCAAAGCAAACAAAAAAACTTCCGACCAAACAAACCGAAGTTTGGTTTGCAAGTTAGAATTATAAAAAGAAACTAATAAATTTTGCTTAGCAAAAAATAAGTGGGATTCTACATGGACTACTACGGAGTGCTTGGAGTAAAAAAAGGAGCAACTCCTGAAGAAATAAAAAAAGCATACAAGGAACTCGCAAAAAAGTTTCATCCTGACGTATCAAAAGAAGCAGATGCGGAAAAAAAATTTAAAGAAATAAACGAAGCTTATTCTATATTATCTGATCCTGAAAAGAAAACAAACTATGATAATTATGGTGACTCATACAAAGGATTTTCGGGTTACAAGCAACAAGGATTTGGACAAGGAACTGATTTTGATTTTGAAGATTTATTTAATCAGTTTGGGTTTAGCGGTTTTAGTGGATTCTCTGACTTAAATGATATGTTTGGCGGAGGACGAGGGCGTGGGCAAAAAAAAGATTTAGGTTCAAACATAAAAATAGAATTAGTTCTTTCATTTAACGAAGCAGCATTTGGTGAAACAAAAGAAATTAATTATGACCGAATAGAAAGATGCACAAAGTGCCAAGGCAGTGGGGCAGAAGGCGAAATGAAGACTTGCCCAACGTGTCATGGGAAGGGATACGAAGTAAGACAACAAAGAACTCCTTTTGGAGTATTCCAATCCCAAGGGGTGTGTCACACATGCGCGGGACATGGACAAATAGCTGAAAAAGAATGTACCGAGTGTGATGGAAAAGGATTTATTACAAAAAGAACAAAACTAAGTGTAAAAATACCTGCAGGGATAAATACTGGAAATCATTTACGTGTACAAGAAAAAGGACACGAAGGAAAACACGGAGCAGGAGATTTGTTCTTAGTAATTCTAGTAGAGCCCCACGAAATATTCAAACGTGACGACGATGATATTTACGCAGAAATACCAATATCTTTTACTGAAGCTGCGCTGGGTGCAACTGTAGAAGTTCCAACACTTGACGGCAAAGCAGATTTAAAGATTCCAAGCGGAACACAAACAGGGACAATATTCAAAATGAAAGGAAAAGGAATTCAAAGACTGAATAAAGAAGGCCACGGAGACGAATACGTAAAAGTAATAGTTGAAACTCCTAAAAGCCTGTCAAAAAAACAAAAAGAACTACTAGATGAACTTGAAAAAGAAACCCAAACTGCAAAAAAAAGAAAAGGAATATTTGAGAAAATACTGGGGAAATTTTGAATCTTTTTTTAACTAATTTTATTCCTACTTTGAAAGTCAAATCACCAAAGAAAAGGATTTAATAATACAAAAACACTAATATTCTTGCGATAAACATGAAAGCAAAAATAGCTTTAATCTCAATATTACTCTTATTTCTGTTCATGACTTTGGGGTGCACTATTCAAAGTGATCCACAAACTTTAGTGAGCTTTGTAAAACTTCAAAGTAAGTATGGTGTGAAAGAAGCTTTTTCTAGCAATTTATTCACAATGAATGATTACATAAGCGAACTCTCGGCTCTTAAAACACAATCTTCTATTGGCTTAGCTAAGACAATTACTGCGGAAATATATTCAGCACAAGCATTTTATTATTTGAATAAAACGCTTAGTGAATCAAGTCAAATAAATTATACTTCTATTAAATGTTCTTCAAAAGAAGTTATGAGCATTTTGTCTTCAGTAACTCTTGCCAAGGACAATGCAGAAAATGCAATTACTGCTTTAGGCGGATTGTCTGATTCTGAAAAGAAAAATCTTCGAGTAAACCAACTTGATGATGTTAAAAATTATGCTGAACAAATAAACCAAATATATTCTTTCTTTAGTGACAAATGCGGATTAGTTTAAAACTCAAATTTCTTTTTTGTATCTTTAACAAAGAAATTAAAGCAAATGCTTTCAATTAATTCTTATGGTTAACCAAATTAAATTTACTAAAAAAGGGGCAGAAGCAGAACTTACAGTACAAATAATAGATGGTGAAAGAGTTCTGTTGAAAAAAAGAATTCCAAAAGGGTATCGTAACAAAACACTAGATGCACAAATAAGAAAGAAAAGAACACGCGGAGAAACAAAACTACTAAGAGAAGTTTCGGTTGTAGTTAATGTTCCAAAAATAATTAGGGTTGATGAAAACCTGACAGAAATTGTAATGGAATACATTGCCGGGGTAGAGTTAAAAGAGGTTTTGGAAAAAAATCCACTACTTTGTATTGAAGTAGGGGAAAAAATAAGAAAAATCCATGATCGGGGAATAATTCATGGAGATTTAACCACCTCAAACATCCTTTTTGTTGAAAAAACTAAAAACAAAGATTTGCTTGAAAGAATAACAAAAAAAGGGCCGCTATTCTTCATTGACTTTGGATTAGGATTCTTTTCAGACAATATTGAAGATAAGGCAACAGATTTAGTTGTTTTTAAGAAAACCTTTAATGCAACACACTCGGGATTAAGCGGGGGATGGGAAAAGGTGATGAAAGGGTATAATCCAGATAGTTCATTTATAGAAAGGATGAGAACGATTGAGAAACGGGCAAGGTATCACTAATCTAATTTTTAGAGTTTTAAGGAACCTTTATAAACATTCTTTTTTGTAAATAATTTAACAAGATTGATTTTATTGTTCTTTTCAATGCCGGATTGTTTGATGGATTGAAAGGTTAAATTGAATAAAGGTTGAATTTTATGGCTAAGAAAAAAACTGATAAAAAAGCAACAAGTACATCAATGTCACGAGAAGAATTAGAAGAACAAGTTGTTTCACTTACTAACGCAGGACACAGTCCAAGCAAAATTGGTTTAATTTTAAGAGACGAACACTCAATAAAAGATTTTACTACGGAAACAGGAAAATCAATTCAGCAAGTGTTAAGAGAAAACAATCTATTGGGAGAAATGCCTGAAGATTTATTGAATCTAATTAGAAGAAGTGTAATTCTATTTAATCACATGAATAAGAACAAGAAAGACTACTCTGCTAAAAGAGGATACGAGCTTACAGTTTCAAAGATAAGAAGACTTACTAAATATTACGCAAAGAAAAGTAAAATACCTGCTGGGTGGCGTTATACTCCTGAAGAAGCAGCATTATTAGTAAAATAATGTGAGGATTATGAAGATCAAAGCAAAGCTAGAAGAAAACAAAAAAATTGTTTTTGAGGGCGAAGGAATTGAATGTTTAAAAAAAATTGATGAAATGTTAAAACAAAACGGTGAATGAATATGGCAGCAGAACAACAAGTACAATCAAAAGCACAAAAAGCTAGTGCAGCAAGAAAAACTGTTGATAAATGGAAAAAGAAAAAATGGTTTGCTGTTTTGTCATCAAAAATATTTGATAAAAGACCTCTTGGTGAAACTCCTGGTGAAAAACCAAAGAACATAATGGGGAGAATATTCAAAGTTACTCTTGATACTGTCACAGGGCAAAGAGCAAAAAGAGATTATATGGTTTCTTTTAAAATAAATGATATACAAGGACAAACAGCTTCAACAGTTGTAAGCGAATTTGTTGTAAACAAAGGAACTTTGGGAAGAACAATTAGAAGAAGAAACTCAAAAGTTGCAGTTGTAGCAAGAATTCCTGTTGTTGGCGGAGAAGCAATGACAACAGTAATAGTTGTTACTGACAGAAAAGCAACAAATGCACAAAAAACTGGCCTTAGAGAAATAATTAGAGAACACATGAATTCTTTAAATGGAAAAGACTTTGAACTTGTTGTACAAGATTTATTACTGGGAAACTTTTCAAATGAATTATTCAAAAAAGCATTGAAAGTTTGTCAAGTAAAAAAAGTAATTGTTTCAAAATCAACATTCTTTGAAAGTAGGTAAAAGGAATTGATTTAATGGCTCTCAATGATCCATTCGAACTAATTATTATCTTGTTATTTTTAGCACTTTTCTCTATTTTTTCTTACAAAAAGAAGCTACTTGACTTTGAAGGAGTACTAATTGGAAATGCTGTTGGTTTAGCTGCAATAACTTATGGCCCAAACCCAATAATTGATTTTGGGATAGTTGTTGTGTTTTTTGTAATAGGGGAAATTGCTAGTAATTATCCAAGAAAGAAACACGAGCAAAGAAATATTTGGAATGTTATTGGGAATTCACTTCCGGCACTAATAGTTTTAATGGGAATAATTTTTTTCCCAGAGAGTGCAGTTTTAATTGAACTAGGTTTTTTTGGAGCAATATCTGCAGCACTAGCAGATACACTTTCTTCAGAAGTGGGATATTATTCCAAAAGTACTCCTATAAT
>JBAYJX010000001.1:0-67389 GCA_041664905.1 archaeon | reverse complement strand
TTTTGCAAAAGATTCTTCTTTGCAAGAGGGTGTAATAGTTGCAGCGCCTGATATGAACATGGACTTGGAAAAAACAAAGAGTTTTTTTAAAGAATATAAATTAAAATATGGTAAAGAAGTTCCTTTCGGGATGTGGACTGCTGAAAGCTATGATGGGGTATTCATTTTAGCAAACCTGATAGAAGAAAATAATGGTGATGTAGAAAAAGTAAAACAAGCGCTTTACAAAGTAGATTACGAGGGGGCTTCAGGGAGAATAAGAATTGATTCCAAAGGGGACGGAATAAGAGAATACAAACTAGGGGTAATGAAAAGTGGAAATATTGTTCCTTACGAAGTAAACTAATTTCAACTTGGGCGAAGGAATAAATATGTCTTTCGCCCTTATTTTTCTATGTTAAAAATTTCTAATTTAAAATCAGGCTATGGTGGTTCCGAGGTTCTTCACGGAATTGAGTTGGTTGCAGATAATGGGGTTACTGCAATTATTGGGCCTAATGGTTGTGGTAAAAGCACTTTGCTAAAAAGTATTTTTAATTTGTGTGATATTTCTAGCGGAAAAATAATGTTCAAAGATAAAGATATTACAAAACTACCTTCTTTTGAGTTGATTAGGGAAGGGATTAGTTATGTTCCTCAAGGTAGACAAGTGTTTTCTGATTTGACTGTTAAAGAAAACCTTGAGATGGGGGCTTTTTCTTTTAATGATAAAGAGCTTGTGAAAAGAAACCTTGCTGATGTGTTTAATAAATTTCCAATGCTTAAGCAAAAGCAAAACGATTACGCTTTTACTCTTTCTGGCGGGCAACAACAATTACTTGCGCTTGCTCGTGCTCTAATTCAAGACCCCGAAATGCTTCTCTTAGATGAACCTTCTTTGGGTTTGAGTCCAAAAGCAATGAATGAAGTGTTTGAAAAAATACGCGAGATAAATAAAGAAGGTGTGGGGATTGTTATTGTTGAGCAGAATGCAAAAAAAGCTGTAGGGATGGCTGACAAAACATTTGTATTAGAATCAGGAAGAATTGCTTTACAAGGCGACAAATCAATTATGAAAAACAAAAAGCTCAGAGAAGTTTACTTTGGAGGAGAATAATTAATACTAATTTAATTCACTTAAGCCATTTTTCTAATTTTTAGTGAAATTTTCTCATTTTGGGCACAATTATAAAGTTTTGGAATTATTTTGTCTGTGTGATTTTATGCGAGTTTTTCTCTTAAGGCATGGCGAAACTACTGGGGACGTTGAAGTGCGTTATGGGGGGGACTTTGATGATCACCTTTCTCCAAAAGGAAAGAAACAAGCTACTGAACTTGCTGGAAAACTAGAAGATAGTGAAATAAGTACTTTCTTTACTAGCCCAAAAATTAGGGCGATTGAAACTACGGCAATTCTTTCAAAAATTATTCCTGCTAAAGTAATAAGTGTAGCAAATATTAGGGAAAGAAACCAGTATGGGGTAATGACTGGGATGATTAAAGCGGATGCTAAAAAAGAATTTCCTGATGAAGTAGAAGAGCTTGAAGCAACGAATCCTTATCATCATGTTCAAGGGAGTGAAGAGTATTTTGCTTTTTGCAAAAGAGTAATTGATGCGTTTAATGAGATTGTTGAAGAAGAGTTTGCCAATGAAACAGAATCAATTGCTTTTGTTACTCACGGTGGTCCAATTACAGTTATTTTTAGAGAAATACTGGGTTTTGAAATAAGTGGGATAAAGGATTGTGCTTTGTTTGAGTTAGAATACGATGGCGATGGTTTTGAAATAGTTTCTGCTGAAGATGTTGATTCAATTGAAGCTGGGTTAAAGTAATTGTTTCGAATTTTATTTAATAAAAAAAGTGAACTAAGCTTTTGCTTATTTTAATTAAAAAAAATTTGTGATGAACACTTTCGTGTTCATCAAATAAAGTAGAATTTCTTTTACTTTTTTCCAGCTGGTTTTGCTGGTGCTTGTCCAGCTTTTCCTGAACCTGCTGCTGGTGCTTTTGCTCCGGCTGCGGGTGCTGTTCCTGCGGCAGGTGTTTTTCCGCCTGCTGCAACTGCGCCTGCTTTGGCAGCTTCTGTTCCGGGTGCTGCGGCTGCTCCTTCTGTTCCTGGTGCAACTTCTTCTTTCTTAACTTCAATAATAAGTTCTTCGATTGCTTTTGAAGGAAGTGTTCCTAAACTTTTAATGTCAGTATGGAATTTTACTTCTACTTTGCATGGGAATTTTGCGTTTGCTCTCATTAAAGCAGTTTTAACAGTTTCTTTTTGTTCTTTCATGCATAATACGCTAAGCATTACTTGGCCTGAGTTTACTCTTGCCATTCTTCCAATTGGTACTCCAAAAGCTAGTGTCATTCCTTGTGATACACGATCAGCTCCAGCTCCTTGGGCTTGTTTGTTTTCTCTAATTAAGTGTGATGGATAAACTCTTACTTTCATGAAGTAAGCGTCTTTTCCTAAGTCTTTTGACAATTTTCTATTAACAGTGGATCTAACACTTTCAATAGCATTGTCTCTAATATCAATAGAATCTTTTACAAGTAAATCAGCAACTGTGTCATATTTTAGTAATGGGTTTCCCATGTTGAATTGTCTTATTTTTAATTGTGGTGCTGCTCCGATATAGTTCTTATCGGGAACATTAATAGCAATTCTAGTGTAAGCTCTTTGTTGTTTCTTTACTCTTGCGAATCTGCCTGAGCCTTTTCGTAGTCTTACGCCGTGTCTTGGGCTTCTATAACATTGTGCAGGTCTAATTCCCATTTTTACTCACCAGTATAAATATAATGCTAAAAATAAGTTTTAGCCATTTCTAAATAATTGCCTAAGAAAACCTTTATAAAGCTTAAGTTAGGTGCTCCGCATTTGACTAGCTTCCTGGATTTTCCGGCATTCTATTCATTGTTTTTTGGTTTTTCAGCAGGGTATTTAAATAAGAAAATCATTTTACTATTATGGCTTTTGAACTGGTATTATTAGCTGCTTTTGCAGCAATGGTTTTTTGGGGTTTTGGAGATTTTTTAATCCAAAAAGCAGTAAGAAAGATAGGTGATTTAGAAGCACTTGCTTTTTTGTGTTTTGTTGGAGCTATTTGTTTATTTCCTTTTGTTTTAAACGATTTAAACCTCCTTTTTTCATTAGAAAATTTATTAGTTTTGTTGCTTTTGGGAATAATTACTTTTGTTGGGGCAATGTTTACTTTTGAAGCATTCAAAAAAGGAAAAATTTCTGTTGTTGAAGTGGTAATTGAGTTTGAGTTGCCTGTAACAATTGTTTTGGGGTTTGTTTTGTTTAGTGAGGTTCTTTCTATTTGGCAACTATTGCTTGTCGCCCCAATATTTTTTGGAATATTATTAATGGCTGTTGGGAGTGGCTCAAAAAAAGTAAGTAATCCTTTCCAGCGAATTGAGAAAGGGGTAATTTTGGGAATAGTTGCAGCTGTCGGAATGGGTTTAATTAATTCTTTTACTGCGTTATCTTCTCGACAAATTTCTCCAATAATGGCTGTTTGGTTTCCTTTTTTAGTTACTGGGATAGTTTGTTTTATTTTTTTAGTAAAACAAGGAAAACTAAGAAATTCTCTTGTAAATATAAAAAAATATAAACTACTTGTTTTGGGTATGGCAGTTTTTGATACGGCTGCTTGGTTATTTTATGCAGTGGCAACTTCATCCTATAATATTGGGGTAATAACCGCAATCACCGAAAGTTACCCTGTAATAGCAATAGTTCTTGGGGTATTAATTAACAAAGAAAAAATTACTCCTCACCAATGCGTTGGAGCACTAATTGCAATAGGCGCAAGTTTGTTACTTGCAATGACATTAATGTAGAAAATAAATTAGTTTTAAAAATTACTTTAATTAAATCAAATATTATTCGTGAAACTCAAATCTATTAACTTCTTTTCCATTTACAATAACTTTTTCTTTAAACATTGCTAGTGGTCTAACCCAAAGCTCGTTTTCTTTTAGTTCTCGATAAACAACCATTTCTTCCAAGGTCTCACTATGTCTAGCCACTCCAATCACTTCACACTCTTTGCCCTTGTAGTGGCGATATTTACCAAGTTTGAGTTCCATTTTTGATTCACTTGACTATTATTAAAAGCAGGGTGAGGGAGTTGAACCCCCCTAATTCCCTCTGCAGGGGAATGCATAACCGCTTTGCTAACCCTGCACTTTCCTCGCAAAACTTGGGTTTTGCTGAGAAACGTGCACTAAAAAATGGCTACTTTCAGTAGCACAGTAGTGGCTACTACCTAGCGCTCGTTAATAAAAAACTCTTGCGTTTTATTTAAAAAACTGCTTAATTGGATTTCTCAAGGTCGGCATGAAGGTTACATAAGAGATTTAAAGTCAAAAATAGAATGGCTAATTTATGCGTAAGCAGTATGAGCAAATAAGAGAAGAACGATTAAAATTCAAAAGTGGAATGCAAAAAGAGTTTATTAAACAAATAAAACAAAAGAGCGGGTTAACTTGGCAAAGATTAGCTGAGTTCGTGAACTTATCGGAACACACCCTAAGAGTTGATTGGGCTACAGAAGTCAGTACAGTTCCTTTAAGTTGTGCGAAAAATCTTTTAGATAAAGTGCCCTTTGAAAGTTGGGAAATAATTCAGAGTCAATGGGTCGACAAAGTGCTTGTCAAGAATTGGGGCCAAAAGAAGGCGGGCGGTAAAAACAAGAAGGTGCTTGTAGTTCCTACAAAAAGTGAGGGTTTGGCAGAAGTTTTTGGTGTGATTTTGGGCGATGGTAATCTAAACCCGAAAACAATAACAATAACCGGTAACCTTTATGAAAAAGCGCATCACAAATATATTTCAGGTAAAATACAAAAATTATTTGGGCTAAAAGCATGTACTTATAATTCTAAACGATGTAAAGCCACGAATCTTCTAATTAATTCGGTGGAATTTGTGAAATATTTTCGGGCCAATGGATTTATGATTGGTGATAAAATAAAAAATAAAAGTTCTTTGCCCCGTTGGATTTTTGAAAAAGAGGAGTATGCTTGTGGGGCGTTAAGGGGGCTCTTGGATACTGATGGCGGGATTTATCAAAAACAAAAGAACTACAAACGTGCAATAATAGAGTTTCAAACGGAATCTTCAGACATTAGATGCAATATTTGTGAGTTATTGCGAAAAGTTGGTTTTACTCCCTCAAAAAGTGATGTGAATGTACGTATTCAAAAACAAGAAGAAGTACGAAGATTTTTGTCTTTAGTGGGCTGTGCAAACCCTAAAAATATTATGCGTTGTAAGTATTTTATAGAAACTGGAGAAATTCCATTAAAAGAACAGATTTGGAAAGAAATTGAGGGGTTAGAAGTAAACGAACCATTTAAAGCGACTTTGATCTAACGGTATGAATTCACCTTCCCAAGGTGAAAGCACGGGTTCGACTCCCGTAGGTCGCATATGAAGCAAATAAAAATAAACAAAGGCCCGGGTTCAATTCCCGGCCGAGCTGCATCACTTTGTGAGCAAACGATTGGTTAACTCGTTTATGGCAATCGGCTTTGTTTTTGAAACCTGCCCAAAATCAGTTAAGACTGCGATTACTTTGCCGTTTTTATCTAGTACTGGTTGAAATGCATCTTTTAGGATTGAATAACCATTTTTTGCACCAATTAGACTTTGTCTTTTTATATCTCTTAAATAATCGGCGTGCTGTTCTGGAGTTAGATCTTTTACAATATTAAGTTTTGTTACCAATAATTTATCTTTTCCAAAAACAGTTTTTATTAAACGAATTGTTGGAATGATTCTTAACCCTAATTTTCCTTGTCTATTTAGAGTGGATAGTTCTTTCATTATTTGAAACTGTTTCTTCGGATTTGCCCAAGCACCATATGAGTCGAAGTACCATTTGAAACTTTTGACTGCGAATTGGTGAGTTCTCGTTTTACCATTTTTACCAAAAATTAAATTTGCCTCGCGAACTGTTCCTTCTAGTCCTGTTCCTAATCTTTTTCCAAGTTTAACTTTAGCTTTGACAGTATTTCTTCCCCCAATAAGCTTTTTTATCATATGATAATAAGTTACGCAGTAGAGAATTTAATATGTTCTGATGGAAAAATAATCACAAAGATGATTATCTGAACAAGAAACAATTAGACAAAAAAAATTCGGTTCGAACGCACTCTGCTACAAAGAACCAACTACAAACTGTCAACCAAAAGGAAAAGATCTCCTGCTAATCTGCCGTTATAACCATTTTTGGGCAAAACATCGATTTTTATACTTTTTGGTGATAACAGTTATTATGTTCATTTCAAAAAGAAGGGTCAAGTCCAAGGATTACTTTTACTTAGAGGACAGACTGTTCGGCAAGAGGGTTAGTTTTTTTTTAGGGCTTAAAGAAACTTTGGCAAGAAATATTGGTGAGGCATTTGATTCTTTGGTTCAAAAAACCGCTCTTGAGAATTTGAAGTTTTCTCAAAAAGAGTTTAAAACTCAAAATTTGAATCTGAATGAATTGCTTGTTCTTGAAAGATTGAAAGTGGATTATTCTTTGTTAAGCAATTTTTTTCCTGAAGAGTTTGAATCCTTTAAAGAAGATGAATTTGTTAGATATGCACAAGGAAGTGCTTCCGTTGAAGGCAATTCTCTGAGTTTGCAGGAAGCAAACTTGGTTTTGAGCAAAGGAATATCTATATCGGGCAAAAAAGTTGATGAGGTTAGAGAAATTGAAAATATGTTGTTTGCTGCGAAAGAATCAAAAAAAATTATTGATTTAAATGAACGAAACATAAAAAGAATTCATTCGGCCATTATGCGTGGTTTTGATGATAAAAAACCTGGTGAATATCGCGATGGACCAATGTTCATTACAGGTTCAACAACCAAACCGCAAAGTGCAGAAGCGGTTCCAAAAGAAATGGAAAAATTACTGGCTTGGCTTAATAAAAACAAAGAAAAAATTCACCCAGTTGAATTAGCAGCAGAGTTTCACGCACGATTTGAAGAAATTCACCCGTTTTTAGATGGTAATGGTCGAACAGGAAGAGAAGTGCTTAATGTGATGCTCGGGAATGCGGGTTATCCAAGAGCAATAATTAACCTTGAAAATAGGCAAAGCTATGTTGTATTACTTGAACGACTTCAATTGAGCAAAGAATATAATAAATTCGCAAAGTTCATTTATTTGTGTCTCGAAAAAAGAGCACAAGAACTAAGCACAGCAATAAAAGAAAACAAACAAGCAATTCTAAAAAAACTTGTAAGCAAGGTGGTTTGAATGGAATACAGAAAACTTCTTACTGGGGACAAAATTCCTGCGTTAGGACTTGGAACTTGGAAAGTTGGGGGAGAGCGCACTCCAAGTACTGTTAATGATGTGAGTGAAGTTGCGGCGATTAAGAGTGCAATAGAAATGGGTTATACTCTAATTGATACTGCTGAAATGTATAGTGCGGGGCATTGTGAAGAATTAATTGGCAAAGCAATTCAAGATACTGTAAGAAAAGATTTGTTTTTAGTAAGTAAAGTTTACAGAACCAATTTGCAGTACAACAAAGTCATTGAGTCTTGTAAGAATAGTTTGAAGAGATTAGGTACTGATTATCTTGACTTATATCTTATTCACATGCCCAACCCTGAAGTTCCTTTAAAAGAAACTCTTGACGCGATGAACTTGTTGGTAAAGGAAGGATTAACAAAAACTATTGGGGTGAGTGCATTTTCTTTAGAAATGTTAAAGGAAGCACAAACAAAATCTGACGCTCCGATTGTAGTAAATCAAATAGAGTATAGTTTGTTTGCAAGAAATCTTGGTTATTATGGCACAAGCAAGAATATGGAGAGTGAAGTGATTCCTTACCAGCAGAAAGAAGGAATTATTACAATGGCAGTGAGGCCACTTGAAAGAAAACTTCTTCTTGAAAATAAAACTGTTCAAATAATAGCTCAAAAATATGGAAAGACTCCTGCGCAGCTTTGTCTTAACTGGCTTATAACAAAAGAAGGTGTTGTTGCTATTCCAAAATCAACGAATGTAGTGCACTTGAAAGAGAATCTTGGTGCGTTCGGCTGGAAAATAAAAAAAGAAGATTTAATTGAACTTGATAAGTTGAAAGAAATTGATAACTTCCGGAGACCTTGAAAGCGTTGACGTAGATAATCCAAAAATGGAAATTTCTCCACCAGTCAAAGTTATAACCAGTTTTAACAAAAACACTTTTTCTATTATTCTTGGTGTTAACTCACAATTTAATCTTTTAATTTTTTTTTCGCAGGCATGGAGGTTATGAAAAGCTTAAATTATGAATTTAGAAGTATTCTTATTAGAAAAATTTGTTGTTATTGGTGATGAAAATAAAGCTTTAGTTGTTTTTCAGGATAAGAAGATAAGGCGACTTTGGCATGATGAAGAATGGTTTTTTAGTGTGGTTGATGTTATTGCGGCATTGACTGAAAGTGAAGATGCTCGAAATTATTGAAAAGTATTAAAATTTAGAGAACCTCAGTTGGTTACTTTTTGTAACCAACTCAAATTGCCGTCATCTGATGGTAAATATTATGAAACTGATTGTTCAAGTACTAAAATATGTTTGGGATTATTCAATCAATTCTGAGTGTTGTTGAGAATTTTGCTTGGTTTGTGTTAACGCAAAATATTTTAACTCACAAAACCTTATTTATCTCATGAAAGAACTTTTCTTTTTTGATGGAACTAACGTTTCTAACAGTCAGCTAAAGGAAGCTGCGGCGATTTCAGAGAATTTTTTTAAAACTAATCTTGATAAAACTCAAATGAAATCTGATTGCAAGTTGTTTTTGAAAATAAGCAAATTGTTTCCAGAGTTTATTGAAGTGATTTTTGACGGAAAGAGTGTTGTTGGTAGCAGTATTTTTTTGCCTTGTACAAAAAAGCTTGAAAAGTTGTTCTTGAGCAAGAAAATCACGGAAGCCCAGCTTGCAAGCAGGATACTAAAAAAAGTTAATTACAAGAACTTTGAGTGCATTTACTGGGCAGAATCTTCAATCATAAAAAAATATCAGCACCACGAATTGTTTATGGTTACTACTGAAAACGTTTTGAGAAAAGTTCATTTGTTAAAAAAGAAAAAGTTGCCTGTTTTCTTTTGGGCTTGGTCAAAAGAAGGAAAAATCGCAGGAAAAATTGTTTTTGATGAACTCGAAGTAAAAGAAAGGTTTATTGAGTAAAATAGAGATTGTATTAGGATTGTAGTGGTTTTGGATGAATGAAGAAGATATTTTCAAAAAGCGAATTGGGTTTAAGGGCACCTTAAGCGATATTGGAATTGAGATTTGCAAAGAGTATTCTTTTGGAATTTATGTTTCTTCCGAACTTGCCAAAATAGGTTATGAGGACTTTAACTTTTCGTTATGCACAACAAAAGGCAAGTTTTTTGTCAAAGTGTTTGCAAGTTTTCGTTCGCTTGCTGATTGTAAGGGTTATTGTGGGAGAATAGAAAGTGCGTTAAAGCAAGGTGTTCAAACTCCTAAAATAATAAAATCAAAGAAAGGGTTAGTAAATACAGTTAGCGTAAATGGAAAAAAACTTCGCTTAGTTGTAATGGATTTTATTGAAGGAAAAAGTTTGTTTGATTCAAAATCTAATTTAACAGAGAGTGAAGTAAAATCTTTAGCTAAACAAGCCGCAAGAATAAGTTTAATCAAAACAAAACCAAGGTTTGTTTATGATAGTTGGTCAATAGATAACTTTGCCAGAGAGTTTAAGAAAAAAAGAAAGTTTCTTCCAAAAAGAGATTTAGAGTTGATTGAGCCGATAGTAGAAGAATTTTGTGCACTCAAAACTAACAAATTGCCTCGTGCGTTTGTTCACGGGGATTTGATAAAAACAAATATAATAAAAGACGAGGGAGGAAAACTGTGGTTAATTGATTTTTCAGTATCCAATTATTCTCCTAGAATAAACGAACTGGCAATACTTTGTTGTAACTCTTTTTTTGTTCCAACAAGTAAAGCAAAAACAAAAAAGAACATTGTTATTGCACTAAGTGAATACCAAAAAATAGTTTCTTTAACAAAAAGAGAACTTACGGCATTACCTGTTTTGATTAAAGTAGCGTACTCAATTTATGTTCTCATGCCCTTATTTGCAAAACACAAAGGCAATAAAACAAAAGAAAATGAATACTGGTTAAAACAAGGAAGAGCTGGGTTGTACCAAAAGTGGTGATTGAATGGGCTTTCCAAAAACAGTAGTTTTTAGGGTAACCTCAAAGTGCAACAACGACTGTGCATATTGTTATGGGCCTGACCGATTAATCGAAGATATGTCTTTTGAAGAAATTAAAAAAATGGCAGAGTATCTCTTTGAGGGGGGGGCGAGAGAAATTTGTCTTACTGGGGGAGAACCACTTTGTAGAGATGACTTTGACAAGATTATTTCTGAGTTAAAACAAATTGGCTTTGATATTTTTTTAGACTCAAATGGAGACTTCTTTTTTAAGCATAGTAATGTGATACTTGAGGATATTAAAGTTTTAGGGTTGCCAATAGATTTTGTTAATAAAAGTTATCGTTGTGAAGAAAATGTTGAAAATGCTTTCAAAATTCTTGAGTTTTTGAAAAGTGCTAGTAAGCGTCCCTTAATTAGGATTGGGACAGTAATAACAAAAGATAATATTGGCGAGCTGAATAATTTAGCTGAAAAGCTGGGGAAATACCCTGTTGACATTTGGAAAATATATCAATTCTTGCCCCAAAATAAGAATGCTTTAACCAATAGACAATCACTTGAGGTTCCCTATGCGGCGTTTGATTTGATAACTCGCAAATTGTCGCAGACCAAATTTTCATTTAAACTTGTTACTTGCAAAGTTACTGACCGAGACAAAGCTTATTTTTTTATAAACCCAAACGGCGTTGTTTTTATGCCCACTTTGGTTGATGGTATTTCTGTTGAAAAAGAATTGGGTAGTATTTTTGACACAACCGTTGTGGAGAAGTGGCAAAAAGCCGTTTCAAAGTCAAACTTTGAAAATAATAACCGACTGACTTTTAGGTAACTTCCACAATTTTTAATTTATTTTTCTGTGGAATTGCCGAAGACAAGTCATAAACAGCTTTTTATATTTTAGAAGTGGTAGTATATTATGGAATTTGTTGTTTTGGGTTCGGGTGGAGCAATAGCTACGCCAAGACCGTTTTGCAAGTGTGCTGTTTGTAAGAAAGCAAGAAAGTTTGGTGAACCATTTAAACGAAACTGCAGTTCTTTGTTTGTGAAAGATATTAATGCTGTTGTTGATTGTGGGGAAGATATTGGGGACTCGCTAAACCGCAGAGACATTAAGCGAGTCGATAGCTTGTTTATCACTCACTGGCACCCAGATCATACTTTTGGGTTAAGACCATTGCTTGAATCATCTTTTAATTTTAGAACAAATAAACCAAAGAAGAAAATTAATATTTTTATTTCGAAGAAAGTGTATAATACACTTAAGAAAAAGATGGATGTTTTGGAGTACTACAGTAAAATTCTAAAAGTCGCTAAATTCAATTTTATTGAACACAATAAATCAATAAAGTTTGGTAAAGTAAAAGTTACTCCGGTAGGTTACACTGGAATGGATTCAACTATTTTTGGGTTTCTTTTTGAACAAGGCAAAAAGAGAGTCTTTTACTCACCTTGCGATACAATGGAGTTTTCGCAGAAACTCCCTGAATTGGACTTGTTGATTACTGAGTGCGGTGTTTTCTCGTACCGAACTGTCGATTATGAACTTTCTTTCCCTGCAATGATTGATCGAATAAAAGAATTTGCTCCTAAAAAGACAATTCTTACTCACATTGAAGAAGATGAAATTGGTTTTTGGGGAGAAGATTACTTAAAAAAGATGAAAAAGAAGTACTCTAATGTTAATTTTGATTTTGCGTTTGATGGGATGAAATTAAAGGTTTGATTTGTATGAAAGAAAGTTTTTTGTTTAGAGATTCGCCTCCGCTTCCGATAGAGGTAGTTAGCTCAAAAGGTAATTACTTGTTTGACAAGAATGGAAAAAAATACCTTGATTTCACAATGGGCTGGTGTGTGGGTAACGCGGGTTGGGGTAAAAAAGAAATTCGTGCAGCAGTAAAAAAGTTTACTGGGCCCGAATACGTTTCTCCAACTTATCAGTATGCGCGTTGGGAGGTTTTGGCAGAAAAACTTGTTTCGCTACTCCCTAGCAAAGATTATACTTGTTTTAAAGCAACTGGGGGAACTGAAGCCGTTGAAGTTGCTCTAAAAACTGCTAAAGCCTTTAATCATAGAAATAAATTTATTGCATTCAAAGAGGCTTATCATGGCCAGTCATTTGCTTGCATGAGTTTAGTTAAGCTTGCGGATCATGAAAAGCACTTTGGGCCTTTTTCAGAAAATTTTATTCAGATAAATGCTGGAGATTGGGAGAAAACAACTCAAACTACGGTTGAGTTAATTGAAAAGAAGAATATTTGTGCATTCATTTGTGAACCCA
Organism: archaeon; assembly: GCA_041664905.1. Lineage (GTDB taxonomy): Archaea > Iainarchaeota > Iainarchaeia > Iainarchaeales > JAAZKV01 > JAAZKV01. Next base: position 54,945 of record JBAYJX010000001.1, on the reverse strand, counting down.
TAATTTGTAACCTGGGTGTAGTTGTTCCTCCGAAGAGTTTTTTCCAAGCGGTGTACAAAGTTTGTAAAGAAACTAATACTGTTTTTATTGTTGACGAAGTTGCTACTGGGTTTGGGAGAACTGGGAAGTGTTTTGGTTTTGAGCACCACAACATTGAACCAGATATAATTACTATTGCTAAGGGAATGAGTTCTGGTTATGGGGCAATAGGAGCAACTATTGTAAAAAGAGAGATTGCCGAAGGTATGCGTTTTGATTTTAGTAATTATTCTACTTTTGGTTGGCATCCTTTTGCGACTGAATCAGCAATAGCAAATATTGATTATTTAAAGAAAAATAAGCTAATTGAAAAATCAGCAAAAAGTGGGGCTTATTTTGCAAAACAACTTGCAACATTTTGTAAACCTGAAGGTAAAGGCTTGTGCATTGGTTTTACTCAAAAGAAAAGTGATTTTGTCTCAAGGTGTGAGAAAGATGGGTTGCTTATTAGTGCTCTTGGCGAACGGGTAGTTCTATTTCCTGCTTTAGATGTTTCTAAAAAAGAAATTGATAAAGCTGTGAAGATAATGAAAAAGAATTTTTGAGGTGTTTTTGTGAGCGATTTGGTTTTAGTTGCAGAAAATATTCTTTTTCAATATTTGGGTGTGCGGAAGAATACTAAAGTTTTGTTAATGAATGATCATTCTCCAAATTCAGTTTATGATGCTTTCAAGGAAGCTCTTAACAAAAAAGGAGTTCCTTTCAAAGAGTATTTGCTTCCCCTAGAGCGGGCTCCGAGTGAACCAATTTATGAAGCACTAAATGATATGCTTTGGGCAAGAGTGGTTATTGCCCCAACAACAAAAAGCATTACTCATTGTCCCGAAACAAAAAAAGCCACTGAAAAAGGGGCTAAAGTAATTACTCTCCCAGGAGTTACTGAAGAGATTTTTTTAAAAATTGGCGAAGCTAGTTTAAAGGAAATTGAGAAAGAGAATAAGAAAATTGTTAAACAATTAAAAGGAAAGAAAAATATTCAAGTTACTACTCCGAGTGGAACAAATCTTTCTTTTTCAATAAAAAAGCGTCCTTTGTATGGAACTCAACCTAAAACAAAAGGGTTTGTTAGAAATCTTCCAACTGGGGAGATTTATTGTGCGCCAATAGAAGAAACTGCTGAGGGAGAAATATTTATTGATCACTTTAAGGATTTAATTAAGCCCGAAAACAAGGCTTGGCTAAAAATTGAAATGGGCAAAATTGCAGAGTGGAATAATGCAGCTCATCCATACATTGAAGTTCAGCAAGTAGAGAATGGGTTTGTTATCGCAGAATTTGGGATTGGAACAAACAAGTGGCACAAAAAACCGATTGGAAACATTTTGCATGATGAGAAAATCTTTGGCACTTGTCACATCGCTTTTGGAGATAATGTTTCTTTCGGGGGAAAGAACAAGAGTCCGGTTCACAATGATTTGATTCTGGTTAACCCTACAGTTTTAGTGGATGGAAAGAAGTTAGTTTGGTAGTATTTAGTTATTTTTTTGCTTGTTTCCACATTAGTTCAAAGTATGCGCGAAAGCTTTTTGCAACTTCGTCTCCGTTAAATCGTACTGCGATTGGTTCGTCAGTTAGTATGAGTATTATTGCGCAGTTGTGGTAAACAATTATTTCTGAAGGGGTTTTTGATTCAATAAATCGTACATCATACTGTTTGGATTTTAGAAAAAAAGAAATTCTTTCTGGTCTGTTTCGTACGTCTTCATTAAAAATTATTTTTGTAAAAATCTTTTTCTTTTCTCTCATTCGAGAGTATTTATTAAAAAACAAATCTGCTTGTTTGGGGTTTGTTCCTGTGCTTGCTCCAAAGATTAAATTTTCGTCTCCTGCATTACATTCTGAAAGTAAATCTCTAAATACTGTTGCCAGTCCTTGCCAACCATAAAAGGATTCTATTTTTAGTGCTTTTTTTGTTTTGCCAAATTTAGAAAGGAGTTGAGGCAATACATTTAGCACTTCTGTTTTTTCTTCTTCGATTTCTTTATGCTTGTCTTCAACAAAATCTATTAAGCGTTGTGGGTTTGCGGGAGAAAAGTGGGCCACCCCGTTTTTTTCCATTTTTGAAACAAGTCCTTTCTCAATTAGTCGATTTGTAATATCATAAACATTTGATGGTGCTACGTTTGACTTTTTTGCCAGAGCTGTTTTAGTTGATTCGCCAAGGTCAAGCAGTGCTAAATAAACATTTATTTCGCCTTCTGTTAGACCTAGTTTGCGTAAGGATTCATTAAGCATACTAAGCTAGTGTCTCAAAAGTAATATAAAGTCGTCTTGTACAAGAACCCCTAAATATAATAATGGGGGGTGACAGAAGGTACTTGGTTAACTTTGAAACGAAACAAAGTTAATGGGTGATTTTATGGGTGAAAATAAAATGAAATTAATTGTTGGGTTAATTGCATTTGTCTTAATTTTTTCTATTGGGGCAATTGCTTATCAGAACACGGCCCTCTTTGCCCAAGTAACAAGCGATGAAACAATTTCAATTGGCTGGATTGGCCCTCTAACAGGGCCTAGCGCAGTACTTGGAATGGATAGTATTACTGCCGCAGAAATAGCTGTTAAAGAAATAAATTCTGGTGGGGGAATAAATGGAAAGAAACTAAAACTCATAACAGAAGATGATCAATATGTTTCTACAAAAACCATTTCAGCTTACCAAAAAATCACTCAAATTGACGGAGCAAAAATAGTGCTTGTAAATACTTATAGCGGAATATTTGCGCTTGCAAAACAAGCACAAAAAGATGGGGTAATACTAATTGATCCTCTGGATTGTAGTAGTTTAATCTCAGCACTAAATGAGAATGTGTTTTGCCTTGCCACAGATTCTGAAAGCATAGCAAATGTACTTTCAAGTGAAGCTAAAAAACAGGGTAATAGTGCAGGAATTATTTATTTCATCGGGGATCAGTTTATGCCTCAAATAAAAGAGTGGGTAAGTCAAAAATTTAGTGGAAAAATAGTTTCTGAAAGTTATTCTCCGGGGGTATTAGATTTTAAAACAATAATTGAAAAAATGAAATTCGAGAAAGTAGACTCATTAATATTGTTGGGTTATGATGAAACTGGAGTAGCTATGAGACAAGCAAGAGAACTTGGATTTAGCGGGCAATTTATTACAACTGCCACAATAACAAGTCCATCCCTTGTTGAAGCATCAAAGGGGGCAGCTAATGGAACAATATTTGCTTTTTGGAGTGCGGATGCAAATAGAGCCGAAACAAAAGAATTTAATAAAAGTTTTCTAGAAGAAAAACAAAGACTTCCAATACTTGATTTAGCAACCTATCCTACATATGATACAGTAAAAGCAATAGCAAAAGCGCTTGGGGTAGTAAAGAACAAAAATGTTTTAGAAATCAGAACTGCTCTCTTAGGAGTTAATTTCTGGGGAACAACTGGAGAAGTTAACTTTAATCAAACACGCGCAAGCAAAATACCTGAACAAGCATACAGACTTGAAAATGGAAAAGTGGTTGCAAAAAATTAGGATAAATTTTTGGGGGTTATTACCCCCATTTTTTTAAGGGCTTTGTTATTCTTTTTCCTTTTTAATTCTATTTTTTTATAGGGTATTTATGTTTGAGCCAAATTGTGTTGTGTTATTGCCTTTTCCAGAGATTGTGATTAAGGGGCCGATTGTTAGAGCTTTTATGGAGAAGCGTTTGATAAAAAACATGCGTCTTTATTTTGAGCATTTTAATGTACAAGTGGATAGAGTAGTGAATATTGCTGGGCGAATGGTTGTTCATTCTACTGAACCAGAGAAAGTAATTTCTTCTCTAAAAAGTTGTTTTGGAATTAGTGTGTTGTTTCTTTCAAGAGTAGAAAATTATTCTGACCTAAATGATTTGTGTGTTAGGGGTGTTGAGTTGTGCAAGGGCCATGTAGAAGAAGGGGCTTTTGCGGTTAGGGGTAAGAGTTTCTCAAAAGCATTTGGTTCAAAGGAACTTGAAATGGAGTTTGGCGGAAAACTTTTAGAAGCGTACCCAAAGCTTAAAGTAAAATTAAAAGATCCGGTTCACGAAGTGTTTTGTATTGCGTTTGAAACCAAAGCTTACTTTTACTTTGCCCCAATTAAAGGTGCGAGTGGAATGCCTACAGGGGTTCAAGGAAGAGCAGCGTTACTAATAACGAAGGAATCAAAGAAAACTGATTTAGTAGCTCTAGGAAAGAATTTACTCAAAACTGGTTGTACTTTAGCAATTGTCTCGGATGAAAAGAAAATCCCTAATTTGGATGAATTAGCTGAATTTAATTGTTTTAAAGAACTAAAAACTCATTCAGTTAAAGAAGCTAGTGAGTTTTATGCGCTTGAAGACATTAAGGCTTTTTTCTCTACAGCAAGCACTCTAACACAAGCAGAAATGGATTCTAAATTAGTTGGGGTTAAAGTGTTTGCTCCGCTTTTGTTTTAACTATTGCTTCTGCTGGTAATTTAAATTCTTTTCAGCAATATTTTTTCATGTTGCTAGGCATTTTTTCTGATTCGCATTTGGGTTTTGGTTCTGATGACCGTTTTGAAGAAGCTTTTGCTAGATTTAAGGAATCTATTAGGATTTTTAAGGAAAGGAATGCGGACTATTTGCTCCATGCGGGGGATTTGTTTGACAGTGCAGTTCCTGAGCAAGAAGTGTGGAAGAAAACTTTTGAGTGTTTTAATGAAAATAACAGTAAGTACTCAACTTTACAGAAGTGTCAATTAAGTGGGTCGAGTGAAGTTTGCGTTAAGGGGATTCCAATTATTGCTATTCATGGTACCCACGAATTTAGGGGAAAGGATTTTACTAACGCGATTGCAATTCTAGAGGAAGCTAATTGTTTGGTTCACTTGCACGCTGGAAGTATTGGACTTGAAAAGAATGGGGAAAAAGTTTTTATCCACGGAATGGGGGGAGTTCCTGAGAAACATGCAAAAGATGCCTTAGAAAAATATTCTCCAAAACCAATTCAAAATTCAACTAACCTTCTTTTGCTTCATCAATCCTTCAAAGAATTTCTTCCATTTGACGATGATGAAATGATTGCAACTCTTTCATTAAGCGATTTGCCCGATGGTTTTGATTTGATTGTTGATGGTCACTTGCATTGGAAGGATGAGCAAGTAATTGGAGAAAAAAAGTTTCTTCTAGCCGGTTCAAGTATTTTTACCCAAATGAAGCACCTTGAATCCCAAAGAGAGAAAGGAGTTTTTTTGTTTGATACAAAAAGTAAGAAGCTTGAATTTATTCCTTTTAAGAATCAGAGAAAATTGTTTTATGCAAAATTTGATTTTAAGAATGCGTTGCCTGAAGAGGTTGTTGCGACAGTGAATGCCAAAATAAATGAGTGCTTATCAAGTGCAACTTTTGAAACTAAACCTTTGGTGCGGTTAAAGATTTGTGGTACTCTCGCAAAAGGTTTTACTCAAAGTGATGTATCAATTGTTTTGCCAAATAATGCAATTTTTTCAGTTTCAAAGAACTTGTCAGTTGATTCTTTTGAAAAGAAAATTGAGTCTCTTAAAGCAGCGCATTTAGAAAAAAAGAGTGTAACAGATTTTGGAATTGATTTATTAGAAAAGAATGTTGATGAGGCTGGTTTAAAGGAGTTTGATACTAGGCGATTGTTTGATTTGCTTTCTATTGGCGAAAATGAGAAAGCAGAGAGTGTTTTAATTAATGCTCAAAAGGTGGTTTGATGCAAAAAAGAGTTAGTAATGGTGTGTTTGCTCCGCTTTCTGGAGCAACAAAAATTGAGCTAATAAAGGCTTTTACTAATGCACGGAAGTTTCCTTCGCTTAGAGCAATAGGAACCCATTTTGGGATTAGTAAAACGACTGTTAAGAATGTGCTTTTGGAAGAAGTGCGCGCAAATAATATTTCTGATAAGAATCATTTGCTTTTTAGAACTCGCCAAAACATTGTTGCGGTTGCTAAACGTAGGGTGGAGAGAAAGAGGGCCATGATTAAATTTTTGAAGAGTATGGCTCGAAGAGAGGTTCCTGTTTCGCTTAATTTGCTTCAAAAAAAGTTTGGTGGAGAAAAAGCTTTTGCTAGCGAGGTTCTTAAGGAATTTATTGCTAGTAGAGAAACAAATGGTTCTGCTAAACCGGTTTTAAGAAGAACTGCTTCGAATCAGCCTAAAAGAATTTAGTTTAAGGTAAGAATACTTTGTTCTTAATTTTTTCAGGTAAGTAGTGTGTTGCAACAAAGTCAAGTCTTTTGTTTGCTAGAGCTTGTTGCTCGATTCTGATTTTTTGGTCAATTGCTTTTTTTAGTTGTTCTTGCCATTCTTTGTTCTGAAACCACGGATAAGCAAGCATTTCTTTTGCTCTTTTTACATCCCCGTCAGTCATTCTTTCTGTTACGGCTTCTAGTTTGTATTCTTTAACATCATCAATTGTCATTCCAACATACTTTGCATCTGGAACGGACATGAATTCTGAGTGTGCTGCAAGAGCCATTGAGCCTTGTTTTATTACTGAGTAAATATACCATCCGTATGGATCCCCGTCTGTGAAAACAATTGTTGGTAAATCTAGTTCATGGTGTACTCTGTGAATTAGTCTTCTTGCTCCTCTTGCAGCTTGTCCTCCAGTTCCGATTAGAATACACTTATTTTGTTTTGGATAATTTTCTTCAATAAGTCTTTCAAATATAGCTTCTGTTTCGCATACTAGTAAGTATTCTGCGTTAGAATCAACTATTTCAATTTCTTCCGGTTCTACTCTTGACATTATGCTCCATCCGCCTCTCCCTAGTTTTGATGCGTTGAATTTATCGTTGTGGTGCATTCGATCAAGCAAAGTAATATCTCCGTAGAGTGTTCCTTTTGGATTTGCGTGTAAGTTTAGTTTTTCTCTGATTGTGTCAACTGAGTGTTCGATATCAACTATGATTGGATCTGATTCATCTTGTCCATCAAAAGTGTTTTCTTTTGTGTCAGCTACTGTGTGTTTTAATTCGTAGTAAATTTCACGAATAGAAGCGGTCTTGTTGTGTTCTAAATATTCGCGCGTTTTTGCCATTATCATTGCTGTTTGCATGAATTTTCGAGCATGTGCAATATTCAAAAAAGTTCTAGTTATTTCTTTTTCTCCTAGTTCTAAGTATCCTTTTTTCTCATCCCAAATAACATTGCTTTTTCCTCTTTGCATTGTAGTGAATTCTGGGTCTTGTTGTTTTTCGATTTGCCCTACCATGGATTGTGCTGTTGCCTTTATTCTGTCAGCTATCTCTTTTGGAGAAACTTTTTCAACTGTTTTTGATTTTCCTCGTTCTTTTTCTGCCATTATTTATCCACTCTCAAATTTAATTCATTTCTTAGCTTTTACTTCTTTATCCTCTTTTGCTTTTTTCTCTTCTTTTGGTTTTGTAATAAAACTGTTTTCATCAGCTGCGAGAGTTTTTTCTGTTTGTTTTCTCTCTTCTTCATCTTTCTTTTCATCAATGCTTAGTCTTGCAAGTACCATTTTTTCCATGTTCTTTTTCAAAGAATCTTCATTTGCTTTTGTTATTGTACTTAAAGCTCTACACACTTCTGGAATGTATTTGTAAAACATTAATCTTTTTTGTTGGTTTTCGCCTTCTCTTCTTTTGTGTGCTATGTAAATTCCTGCTTTTCTTCCTGTTTGCATTAAAGCAAGTCTAATTTCTTCTAAAACTTCTTCTTCATCAGCTATTGCTTGTTTTCCTGCGCCTGTGTATGGTATGTGTACTGAGATAAAGTTAACAAATACTGTTACTGGGGAATTCTCAGGATCTTTTATATCATATCTTTTCCAGTCAACTGTTTGAATTGCTTTTGTTAGTGCACAGTTTCCTGCATCAAATAAAAGTGGTACTCTGTTTGCAAATCTCATTATATCCATTGAGGTTTGGTCTCCGGTTTTCTTTCCTGCGTTTCCGCCGTAAGCAATTGCAATTTCTACTTGGAAAGGAAATCCTCCTGCGTATACTGCAGGTTTTCTTGTTAAAACAGTTAGGAATTCTGGTTGCACTATGCTTTGGAGTGATTTTTTTATTTGTTCTTCTCCAATTGGTCTTAGTGCATCTGTTGTTGGTGCGATGAAATCAATTGATTTGAATGCTTTAACAATTGCTTCTGCTTCTTCCCAAGTTAGAGTCTTTGGATCTTTGTTCATGTCAAAGTGTACTCTTTTTTTAATTTCTTCAATTCCTTTTGCACCCATTCTGTCAAAATCGTTTGAGAGGAATGATGCAACTGTTCTTCCTTTTGTTGATTTACAATAAGATAATACATCATCAACTGTAGTTCCTTTTGGGTGTGGTTTTATTTCAACTGGTCTTTCAGGCAAGACATTGTGTGTTCTTTTGAAAACAAATTTTTGTCCCATTGGATCTCTTAGTGAGATTTGTGCGTGTGGGTTTGCAATTGCTGTTCTTTTTAAGTATTCTAAAGCTCCTTGATCGCTATCTCTGTATAATACTCCTTTGAATTTTGCTTGTACGCTTGTTCCGTGGAATTCTTTGTCAAGTTCTTTTAAGTTTTGGATTTTTGCTTCGTTCATTTTCGGGTCAATTGTTAGTTCTAGTGCTATTGCTTTTCCGCTTGATTTTCCTGTAATTATTTTTGTTGGTTTTCCGGTTGTTGTTTGTGAGAGCATTGTGCATCCAGCAGCTCCAATTCCTTGTTGTCCACGTGATTGCATCATTCGGTGGAATTTTGTTCCTGCCAAAAGTTTTCCAAATGCTTTTCCAACATTTTCTTGTGATACACCCGGACCATTATCAGTTACTGTTACTTCGTAGTATTCTTCTCCAAGTTCATCAATCTTAACATCAATGTTTGGTAAAATTCCTGTTTCTTCGCAGGCATCAAGAGAATTAGTTACGTATTCGTGTACTACCATTGTGAGTGTTCTTACTTTTCCATATAATCCAATCATTTGCTTGTTTTTCTTAAAGAACTCAGCAACTGAGTGTTCTTTGAATTCTTTTTCAAGATTAATTTCTGAAGCCGATAAACCACTTTTTACAGAAGTCTCTTCTTTTTGTGTTTTTTTTTCATCAGCCAATCTGCTCACCAAACGAAATAAGGTTTTCTTATGCTAATAACAAAACCCAAAAGATTTATATTCCCAATCCCCGATTTTTTAGGGTAAATTAAGTTTTTTTGGGGGTTTTATAGTTCGAAACGGCTTTTTCTTCCGCCATCAAGAAAGTTTTCCATTGTTTCGTGTTTTGCGCCTTCAAGTAGCATTTCAACTGCTTTTATTGCTCCCTCTACTTCGCTTGCAAGTCCGATAATTGCTACTGTTTTTCCATACACCGAAATTAAGCAATGAGTTTTTTTCTCAATCTCTGCGCGAGCTTTTCCTTCTTTTCCGATTACTCTTCCCTTTTTTGCTTTTTGATTTGAAGGGTTTTTTCCAGCAAATTCAGTAATATCAATTATCTTTAGCATAAAATCGTCTTTGAATACTGTGAATGCGCGTTCGGGAGAAAACCCTCTTGCAATTGCTTTTACTGCGTCAATTGCTTGAAAGTATTTTTCGCCTTCCCCATCAACAGTTACTTCTCCGTCTTCAGAGTTAACCTCAATATTGCATTTAGTGAGTTTTGCAATTTTTTTCTTAACGGCTCCGCTAGGCCCAATTAGCACTCCTATTCGTTCTTCAGGTATTCTAATTATTTCTTCCATTTCATCACTTGTGTAAATATTAGGTAATTCGAAGGTTTTAAATAAATGCTTTGGCTTGTTTTTGGATTTTATCCATTGGAAATTAGTTTAGTGTTTGCCTCTTTGAACTAAGTGTTTTGTATAAATTCTTTTAACTCTGCTTTCCTTTGGAGGGTTTAAACCTACGGGGTATCTAATTGATCCGCTTTCGGGTATTCTGAGTCTTCCTCTTAACCCTAATTTTTCATATGCTGTTTCGGGAAATCTTGTTGCGCATACTTCCCACCAACTTCCGTAGGATTCCATTTCTGCGCGTGGGGATACAGTTATTCCTTTTTGTGCTAATTTTAGTTTGAGTTCTATTGCGGCTATTCTTGCGGACTCCGCATCATTAACTCTTTTTGTAGTTAAAATTATATTTCTCGTTCTAAGTACTCTTCGTATTAGTTTACTTAATTCTCTTTCTGCTTTGTATGCTCTTTTTTCTTGTCCATTGGTAAATCCATTTTTTACATACTCCCCATGGACATAGTTTAAGTATTTTTTATCTTGGGCAGGTATTCCAAAAGTGGATCTTAGTAGAACAACTATTGAATCAGGTTCATGTTGTGCACGAAGAATTACTGGGACAATTTTGTTTTATGAATGCTTCAACTTCTTCAGGTTTTCTACGAATATTACTTCCTGCTGCAGCCATTGCGTATGCAGGATGCACTATCCAATAAATTTTGTTAATTGTCTGCATGTTTTTTATCAGCCTTTTTCTTTCCTTGTTTGTCTTCTCTGTCTTTTTTCATTTTGTCAGCGAGAGTTTTTACTGAAGAGTACATTGTATCATAATCTGTTTTTACTCCGCATTTTGAAAAGTATTTGCTCAAGTTTTGTATATCTCTTTCAAAAAACATTTTTGCGTTTGGGTGCATTGTGGTTACTGCTTGTCCAACATCAATTATTACAAGTTCTTCTTCGTTGTTGAGCATATTGTATTCGCTTAAATCTGAGTGAACTAATCTTGCATTAATCATTCGTGCTAAGTACTCAACTAGTATTTCATATTGTTTTTCTGGGTCACTAAAAGCTTTGTCTTTTACGCGTGGGGCAGGTTCACCGTTTTGTCCAATGAATTCCATTAGTAAGCAGTTTCTGTTCCATGCAATAGGCAGAGGTACTCTTATTTTTGCGCGTGTAAAATCTTCAAGATTTCGGTATTCTTTTTTTGTCCAAAGTTTTACTATTTCTAGTTTATCTTTTCTAACATCTTTGAATCTTTCATCTCCGATAATGTATTCTGTCATGTGTCTAAAATCAGAGGTATCTACTTTGAATATTTTTAGGGCATAATAGTTTTTGCCGGATACACATCTAAATACGTGTCCTTCTTTTCCGGTTGAAATAATAAACTCCAGTTCTTCAAAGAATTTTTTTCTAGCGAGTTCCATTACTGCAGTAAGAGTTGCTTTATCAAAGACTTTGTTGAATACGCTTCGTGTGTTCTCATCTTTGATTAATTTTTCTTCTTTAACAAGTTTTTCTTTTGGAAACTCATCATTCGATTCAGAAGGTAATTCTTTTGGTTTCATAAGAATAAGTTAAATCTTTGTTCTTTTAACAGTTTTGTGTAAAGGAATAATAACTTTAGAATGGCAAGTTTCTTAGTTTTCCATTTCTTTTTAGCCATTCAACTTGGTTTCCTAAGTAGCGCCAAATTACATCGCCTTTGCTTGGCTGAAAGTCCCATAATCTGATAATAATAACATCATTTTCTCTTATCCAAACCTTTTTTAGTAATTTTCCAGGGATTCTAAATTGCTTTTCTTCGCCATCTTCACAAAGTGCTTTTATTTGGTTTGAGCCCATTAATTGGGTTACAACTGCAAATTGTTCAAGTTCTTTAGGATTAGGTAAACGCATTCTTGTGTACCCTTCAACTTGTGTTTCAGTTGGTGCACTAGGCTGTCCAGCAGATTTCTGGTACTTCATTTGGTTTTTTCTTTTTTGTGAATTAAAGTTTGCTATTCTACTCACCCGTATATTAAATAATTAATATAAGTCAGGGTATTAAAACTTGCCTTTAGGCGGGTTTTTTTGGATTTTTTGACTGATTTGGGGTTATTCTTTTTTAGGTAAAGAAAGAACAAGTCCAGGAATAAATATTTTGTCTTGGACGTAAGCGTAGGGTTCGACTTTTTTAAAGTACTTTGAGCTTATTTGAATTAAATCTTCTAAGGGAAGTTTGTAATCAACTGCATTTATTACAAAGATTCCGTCAGGGCGTAAAACCCTTGCAGCTTCTTTTAGAACAGCTTGACTTCCCTCGTGTTCTGGGTGCATATCAATTAGTTTGTATTTTGCAAATACAAAGTGGTCTGTTATTAGGCAATTAAAAGAGTTTGAAGCAAATGGCAGTGGCCTTGTGGCATCTGCCCTAACTGAGTTTTGGTTTCCTAATTTTTTTGCGATTTGTGAGTATACTTTGTCAGAATCTAAATTTACTGCTGTAGCTCGCATATTCTCCAAAAATTTTCCAAGTACTCCAGTTGATGAAGCAATGTGTAAAAAGTGTTTTCCACTAAATTTTCCTAAGCGGTTTGACATTTGTTCAATTGCTCCAGAATAATAAGAAAGTGTTCTTCCGGCACTTGCTGTCATTGAATCAGTAAAAAGTCCTCTTTGCCTTGCAAGTTCGTGTGCTCTTGCGGAGAGTCCTACTTTTTGGTCGTGTTCTTGTAAGAGTCTAGCAACTTCTTTTAGGTTTCTTCGTGGGGCACTTGGGTTTATAGTCATTAAATTGCCTTCTTGATTAATTAGCATCGTTTCAAATATTAAAACTTGTGTTTAGTTGGAGAAGTTAGCAGATTAGGGCGTGTTTTATTCCGCAGATTTTTCTAACACTTTTTTCGCTTACATATCCTTCTTTTAGTGCAATGTCAACGCATTTGTCTCCAAAGAGGTTTATTGAATCAGCTTCTTTTACCATTTGTTTGAATTCTTCAGGAGTTATTTTTTCTCCTCCATAGAATTGTTGGGAGATTTTAATTTGGATTTCTCCATCTTCATAAGTTTTACCTAAGTGTATAGCATCGCACACAGCTAAAATTGTTTTGTATTCAATTTCGTGTTTTTTTGCTATCATAAAACTCAGCTTTCCTAAAAAATTTAATTAAAAATAATTTTTAGATTAGTTTTTTTGTTCTTTAGAATCCGCTTACTGGTTTTATTGCTCCGCACGCTTCGCATTTTAGTACATGTGTTCCGTTTTGGGAAACAATGTTTGTATCAGGCTTTTTGCATTCTGGGCATAAAACGTATTGGTTAAAGTAGCTTTCAATTAATTTGTTTAATTGTATTGCTCCGATCTTACCATTAATTATTAATTGGTTATTGGATTCAGTTATTGGTAAAGCAGTTTCTTTTGAAAGCCATTTTAAGAAGTGCTTCTTATCCCTTCTCATGTCTTTTAGTAAAATGCTAAATCCTTTCAAGTAGGTTTTTGTTCCTTGAATAAATGACTCTGCTCTTGGGATCTCAAATCTTTCATGCTGTAACGCTTTTTGTGGGATACTATTGTACGCTTTTGACAATAAATCTTCGTAACCAGTCATTTTGTCTCACAAGTATTTTCTTTAACAAAACCTATTTAAAGCGTGGCAATTCGCTAGTGCAAGAGCTACTCTTTAACAGGGACTTTTTTTATTGACCAAAAAACAGCTTCTCCCCCAATCAAAGGAGTTATTTCTATTTTGTATATTTGTCCTGTTTTTGAATCCGTATAAGTTTTATCTATTTTATCTGGGCCAAACATAATTTTCATAGGGGTTATTATCTCGCCATTTTCTTCCAGGGCTTCGATATAACTTTGCATTACTTCTTCGGGAAAAGCTGAGTGAAATAGTGGACCAAAAACATCAAGTATTACATCAAACCGTTTTTTTGTTTTGAATCTTTCGGCGCTTGATATTCTAATTCTATCGGCATATTTTGCTCTTGTTGTAGTTGCTTTTCTTATTTTTCTAATTCTTTGAGAATTTATTACCTTATCAAAGTTTGGGTCAAACGGGTTAATTTCTCCTTGACGCATTCTGCTTTTTTCTGCTTCAATAAATTTTCTTTGTTGTTCTAAATCAGTCGCTTTTGTTATGGGGTGTATTACATTTAGTGCTGTAATGTGCACTCTACGGCCAAATGTACGTCTGAGACTTTTGACTAAATTAATGTGTCCTGCTCCCGAATCAAGTATTCTTGTTCTTCGTCCTCTAACAAGTCTTTTTTTTAAAATTAATTTTAAATTTACTCCTAATTTGTCTCTTATACTGCTAATAGTTCGGTTTTTTCTGTATCCTAATGTAGGCTCTTTAAAATTCTTTTTTCTTTCTTCTTTAAGTGCTTTTGCTAAAGCAGCTCTTCTTCCTTGATTTACTCTGCCGAATGCGTCAGTTACATTTTTTCGAACAAACTTTGCATCTCGAAATCTTGTTTCTTTTATTATGTTCTCACAACCCTAAAAGTAGTGCTCCTACAATTACTATTATCATTAGTAGTGTTTGTGGAGGGAGGGCTGGCATCGGGATTTTTTTCTTTGAAACCATGTAAATGCTTGTTGCTAGTCCAATAAAACTTACTCCTAAACAAAGTCCTGCGATTAATCCATTGTTTACAAAACTTCCATTTACTAATACGCTTGATGCTACTGCGAGTGGGATTACTAAATCTCCGTTTCCGAGTTCAAATTTGTGTTCTTTTGTTGGTATTGCTACGGTGAATGCGTAATTGTTGCTTGTGGCTTCTTTGCCAATTGTAACCATATGTTTTGTGTAAAATACAGCAATAATATCATAGATTGCTAAAATTATTATGAATGCTAATATTGGTACAAGCCCGAAAGATATTCCTATATAAGCTCCTGCTCCGCTTACTGCAATTAAACTTACAAAATCACGAAATAGTATGCTTTGCAAGTGAGTGTATCTCCACAAAAGTATTAGTGCGGTTACTCCAAGTACAATGTAATCATTTGTTGGGAAAAAAACACTCAATACTATTATACATGTAGAAAATATTGCCATTGCTTCTAAGAACCAAAGCGCTTTTTTTGTTCTTCTAAATTTTAATAAAATCAGAATTACTGCTGTCATTACTAATATGCTTCCAAATAAGTAGAATGCATTTCCAACATTGTTTATTTCTAGTCCGTATTGTGGTTGTGCTAGTCCCATTAAAAATAATTGTTGTGCAACGTAAAGCCCGAGTGTTTGCACCGCAAAGAACATTAGGGCTAGTTTTACAAGTACTTCTGTACTTAGCCACTCAGCTTTTTCTTTTGCTTTTTTTAAAACTCTTTTTGGCATTAAATCACTAAGTTAATTAGTGCTTTTTTTGTTTTAAAGAGATTGGTTAGGGGAAGTGGGGAAAGTTCTTATTTAGTTTAAGTGGTCTAGAGGTCTTTGTGAGTAGTTGGTTTTACAAAGTGGTGTCGGGGTTTATAGATTTCTCCTTTTTTCTCTAGTTCATCTAGGGCAGAATTTATTTTTTGTTCATCTAGTCCTTTTTCTATTCCTTTAGCAACTATTTCTTCTATTGGAACCATATCTATTCCTGTTGCCATTTGTTCTTTGATTAATCTAAGCATAGTAGATAACGCATTTTGTTTTGCTTGTGTTACTCCGCTTGTAACAATATCAATATCTATTCTTCCTGTATCTGGGTCCGTTACTGTTTCTTCCAGAGACTTCTTCACTAAGTTAATTGCTCTGTCTGCATCTTCTCTTTCAACTACATCACTTAGTCTTACTCTTGCGCTTGCTTCTGCTAATCTTACTAATCCTTCGAGTTGTCTTGCTGTTGCGGCGTATGCTCCTTGTTGTCTTCCTTGGTCACGTAAACCCACATAAAAGTCAGATATGGTTTGCATTGATTCGTCAGTTAGTATTGGGTAACAGTTTTGTCTAGCATAAGAAACGTATTTGCTAAATAGTTCTTTATCAATTAATGGTTTTGTTTTTTTGTCAATATCTTCTTTTTCTTCTTTTTTTAATGCAACTCCTTTTCGTCCGGCTTGCATTAATTTTTCTCCACTTTGATGGGTTTGAAGTATGTGTCTTGAAATATTAATATCTTGTGTTCTATCAAGTATATCTCTTATCATGAAAAATAAATCAAATCTTGATATTAGTGATGGGGGCAAATCAATTTGTTCCAAGAACGGAGTAAATTTATCAAATCTTGAGTACTTTGGATTTGCTGCTGCAAGTAGTGAGGTATCTGCTTTGAATCTGGAAACTATTCCTGCTTTTGCAACTGAAATCATTCCTTGTTCCATTGCTTCGTGGAGTGCACTTCTATCTTCGGGTTCCATTTTATCAAGTTCATCTGCCATACAAATTCCACCAGAACTTAAAACCAAAGCACCAGCTTTTAGGGTCCATCCACCTTCCCCAAATTCATCTTTAACAGCAGTTGCAGTTAGTCCTGCTCCCGTAGTAGTTTTTCCTGAAACATAAATACTCTTTGGAGCAATTTTGTTTGTTGCTTGCAAGAGCTGTGATTTTCCACACCCAGGATCACCGATTAACAAAACGTGAATATTTCCTCTGATTTTTTGGTCGTTAGGTAAGTGTTTTGTTACTCCTCCAAATAGTTGGAGTGAGATACTTTGTTTTACAATATCATGTCCATAAATTGCAGGAGCAATACTTTGTGCTAAAATATTATAAATTTCTGGATTTTTTGCAAGTTTTTTTATTTCATATTCTTCTTCTTTACTTATATCAACATCGGAGAATTCTTTTGCTGTTTCTTCTAAAGAATTAACATCAAGGTATCGGCCGTAAACAGTTTTCCTATCTTTTTGTGGTGGGACAAGTCGTAGTACTCCAACAAATCTTGTTTTGTCTCCTGCCGATACTCGGTTTACTAAATCATCGCTTACGTAAACATCAAGGTAAGTTGCTTGTTCGTTTCCTTTTAATTTTTCAAGTGTTTCTTGTACTTGGATTTTTTGGTAATCCATAAACGAGCTTTTGTCTTCTTCAAGAGAGAAGTCTTTGCTGTGGCATTCGCACATTGCGGGAGAGTGCAATTGTTGTTTTTCTTGTGGAATTTTGTAAACGTTTCCGCATCTTTTGCATTTCCAAACAGCCATTGTTAGTCGTGGCAAAGAATCAGTGATTAATCTAATTAGTCCTTCTACACTAATCATTTTTCCTAAATATTTTGCACTTAAATCTCTTACTCCAATTTCTCTGTCTTTTGGTAAATTATAAAATCTAACATAGGGTTTGAATGGTTCGGCAGTAAGTGTTGGTATGTGGATGTTTTGAATAGCGCTTTGTGCTGCCTCAAGAACTGTATCTGGTCCATCAAGTAATTCATCAGCAAGGATTGGATCAAATTTTTCAAGTGCCTTAAAATCCACCATTATTGATCTTTTTTCTGGATAAGATTCAATTATTCTTTCAATTGGTTTTTTGTATTCTTGGTTAAAGAATTCTTCAAATCTTTCAACAAAAGGAGAGCCTTCGGTTTTCTCGATTTCTTCTAGGTTTAAATCCATTCCAACACCAGTTTTTTTAAGTAAGTAAAGTTTAACCGACTTAAAAACTTTGTTCAAGCTTCTTGCCGGCGTAATTTAAAAGAAAAAAGTGTTGGGTGAAGTCAAGATTTTCTTGGCATTCGTTTTTTTCTTTTGTATATACTATGCACAGGTTGGATTAATACGTTAGGGGTTTGAAAAGTGAACTCTCTTCACCTTTGTTTGAAACAAAATCCAAACTAGGGTTGGTGTTTTATGTTTCTGGGCTAATTTGAGCGGTTCTAAATAATTAGTTATTGTTTAGTAAGTTCTTCTTTAATCGCTTTTGCAGTTTCCACTAGTTCCATTGGGACGCTTTTTCTTCTTTTTTCATCAAAATAAATTCCGTCTCCATGTTTTCTTGGAATTATGTGAAAGTGTGCGTGTGGTATTGCTTGTCCTGCGGCTTTTCCATTGTTTTGTATTACATTAATTCCGTCAGCTCCTGAAATTTTTGTTATTGCGGGAAGTAAAATTTTTATTACTTTAATTACTTCTCCAAGTTCTTTGTCAGGGATTTTGTCAATTGTTTCATAATGTTTTTTTGGTAAAACTAATGTGTGTCCCACAAGGTTTCCCGCAGGACTATTGTCAAGGAATGCCACAACATCTTTATTTTCAAAAATAATTGCTGTATCAATTTTATGTTTAGCAAATTTACAAAAAATACAATCCTCCGCGTAAGTCATAAGTATTCACTAAACCCGTTTAGTTATTTAACACTTTCTTTTAGTGCTTTCAAAATAGTTTCGGCTACCTTCTTTGCTTTTTCTTCTTCTCTCTCTCCTCGTACAAGTATTTTTCCTGATGAGAAAAGAGAAATTGTTACACAGTCAATTTTTGCCATTAACAAAATCTTTGTTGTTACTTCTATTGTTGAAACTTTTGCGAGTTCGGTAGCAGCTTTTTCTAAATTAATGTTAACTTTTTTGTTTGGCAAGAATTCGTAAGCCATTTTGCTTCGACAAGGTTTTCCAGTGTATTCAGCTAGTTCCATAAAATTCACTTACCCTATTTGGCTTTTTAATTTTTTATTTGCAAACTCCTTTGATTTGCTCGGGGAGTTTTATTTCTTTTTGTGTACTCTCAACCCTAATATTTAACGCAGCATCTGCTACAAGTTTATTCATTTCGCATCTTTCTTCTTGTGTTTCAACATCTTTAACAGTGCTTTTTGTTTTTGGTGAGCCGTTTGCAAGTGCATCGCACATTTCGGGCCCCTTGGAAGTATCAAAAAAACCATATTCAATGCTTTTGTCAATTATTTCTTGTTTGTTCATAAACAAAACTGGTCTAAGTATTTCTATTTTTGTTGCTTGGTTTATTGTATTGAGGTTGCTTAGGGTTTGTGAAGATACTTGTCCGATACTTTCCCCTGTAATTAAGAATTCACAATTATTTTGTTTAGCTATTTTTTCTGAAACTCGCATCATGAATCGTTTCATTAAAATAAAATAGAGTTCGTGGTATGTTTTATCAGAGATTTCTTTTAGTGCTGTCCCTGCTTTAACCACAATCATTTCCGCGAGTCCAAGTTGTTTACAAAGTAAAAGTGATTTAATTTCAGCAGAGTTATCAGTAAATGGTTCTTGAGAAAAGTGTATGGCAACTAAATCAAGTCCTTTTTCTTGAGCAAGTTTTCCAGCTACAGGACTATCAATTCCTCCTGAGATTAAGAGTAACGCTTTAGTTTTGTTTTTTGTTGATTGCATAAAGTAATACTTAGAAGTAAGCTTAATTATTGTTTTGTTTAGTGCTTTTTTCTTTTTTAGAGCTTCTTAAAGAGTGCAACTTTAAGGTGGTGGGTTTCTTCATTAAATCCTTGTTTTTTAAACCAAGGCGTGTTTTCTTTCACGGTTATTGTCAAAAGTTCTTTTACTTTTTTTTGTTTTGCTTTTGCAAATACCGCTTTGATTAATTGTGACCCTATTCCGTTTCTTCGTTGTTCTGGTTTGACATAAAGTGAACGCATTTCAGAGAGTCGTTTTGAATAAAAATCAAGTATTATTATTCCGACAAGTTCATTATTTTCTTCTGCAACAACTACATTTTCTGCTTTTATCAAACTCATAAGTTCTTTTTTTGTTCGTTTTAAGAGTAATCCTTCTTTTGCTCCGTCTTTAATTAGTTCTGATACTTTACCCAAGTCACTTTTTTGTGCGTCTCGTATATCCAAAAGTATCCCTTGTAGAAACAGTTGTTTGAAAAAGATAAGCTTTGCGGCTTATCTTTCCAAAGTTTAAATTTTACCTTTTTCTTGCGATTTTTACTGCGTTACCATATTTTTGGTATTCAATTGCGTCTCCAGATTTTAAAGTTGGTATTCCTGATTCAGCATCTGGTTTTGGTGCATCAAATGTTTCGTATGTAGTTGTGTCCATTATTTGGATTACTTCTCCGATTGTTGCAACTACTTGACCATCTGCTTTTGGAACAATTGGTATTTCTACTTCGTTATCTGTTCCTTTCAATAGTCCTCTTTTTTGGCCTGTAAAAATATTAAAAGCAGTTACACGTACTTTTGCTGCTCCGTGTTTTCCTGGCTTTGATTTTTCAGTTGATTTTACTTGACAAACTTCTCCATCAATTAGTACTAAGTGGCCTGGTTTTAGTGACCCTGCCTGTTCAAATTTCTTTTCGTCAACCATTTCTATGCACCCGTTTCTTTTTAGCTTTTTTTAGAAGCTTCTTTAAAGAGATTAAATTAATTGGGTTTAAAAAACACACGTTTTCCCTAAAAAAACGAGTTGTGGTGTCATTCTTCTAGTGTGAACTTTTTTTCTAAGTAGCATTTGATTACTTTTGTGCTTGGGGGAAATACTTTTGAAGGTAATTCATTAAGTGAAAACCATTTCCATTCTGTTATTTCATCTGGTTCCATAACTCGCGCCTCGCCAGTGAATTCTTCTGCAAAGAATCCTACTGTTACAAAGTGTGCGTGTTCGTTTTTATCATTGTTCACGCATAGTACTTTTGATTTTGTAAGAATCATTCCTGTTTCTTCTTTTAGTTCGCGTGCGGCTCCAACTGAAAAGCTTTCTCCCCACTCAAATTTTCCGCCTGGCATAGTCCATGTTCCTTCTCCGTGGAGTTCTGAATCAGCTTTTGTAGCGTCTTCGTGTCTTTTTCCAAGGAGTACTTTTCCTTCTTTTAGTACCATTACCCCAAATCCGCTTCCTACTCTTTTCTTTTCTTCAGCCATAAGCATTTCCCAAAACTTGTTATTTTAATATCAAAAGACCTTGTCTTTTGATAGCTATTAAAGGGCAAAAAGTTTATATGATTTTGCCCTTTAATATAAGCTTAACTTTTTTGGTTCGAGGAAAGTCTTTTATTTGGTTTTTCCTTAAGTATTGTTGGTGTTTTTAGTGTTTAATCGTTTTAAAAAGTTTTTTTTCCACAGACAAATTAAGCACTTGGCTTTGTTTGTTGATGGTCCTAATCTTTTAAGAAAAGAGTTTGGGATTGATCTTGATTTGATTAAAAGAGAAGCTCAAAAATTTGGTTCAATTAAGATTGGGCGAGTGTATCTTAATCAGTTTGCTTCTGATAAGCTTGTTGAGGCAACTACTAATCAAGGATTAGTTCCAATTATTTCTACCACCGATGTTGATGTGGTTATGGCTTGTGATGCTACTGAAGTTGCTTTTAATCGTTCTATTGATGTAGTTATTTTTGCTACAAGGGACTCGGATTTTTTGCCTGCATTAATTAAAGCAAAGGAACATGGTAAAGAAACAATTGTTTTATTAGCTGAGGAAATGAGTGCTGCGGCTTTAAAGAATACTGCTGATAAAGTTGTTTTTTTGAAAGGAAAAAAAGTTTCTGAAGTAAAGGAAGTAAGTAATTAATTTGGTGTGATGTGAATGAATTTTCCTGTGGGGCCAGTAATTTCAAAAGGAAATGTTACTTACAACATTACTGATGTTGCTGGGCAATTAGTTTCAAAGAGTTTTAATGGTTATATTATTCAATCAGTGAGAGGAGATTTTATTGAAGAAGGTGCTTTGTTTTTTAGGGATGGCGAAATGATTGGTTGTATTGTTGAGTGTTTGGCGGTTGAGAAAACTCTTAAAGGAAATGAAGCACTGCCTTTTTTTATGAATCAAACCAAGGGAAATGGGTTTTATCAGTGTGTTTCTCTTGTTCGCAGCCAAGTTGACTTGATAACTGCGTTTGATGAAAAACTTTTGGTTAATAAAATAGCTTTAAAAGAGCTTCCAAGGCTCATTCCTTTGGTCTTTTCGCCCAAATTTGAGCGTTCTGAGAGTAAAGTTGATTCGCTTCAAAATTATGGGCTTGGCGAGTTAAAGTAAAACAAGATTTAATTTATTTTTTCCTGGTGGAATAGTATGATAAAAGTTTTGAGGAAGTTTGCTGCTCGCGTGCTTGAGTCTGATGGTACTTCGCAACCTAATTCGCAATTAGAATTCTTAAGAGATTTTCTTTCAAAGCATAAATATGTTTATTCTCATGATTTTGAAGAGAATTTAATGATTCTTAAAAGAAAACATTTAGTAGATTCTTTTTTGGTTACAAATCTTGATGGTAGTATTGTTGTTTCTAGTGAAGGTAATGGTCACACTGAAGGAATTGTTGGGACTGCAATGCTTTCTTATATTAAAAGTGAATTACCTGATTCAGAATCTGTTTTAATTAAAAGAAATGGTCATTGGTTTATGATGTTCCCTTTGAATAAAAAAGTTTTTATTGTTAAAGCTGGTAGTGAGTTAACAAACCTTGAACTTAAAGCACTTGCATTTGAACTAGATGGGTTGCTTGTAAGTAACAAGAGTGGGGATACTAAGGAGAAGAAGAGGATTTCTCAGGTTGCTTAGGGATAACTTAATCTTTTATTTGGAAATAAGTAGGTTTTTATTAATTGTTTTTATTTAATTATTTGGTGTTTTTATGGCTAGGGTTATTGCTGTTGCTTCGGGAAAAGGTGGGACTGGAAAGACCACTATTACTGCTAATTTAGGAATTGCTTTGTCAAAGCTTGGTCAAAAAGTTCTTTTGATTGATGCTGATGTTGCGATGGCTAATTTATCACTTATTTTGGGGATGCAGTCTTCTCCAATCACTCTTCATGATGTTTTATTAGGCGAAGCTCAACCACATGATGCAATTTATGATGGTCCGATGGGAGTAAGATTTATTCCTTCGGGTTTGAGTCTTGATAATTATAAGAGAGTTGATAGCGAGAGACTAACTAGTATTGTTTCTCAATTAGTTGAAGAATATGATTTTATTTTGCTTGATGTTGCTGCAGGGATTGAAAAAAATGTTCTTTCGGCTTTAAGTGCTTCTCAAGAAACATTATTAGTTACAATGCCTACTTCTCCAGCAATCGCTGATGCTTTGAAAGCAAAAATTGTTGCACAAAGACTTGGTTCCAAGGTTATAGGGGTAGTAATTAATTTTGTTATGAATGAAAAAGGCGAGATTACAAAGAATGAAATTGCTAATATGCTTGAATTACCTATTTATGGAAATATTCCATACGATCCTGAAGTTAGGAAAAGTTTTATGCAGGAAAAAGTTGCTCCTGTGATTGTGAGAAAGCCTGATTGTCCGGCTTCTGAAGAAATAACAAAAATAGCATCTAGAGTAACTGGTCTGAAAGTAACAGATACGGCTGTAAAAAAAGTTGGTTTCTTGGAAAAGTTTTTTTCTTTTTTCAAGAAAAAATGAGGTGTTTTGATGAATAATAGACCATTCGATCTTTTGAATGATGCAATAGACAAAGAAGTTCTGGTTGTGCTTAAGGGAAACAATCAAGTTAGAGGTACTCTAAAAGCATTTGATGTGCACATGAATTTGCATCTTGAAAACGCCTCCCAAATAGTTGAAGGAGAAATTAAGACTAAATATGGGAAAGCCATGATTCGAGGAGATAGTGTAATCTTAATTTCACCATAACTAATTCTTTTTAATTTAAGGGCTTTGCATAAAGCAAAGCCAAATCTTTTTTTATGTATTTTTGAATTGTTTTAGTTATTAAATTTATGAAAATGCTATTTAAAATTAGTTTTTAAAGGTTATTAGCAATTGATTGTTCTAATTATGATTAAACAATGGTTTAAAGAAATTTCAAATTTAAAAAGATTATTTGAAAGAAATGCTTTTGTTTTTGTTTTTATTATTTTACTTATTAGTTCGTTATTTTTTGCTTTGCTACAAATTTCAAAACCATTTACTGCCGATGAATACTGGTATTTGGATACCGCGAAATTTGTTGCCCTGGGGCAAAAGCCCATGACTGATTTTTGTGCAAATCTCCCCCCAATCTTGTTTGAAGGTCACCCCACGACTTATATAAATTATCTGGCTTTTTTTTTGTCAATTGCTCCAGAAAAGTTTTTGAGGCTTTCAGGAATCATTATTTTTATTGCCACCCTTATTGTTTTGTTTTTTGCATTTAGATCTTTGTTTGGTGATAATAAGTTAGCCCTAGCGGGGACTGCACTTTATGCATTTAATCCGCTTGCAATACAGGGTTCGTTGCTTTTAGATATTGATAATACTATTTTGGCGTTAGCTATTGCAATATTTTCGTTAGTTTATTTATATAAGTTTAAAAGTAAAAAAATTAAATATTTGTTTCTTGCAATTGCAATTGCTTTGATTCTATTGTCAAAACTTACCGTTTTCTTCATAATCCTTGGCGGGGCCTTTTTATATTTTATTATTTGGAAAAGAAAAGAATTCAAGTCATTTGTTTTAGCGGCTTTTGCAGGGGTGGGCATTTTTGCGATTGTCTGGTTTGTCATTTCTTTAATTAGTGGTATTTCATTTTATAGTCCTATTGAGTATATTCTTGCAAATATTTTTTCCAGAAATGCAACTTTAACAATTTATGACCGAATTGTAACAATATTTTATTCTGGGCTAAAACAAAATTTGCTTTGGATAACGCTTCCTTTGTGTCTGCTTTTTCTTAGCCAGATAAAAGAAAAAACAACTCGTTTATTCTTTGTTATTTCAATAATTGCGTTGGCACAATACCTTTTTTCTATACCTTCCGCGTATAGGTTTCCGAAGTATATGGCGGCGTTTTTGCCAATGATAGCACTTGTTGGATTTTATTTTTTGAGAAATTTTAAATTTAAAATAAAAATTGCGAGTATTGGACTTTTTGTGTTGCCTTCAATAGTTTATGCGGTTTTTTTGAGGGATCCAATACAGCATGCGCGTGATTTGATTGGGGCAGTTTATATTGTTGTTGTTAATTGTATTCCTTTGTTTCCAATTATTGTTTCTAAACACAAAAAAGAAATTTTGATTTTTTTATATCTTGGTGTTTGTTTGTATACAAATATTTTCCAGTTGACTACCACGAGTGCTACACTTTACGACTATGGGGAAACAGGGTTACAGGGTACTTTGGAGTATATTCAACAGAATGTTCCTCAAGGAAGCAACATTTTTACTCAAGGAAAAGAAGTTGCTTATTACACAAATACAAAAACCTACTGTCCTCAAACTGAGGATCTAAATCTTGAACTTAAAACTGCGTGCATAAAAGCAGTTGTTGTGAAAGCAGGTTGGGGAGTGAGATCAAATTCTAATATAATTAGCATTGCAGAACAGCAGAATTTAGAAAAGAAAATATTTGGCGACTATACTGTATATAAAACAAATTTTTGTGGCGAAAAATAAGTATTGATAAAAGTTATTGTGGATAAGGATCTTAATGCGGATTATTGATATTGTTAAAAAATTATTTGGCGGTAAATTCATTAGGTATTGCTTTTGTGGGGGCATAGCTGCAATAGTGGATATTTCTACTTTTTTTATGTTAAACGAAATTTTAAAGTTTCATTATTTCATTTCTTTAAGTATTTCTTTTCCACTTGCTGCGCTAGTAAATTATTTGTTGCAAAGAAAAATAACGTTTAAAGGTAAGGGTAGAAATTTTAAGTTACAGTTTGTGGTATTTGTCACTATTGCACTAATTGGTTGGGCATTTAATGCAAGTATTACTGCTGTGCAAGTAGAATTTTTTGGGGTTTGGCCAACTGCAGCAAGAGTAATTGCCACAATCCTAGTTACTTTTTTTACTTATAATTCAAATAAGTTGATAACCTTTGGTAAAATTGTGAAGGAAGATAAATTTAATAACTAAAAAAGTATTGCTTTTAATAGTTTTATGGATTTGTGTGCTTATGGAGTCTTATAAAAATATTGTTGGAGATTATTATGAGGATGCGCATTATAAATCAAATAAAGCGCAGGAATTTCATTACATATCTAGAGAACAATATTTTATTGAGTTTATGGGTCTAAAAGGTAATGAGAAAGTATTGGATATTGGGTGTGGCTCTGGGACATTCTCTAGGACTTTGGCGAAAAAATATCCTCAACTGAAGATAGTTGGGGTGGATATTTCAAAAAAAGCAATCAACTATGCAAGAAAAAAAACTATGTCTGAAGGAATTAAAAATATAAATTTTTGTGTTTCTTCAATAGAGGATATTAAAATTAAGTTTAATGACTTTGATGTTGCAGTAGTGTCCCATATTATTGAACATGTAAAAAATCCGGCTAAGGCAATAATTGAGGTTAAAAAGAAATTAAAAATTGGCGGCACAATATTTCTAACAACTCCAAATTATGCGTCTTTGTGGCCTATTGCGGAATATGTTTTTGATAAAACTCTTGCAAAGAAAAATTATAGCCTTGGTGAACAACATATAAGTAAGTTCACTTTTTTTTCAATTAGAAATCTTTTGAATGAAAATGGTTTTGTAGTTACTAAAGAACGAGCACTTTATCTTATTTCCATGGAAGCATCTTTAATTTCCAGTTCGCTTGCATGGGCTACGTTTAAGTTTGACAAATTGTTTAGTTGGTTGCCTTTTGGAATGATAATTTATTTAAGTGCAATAAAGAAGTGAGTTAGTCAATAAAAGTTGGTTAATTTTTTATAATAGTTAATAATTCCAACTAATAACTAAATTTAGTCTTTGCTTTTAGAGTTTTCTGAAAAAAATCTTACTTTCAACAATTGGAATGGAAAGCGGCTTATTTCGCTGATTTTTAGCTTTGAAGCACCCGACTTTCTGTTTGGAAAAAATATGGGGATTTCAGATATTTTTGCTCCTTTTTTAAAACAATAATACAACATTTCTTCTTGGAAGGCATATCCTTTTGTAAAGAATTTTGAAAAATCAATTTTTTTCAAAATAGATGTTTTATAACATCTGTATCCTGATGTGGAATCTTTTGCGGGTAGCCATAATATAATTTTTGCCAGTATATTTGCTCCTTTACTCACAATTTTTCTAGAAATTGGCCAATCATTTCCTCCACCATCTATATATCTTGAGCCTATTACAACATCTGATCCTTCTTTTATGTCTTTTATGAAGTCTTTCAAATATTTTGGGTCATGTGACAAATCGGCGTCCATTTCAAATACAACATCTGCATTCATTTCAAATGCTTTTTTGAAACCTGCGAGGTATGCTGAGCCTAAACCCATTTTGCAGGGTCTTGATAGTACAAATACATTTTTGAATTTTTTTGCTATTTTAGCTGTTCCGTCAGGAGAGTTATCATCTACTACAATTATGTTAAGTTTTACATCAGGGATTTTTTGAGAAAACACTTTTTGGATTGTTTTTTTGATGGTATTTTTTTCATTATAAGTGGGAATTACGACGGTTGCAATCAATGTGACACCAGAGTATTATATGTTTTTGAAGAATAAAAATGTGCGTTTATTAGATTTTGTATAAATTTTGATCTGTTGGGTTTTTTATGCAACATAGTTTCGCGAAGACAATTAACCCTATGATTAACAGTATAATTAGTTAGTTTTGCCAGTGTTATCTCTAATACTGTAAGGTTAGTGCAAGAAATAATTTGTGACTTATGTTGTATGCTCTAAAAGTATGACATTTATTGATTTGAATATAACTTTAATTTACCACAACTAAGTGAATTGCTAAAGACAAATAAAGTAGAGTTATACTCTAGTATATTGCAGTACCAATTTGCTAATCAGTTATGTTTAGAAAAGTTCTTATTTTAGAAAGGTGTTTTAAAAGGAAAGATATTTCTATGTTGCCAACCGCTACAAAACCTTTTTATTCCCAAGTTACCCACTTATAGTGGTTAGAACCATTTTGGCGATTAGTATGGATAAACGTGAAACAGTAGTGGAATCGATTCAAAAACTTCTTAATCTAAGCGTATCGGATCAAGAGATTGCAGATAATCTTTCTGATGTGGGTATTGAGAAAGCTGAGGCGATGGAATTAATTAAAACTGCTAAAGCTAACACTGCAAAGCAAAAACAAGGAGATATCTCTGCCACCGCGCCTGACTCAAATAGTTCTAAAAAAAACCAAGTTCCGGAGCAAAAAAAATACGGTGATTATTTTGAACCTGCTTCTGCAAACCTGAGTATGGATGAACAAATAGTGAAACAAATTCCTTTAACAAAAAATATTGATTTGAAAAAGGATTTGGTGGATCAAAATGCCAATAAAAATTCTATTGGTGATGCAAAAAACATAGTTGATGATGTTGAAGGTCAGGAAGAGGCTATTGAAGAAGAAGTTGATTCGGCTACTAGCCCTATGGATACAAATGAATTAAATGAATCGGATGAGTACATTGATAAAGATCTTGAGGCTTTAGAAAAATCAGTTGGGGGAAATTCTTCAAAAAATAAAAATGAAAATGATTCGCCTAAAAAAATAGTTCCTGTAGTGCCAGAAAATCCTTCTAGTTTAGTTAAAGAAAAACCTTCTGAAATTATTTCTAAAAAAACTTTTTCGCGAGTTCCGAACATGAATTTTACAGATTCTGTTCCGTTTGTTCAAAATTCAAACAAATCCATTGACCTGTCTCCCGGGTTTGAGGAATTGTGGAAAAAGGGAATTGTTGTTGCAGTGAATGCAAAGTTATCTGAGATGAAAAAATTAAAGGATGATGTTGATTCCCAGGTTAGGGATAAAGTTGATGAAGCGGTAAGAAAAGAGCTTTACCAATTTAAGATTTTGCTTGATTCACAAAAAGATTTAATGATTTCAAGTAATAAGGAAGCACTTGAGCAAAAACAAAAAGAAATTGTGTTTATTATTGACTCAAAAATTGCTGAATTAAGACAATACAATAAACAACTTTCTGATAACCTGTCTGCAATTGAAACTGCCAAGGCGCAACAGGCCATTGCTCTTTCTCAAGTAAATCAAGCGCTTGATGAAGCAAAGAAAACAAAAGTTCAACTTATTGTTGAAATGAATTCTGAGTTAATTAAAACAAAATCGCAGGCTCAAGCTTTTCTTGATAGCTCTACAGCCCATTTAAATCAAATGGATGAGCGAATAAATAAAACTCTTGAGCTCGAAAAAAACATTGCTGAAGGGATGCTTGCTCAAGCTGAACAAAAAATCGAACAACTTGCGATTGCAAGAGCTGATGAACTAATCTCAAATATGGAAGTAGAGCTTAATCGGTTACAATCAATAAGTAAAAAGATTTCTCCAGAGATGCTTGATCAAAAGATTAGTGTGCTTGAGGAATTTAAAAAACAGTTTCTAACAAGCATGCAACAAAACTTAACACAAATTAACTCTGCGATTGATGAACTAAATCAAAGAAACATTGCTGCAGAACGCACTCTTGCAGAAAAGTCACTTGCAATTGATGCAAAAATTGAAGAACTTACTAAGTTTGAAAAAGAATTTACTGAAAAGTTTATGAAAAAAATAAAGTGAACCCTAATTAACAAATTAGAAAGTAAATGTGGGTTAAACAACTAATTAAGTTCTATTTTTTGTTGTTGAGCAAGTTAGTGCTTTATTGTATTTGTTTAAGTGTTGCAAGTTAGTTATTTTATTAGATTTATTTTTTTTACCCTCTAGTTCTATTTGTTTAATCATTTCGCAGGCTTTGCATAATTCCTTTTCAGTTGGTTCTTTGCATTGTTTGCATTCATGTAATTTTGAAGCTAACGCAGGTTTTTCTTTTTCGCTTGGCCGGATAAGCGGTTTAATATTTTCATAAAAACGCAAGATTGAATACTCTGTTCCTGGAAAGCGACTCTCAAAGTGGTTAAGCATTTCTCGGTACTCGTTTCTTTTTGCAGTCCATGAATAAGGGCAACACTCTTGTGAATAATGTTTAATTCCTTTCATTGCACAGTAAGCAATAATTTCTTTTTCAGGGGTTTCATATAAAGGCTTTATTCTTTTTACAAATCCTTCGTGATCAATTATTCCGCTTGTCGCACTCATTCTTTTCATTCTGTCAAAATCGTTGTTAAAGACATTCATCACAAAGCTTTGAACTTCATCATCTAGGTTGTGTCCGGTTGCAAGTTTGTCAGCAGAAAATTTCTTCGCGTATTTGTTCATAATATTTCTTCTTAAGGTTCCACAAAAAGCACAAGTACCCCCCATTTTTGGATTCTTGAGTATTAGTGGCATTAATTTATCATTTGTAATTCCAAATTCTTTTTTAAAAGAAATTACTGTACAAGGTAATTGTAGTTCTTCGCAAGTTTTTTTTGCTAAGTTGATTGCGTTATCTCGATAACCTTTAACTCCCTCATCAATAACAATCGCTTCCATTGTATTACTCCGCGAATAAAACTTTTTCATTAAGTGAATTAATGCTGAGGAATCTTTTCCACCGCTATACGCAAGCAAAATTTTTTCTTTTGGTTTTATTAATTTGTATTTTCTCACAGTTTTTTTGAATCTATTTTCAAAAAATTGGGTAAAGTGTTTTTCACAAAAATTGTGCGGGCCATAAGCTAAAGTAATTGCAACCTTCTCTTCACATTTGTCGCATTTTGTTTCTTGCGCGTTTTTAGTTTTTTCTGAGCCCATAGTGAATATTATAAATGACAAAGTTTAAAGGTATTTAGTGTTTTTAATGGGTTTAATAAGATCATTTTTTGGTGTTAGAAAAAGGCCAATTACTAAACTCCCTATCTCTTTTCGTGCAAGGGTTAAAAAGAGTGTTAGGGATAAAACAATTAATGTGTTTAGTAGACAAGCAAATATGGGTTTGAGTTTATTGAGTAATAGTGCCATTCTTAATAAATCAAGAAAAAGACCTCTTAGGGGGCGAGTGTTACTAAAAAAACGTCCGCTTCTCTCTCAAATTAGGCGTAGAGTGAGAAGGTAATTTTTTTGGACATAAAAGGTAAATTTATAAATGCTTTTTTGGCAAGTTTTGTTATACTGGTGAGTTAAAGAGCCGTATTTTTATAAATGGTGAGTTTTACATGGGCGCAGCAAAATATATTCGACAAGCATTCAAAAACGAATGGAAAGGAGTTAAGGACGAGAATTACGATTATGCTTCTTTTATGAGACAAAGAGGGCTTGATTATAGAAATGATGAACTTGCTGTTGTTAAAGTTGATCATCCAACTAATTTACCTTCTGCAAGAAGTGTTGGTTTCAAAGCTAAACAAGGAATTTTTGCTGTTAGAGTTAGAGTAAGAAAAGGAACAGGTACTCATCACAGACCAAAGAATAAAAGAAGACCAAAAAGACAAGGTCAGGCAAAATTATCAAGAAGAATTAGTACTCAAGGGATGTCTGAAAATAAAGCATCTAAGAGATTTGAAAATGCTGAAGTTTTAGGTTCTTACAAAGTTGCTGAAGATGGTAAATGGCATTACTTTGAAGTAATTATGGCTGATAGAACAGCTTCAACAGTTGTAAATGATAAAAATTTAGCTTACTTGGCTAACCAGAAAGGACGATCTGAAAGAGGAAAGACTTTCGCTGGTGGAGCAAATAAAGAAGTTAGTAAAAAGAATAAGAGAAAGCACAGACAAAAAACAGCGCTTGATCATCACTTCGGTTAAATGTAAATATAAAATGAAATTACTGCACAAAGCGGCAGTTTTTTTACATTTATGGATATAGTTTATACTCAGCCACTCAAAGAGTTGCTGCAAGTTAGTACTTATTTTAACGAACAACTAGTTGTACTCGTGACTAATGAAAAAGATGAGAAAGTAGCTAAAACAAATAGTCTTTTACCCTGCTACTTAATTTCTGAATCTACTCCTGAAAATGAATTACAAAAACTTTCTTCAAAAACAAGAGCAGTTCTTGGCGGTAGCGTTAAAGCCAATGAACTTGCAGTAAGGATTAAAGCGGATTATCTTTTGCAGCCTTCTGGCGATAAACAATTCTTTGATCTTGGCCTTGCTCAAAAACTTGCTGCTAATGGGACTATTGTTGTTTTAATGTTTGAAGAATTATTAAAAGCAAATTCTTTTGAAAGACACCAATATTGGAAAAATTATTTAGAGCTTGTTAGATATTGTAAGCAAAAGAATACAAAATTTATTGTTGCTAGTGGGACAAAAGACCCGCTTCTTTTACGACCACCAAAAGTTAGAGAAGCACTTGCTGTGCTCTTAGGATTGCCTGCGGAAAAAGCACGCGAATATTTGAACGAAACAATTAAAGTAAAGTGAAAATAGTAAAGTTGGTTTTTTTATGAAGATTGAAAAAAACAAGAAAGCGATTGTGCCGTTGTCAAAGAGGGAGCGTAAGCGCTACATTTTGTTTGAAGTATTAAACGGTGAAGTTGCTGAAAAAGATTTTTACTTTGGGTTTTGGATTGAGTTACTAAGTTTTTTTGGTTCAAAAGGATTAGCAGAAATTAATCCTAAAATAGTTTTGTTCAAATCAAATAAAGCAATAATTAAATGTAAACGCGGAAAAGAACTTGATTTAATTGCAGGCACTGCTTTTATTGAAAAAATAAAGAACAAAAAAATTATAATCAACCCGATTCTTACTTCTGGAACAGTTAAAACACTTAAAGAACACGCGAAGATTTAGTGGATTTGTTGTGTGCCGTTCAATTGATATTTAAGCACTTTTGTATTGTTATCTTCAGAAAGTGGTACGTGTGAAATGGTCTTGTGTAATCCGGTGGGTTGGATTTGGTTATATATTCCTTTCAATACTTGCGTTAATTTTGTCAATTCTCGTAAACGGGACTGGTAATGCCGCAATGTTGAATACAATTGGTTTATTTCTTACAATTTTAGGTATTGCTATTGCTTTGGAAATATTTGCTTACCAATTGGGTATTGATGAAACTCGAAAAAAGCAAAGTAAACAAAAATTCAAGCGAAAACGGTTAACAAAGTGAGTTATATGTTTCATTGTAAAAAATGTGGGTTTCCAATAAGAAAAAAATATTACTATTCAAGCGGTTTATGTTCACGTTGTTATTTTGAAAAAATTGACAAACAAGTACTATCGTGGGAAAAAAAGCGAACAACGATAAAGCAAGTGGAAACTCAATCAACCTCAGTTATTGAAAAAATAGTTTCTATCTTATTTGGGTTAATAAGTTGGGGAATATTTCTTTTATTATTGGGGGGCTTCTTTTATTTTTTAATTTTCGGAATTAACCTTCAATCTCCTGTGCCCGATGCTCAAACACTAACTGAAAACCCTAAAGAAATAATATTAAATTATACATTAGATTCACAAGATCATGCTTTTACAGGAATTGCTTACAAAGGGGTCAATGATTACTTAGCAAGTTTACCAAGAGAAATTTTTTATCGCGTTTTTCCTCCGAGTGAGAAGGATTTTTTAATAAGGGATTTGAACAATTATACTCAAAGAGAGTACTTGTATCCACTTGTAAATGCCATAAATGCATTAGATATCCCTAATTATAAGAAAGTAAGGGTCGCTGTAAGTTTAGTTCAAAATATACCTTATGATTGGAGTGGGTTTAATAAAAATATTCGCGGCAACAAATATCCTTATGAAGTGTTATATACTAATACAGGTCTTTGTGGAGAAAAATCGGAATTGCTTGCTTACTTGTTGAGGGAACTTGGATATGGGGTCGCAATATTCGAGTTTAAAAAAGAAAACCACCAAGCTGTTGGGATAAAATGCCCTTTACAAGGTAGTTATAAAAATAGTGGATATTGTTTCATTGAAACTACCCAACCGACTAAAATAGGGAACTCAAATGAGTCTTATGTGGGGGTTGGTCAGCTGACGTCAACTCCAAGTCTGATTGAAATAAGTGATGGTCTTTCTTATGATCAAATTTATGGGGATTAGTAATTAATGTTTTCGGCTTATTTTAGCCCCAAAATAAGCTTTTTAAACCATTCCAAGGGCTATTAGTTTGTACACGTCAAAGAAAAACAGACACTAAATTTAAGTGTTCTTAACGATTTCTTTTTAAGCGCAAAGTAGGAAAAAGTAGAGTAGAATTAAGTTATTTTTAAAATAAAAGAATTTGAGAGACAGGATTAAGGAGTGTGTTTTTGATGTATCCAATGCAAAATTCAAAGGTTCCAGCTTATGATAAGGCTGCTACAATGTTTTCGCCTGATGGTAGACTTTACCAGGTAGAGTATGCCTCAAAGATAGTTGAACAAGGTTCAACTGGGGTAGGAATAATTTTTGAAGGCGGAGTAGTTTTGGCCGCTGATAAGAGTATTACAAGTAGACTTGTTATTCCTGAGTCAATTGAAAAAATATTTAAAATTGATCACAATATTGCGGTTGTTTCTGCTGGACTTGTTGGGGATGCTAGAAGATTAGTTGGTATTGCAAGAAGACAGGCGCAAGACAACAAAATGGTTTACTCTGAAAATATTCAAGTTGAAGTAATGGCTAAAGAAATAGCTGAAACTAAACAAGCTTTTACTCAATACGGTGGATTAAGACCATTTGGAGTTGCTTTTATAATTGGCGGATTTGATGAAAAGGGTGCAAAGTTATTTGAGACTGAACCTAGTGGTGCTTTAGCAGAATACAAAGCTATTGCTGTTGGAAGAAATAAGGATAAAGCAATGGAAGTTTTTGAAAAAGAATTCAAAGAAGGTTTAGCACTTACGGATGCAGTTGCAATGTGCTATAAAGCTTTAGAAAAAAGTATGCCTGAGAAAGAAAAGATTTCTCTTGGAAGAGTAGAGTTTGCAATTGTTGATAAAAAAGGTTTTAGACACTTAACTGAAAAGGAACTTAAGAGCGCATTCAAGTAAATTGAATGCTTTATATTAATTGACTTAAATGTCCAAAAGTGAAACAAAAGGAAAAGCTTTTTGGACAAATCAATGAAGAAGGAAAGAGTATGGTAAGAGTTGAGGATGCGGTTGTTGCGCGCCTGGAAAGATTTGGTTTCAAGTTCGAAATATTAGTTGATCCTACTATTGTGATGGAAGTAAAACACGGTAAGACTGTGCCACTTGATAAGTTGCTTGCAATTGAGCGAGTGTTTAAGGATCACAAAATTGGGGATGAACAAAGTCCTGAGAATTTAATCAAGGCTTTTGGAACAAAAGATTTGGAAGCAATTGCAAAAAAAATTATTCAAGACGGGGAAGTTCAATTAACAACTGAGCAAAGGAGATTAATGCTTGAAAAGCGAAGACTTGAAATAATTAATTTTATTTCAAGAAACACAATTAATCCTCAAACAAAGACTCCGCATCCGCCACAGAGAATTGAGAATGCAATGGAGATAGAAAAAGTTCATATTGATGCGTTTAAGAGTGTTGAAGAACAGGTTAATGAAATTGTTAAAGCTCTAAGACACACTTTACCAATTTCAATGGAGAAAGTTGATTTCGCAATTAAAGTTCCTGCTGCGTATGCTGGGAGATGTGCAAGTGTTATTCATAAGTTTGAATTAAAAAAAGAGGAATGGCTTAATGATGGTTCATTAGTAGCGGAGTTTATTCTTCCTGCTGGGTCCCAACAGGATTTACTAAACGAACTTAATTCAATAACTCATGGAGAAGTAGTAGTTAAAATAATTGGGACAGCGATTTGAAAAATTAAAAAAGGATTTTTACGAAGGTGAATGAATGAAGAAATTGGTAATACCCGGAGAATTAATTTCTCAGGAAAGAAAACGCCTAGGTAACAATGTATTTGTTGTTGATGGCAAAATTTATTCCAAAGTGCTTGGAATAACAGAGTTAGATGATGAAAAAGCAAGTGTTGTTCCTCTTGAAGGAAAATATGTCCCTCAACAGGAAGACGTAGTAATTGGGGTAGTGAATAGAGTAGTGTTCGCAGGATATGGTGTGAATATTAATTCTTTCACAGAATCTTTTATCCCAAAATCAGCGATGAGAGAAGAACTAAAAATAGGTGACCTTGTTTCAGCAAAAATAACTAGTGTTAACGAGTTAAGAGAAGCTGATTTAGGTTTTCCGAGAAGAATGTATGGCGGGGATGTTGTAGAAGTAATTCCTGTTAGAACTCCACGGTTAATTGGAAAGAATGGTTCAATGCTTGAATTATTAAAGCAAGGAACTGGGTGCGAAATTGTTATTGGAAAAAACGGCAGAGTATGGGCAAGAAACGGAAATATTGATTTGCTTAGAAAAGTTGTAAAGTTCATTAATGATAATTCATACAAAAGCAATTTGACAAGTTCTGTAGAAGCTTTCTTTAAAGCAGAAGGAATTCAAGTTAATGTTCCAAAGAAAGAAGATATTGTAAAAAAGAATGTTGAAGAATCAGAAACTATGGAAGAAAGCGAAGTTCTGCCTGATGCAGAAACAAATTAAGGAGATAATGTTTAAGGTGAATGATATGAGTGGAAAACAACGAGATGACGCTCCTGATTATAAGAAGGAGAAAAAAAGAGTAGACGGAAGAAAAATGGATGAGTTAAGACCAATTAGTATTAAGGTAGGCGTGCTACCTAATGCAGACGGTTCAGCTTATCTTGAATGGGGACAAAACAAGGTTTATGCTGCAGTGTTCGGGCCGAGAGAAGCTTTGCCAAAGCACACACAGAATCCTTACAAGACTGTTGTAAAGTTGAATTATAGAATGGCAACTTTCTCGGTTCCTGAAAGAAAACAACCTAGACCTAATAGAAGAGATTTTGAAATCTCAAAAGTATTAAGTGAAGCACTTGATAGAGCAATTTTCACTGAACAATTTCCTAATACAGAAATTTCAGTAATAGTTGAAGTTGTTGATTCAAATGCTGGTTCAAGAGTTGCTTGCTTAACTGCTGCTTCTTGTGCTTTAGCTGATGCAGGTATACCAATGAGAGATTTGGTTTGTGCAACAGGAATAGGTAAAGCATTCAACGAATTAATTGTTGATTTGAACAAGGAAGAAGAAGATGCTTCGGATGCAGTTGATATCCCTATTGCGATATTGCCTAACTCAGAAGAAATTGTTCTACTACAAATGGATGGACTTTTGAAGAAAGAAGAACTTGACAAGTTAATGCCAATGGCTATGAAAGCTTGTAAGCAAGTTTACGAAGTTCAGAAAAAAGCTTTGCAAGATAAATTCAAGCTTTCTGAAGTTTCAGAAGCTAATGTTGAAGCAAATGTAGCTGGAAAAGAAGTTAAAGAAGTTCCTGCTGCTAAAGAAAAAGTAGAAAGCAAAAAAGATAATAAAGAAAGCAAAGCTAAGAAGGTGAAAAAATGAGAACTACAGTACTTGAATATGATTTGTCAAAAGTAATTGAACTGGCTAAACAGGGAAAGAGACTTGACGGAAGAGGGCTTGACGAAATGAGAGACTTCACAATAGAGAACGATAAATACGAAAACGCTGAAGGTTCGGCAAGAATATTATTAGGAGAAACTGAAGTTATCGCAGGAATAAAAATTGCTGTTGATAAACCGTATCCTGATAATCCAGATGAAGGAGCAATTTCAGTTGGGGCGGAATTATTACCGTTAGCTCACTCTGAATATGAAGCTGGTCCACCTTCGCCAGATGAGATTGAAGTAGCAAGAGTAGTTGATAGAGGAATTAGAGAAAGTAAAGCAATTGACTTCACTAAACTTTGTATAAAAGAAGGGGAATCTTGCTGGATAGCTTTCATGGATTTCTACGCAATTAACTCTGATGGAAATCTTTTCGATGCAGGTTCACTTGCAGGTCTAGCTGCATTTTTGAATGCAAAAATGCCTAAGCTTGATGAGAAAAATAGAATAATTAAACACGAGTACGCTGGAAAACTTGAACTAAAGAGACTTCCATTATTAACAACTTTTGTAAAAGTTGGTGGAAAGATTTTAGTTGATCCAACATACTTTGAAGAAAAAGCTGCTGAAGCACGATTTTCGGTTGCAACAACTGAAGATGGTTATATGAGTGCTATGCAAAAAGGAATAGGCGGTTCATTTACTGCTGATGAGATAAGTGTCATGGTTGATAAAGCATTCATGATAGCTACGGAGAATCGAAAGAAACTCCTAAAAATGGTGAAAAAGTAAGTTAAAGCGTAAGACTTTGGCAAGGGTTAGAAAATTTGACCCTTGCCCGAAGTTTTTAAAGCTTTGTCTTTGATAAATTTGTTATTGGTGAGCATTGAATGGGAAATACTAAAAAAGTTGGAATGACTGGAAGATACCACGCAAGATATGGTGTTGGAATAAAGAAAAGAGTTTTAGCTGTAGCAAAAAAAATGAACAAGAATGATCCTTGTCCTTTTTGCGGATTTTCAAAAGTAACTCGACCAGCTCCTGGATTATTTTTATGCAAAAAATGTGACGCTAAATTTACTGGCGGAGCATACGAACCACAAACTTTAATTGGTAAAACAATTAAAAAAATGATTACTCAAAAACAGTTTTTAGCTGGAGCTGAAGTTTTAGCTAAAGCACAAGAATCTTCTTTCTCTGATATTGAAAGAGAAGTAGAAAAAGCTCTTACTGGTGAATCACCAAAAGAAGAAAAGAAAGAAAGTAAAAAAGAGCAAGTATTAGAGGAAAACTAAGGGTGGATTAAATGGCTTACAAATGCGCTAAGTGCGGAACTGAAGTTACTAATGTTTCTGAAGGATTAGTTCGATGCCCTTCTTGTGGATATAGAATACTTTACAAAACAAGAGAACCAATAACTAAATCTATTAAAGCCGAATAATTAGTTCTTGCTTGGTCGCGTTCGACCTAGCTTTTATTTTTATGTTTTCGCTTGAATTAAAACTTGACTTTGATTCAAAAAATCAAGCTAAGAGATTCTTTAAATCAATACAACCGGAGCTAGCAGAAGAATTTTTGCAAAGCAAAACAAAAGTTGCTCAAAAAGAAAATAGGTTAGAAATAACTGTTTCGGCTCAAGACAAAACAGCTTTAAGGGCTTCGCTTAACTCTTTTCTAAAGCCGATAGTGTTGTTTATGCAGCTTGAGGAAATAAATTAATTATTTTTGGAGGAATTAACATGAATGAGGAAGAACAGAGATCAATGATACTTGATTTTGAGAGGAATAGACAAATGTTGGCTGGTGTGTCTCAACAAAAGCAGCAAACTGCAATGCAACTTGAAATGATTGATGCTTCTCTTGAAGAATTAGCTAAAACAAAAGAAAAGACTGTTTACAAAGTTGTTGGAAATGTTTTGTTTCAAAAAGATGCTAGGGAAATGGAAAAAGAATTAAAAGAAAAGAAAGAAAGTGTTGAACTAAGACAAAAGACTTTTGATAAACAAGAAGAACTTTTGATAAAGAAACTTAATTCAATCAGAGCAAAGATTGAAGGGACTGAAAAAGAGGGTTCTGAGAAAGAAGATGCTAAGGAAGATAAGAAAGAAAATAAAAGAAAGTAATTGACTATTTTTGGTTTTGCGTTAATTTAGACGCAAAGCCGCATTTTAAAATTATTTTTGTCAAAAGTTTGTCTAATTAAATTTAGTAACTTATAATAACCTCTTCTTCCATAGTACTCTTGGTTTCTATGCCTGAATTTAATCAAAATAAATTAATTGCGTTGTGTAAGGATAAGCGTGTTCTTTTGTTGTGTCATGAGAATGCTGATCTTGATTCTTTTTGTTCGGCTGCAATAATGCAGAGATTTTTGGATAAGCAAAAAATAAATTCAAAAATTGCAATTCCGAGTCACATTAACGAACAGGCTCAGCACTTGGCTTTAACTGAAAAAGTTTCTTTTATACTAAACCCTCAACTTGAAGAGTTTGATGTTGCCCTTTTGTTTGATTTGAATGGGTTTGAGCAACTTGGTAAATTAAGAGATAAGTTTGTTTTGCGCGTTAGCGAAGAAAAACTTGATGTAGTTGTTTTTGATCATCATGTTTCTAGTAAAGGGTGTATTTCTTACAAAGGGAATTGTATGCTTGATGAGACTGCTGTTTCAACCACAGAGCTTTTGTACAATTTCTTGGACATATTTGACAATAAGATGAGTTTTTTTTGTTGTATTGGAATTCTTGAAGACACAGGTCATTTCTTAGTTGGGAGTGCGCGCGCATTTTCTTCTTTTGCAACTTGTCTTAAATCCTCAAAAAGAACTTACTCAGATGTTTTGTCTTTCACAAAGCATGAGATCCCTGATAGTGAGCGAATAGCTTTCCTTAAAGCCGCTGGGCGTGCCCAGATTCAGGTAATTAATGAAATTGTGGTGGTAACAAGCGAATTATCTTTTTACCAAAGTGCTGCAGCAACCAAACTCTTGAGTTTTGGTGCGCATATTGCTCTTGTTGCCGGGGAAGAAAAGAATTCTCTCACAACTCTTTCTCTTAGGGCAGAAACAGAGTTTAAGGAAAAGCACAATTTTAATTTAGTAAAAGATTTGTTAATTCCGTTGCAAAAAGAAATTGGCGGGGAAATTGGGGGGCACTCGGGTGCTGCTCAATGGAAAGGCAAAGTCCAAGCTAAGCTAGTGCTTAATTCTTCAATTAATATCTTAAAAAAAGTTTTGAGATAATTTTGTGTTTATTTTAAGTAAACAACATTTGCGCCTTTCTTTATTTTTCCTCTATCAGCGTATTTGATCAAGTAGTGTACTGTTGATTTTGGTATTCCTGTTATTTTTTCAATATCTCTTACTGTTTGGAAATCTTTTCTAAGTTCAATTATTTGTAACATTTTATCCATTGGGATATCAATTGCTCTTCCTCTTCTTTTTTCAATAGCAAGAGAGATTCCTTTTTCCTTTAATTTTTTCTGTGTTTTCCCAGGAAGTCGTTTTAAACAAGAAGTTGATAGTGTAATTGTTCTTATTGGACAGCGAGTGATCAAACTCATTAATCTGTCTCTTTTTATTGGTCTTACTAAATGAATTTCGGTTGTGTCTTTTGGTATCTTGTCAACATCAGTGTCTTCAGTTATTGAATATTTCATTTTCCAAAACCCACTTTTTTTTTCAAATTGTTTATTCTTTTTTTTAGTTTTATTTTAGGCAATCTTCTCCTTATTTTGCTTAAGTTTGCCTTCTTAGATATTCTTTTTATTGTTTTTATTCTTTTGCTTAGCCTTATTTTCTTTGAAATTTTGTCAGCTATGTAGATTTTTCTTTGTTTTAAAACATTTTTTCTTGCAAGGTATGCTAGCCCTTCAACCATTTCTTTTTTTCCAACCTTGTCAATTGGTGTTTTTGAATAAATGTTTGGTCCTTTCCAAAGGGTTTCTTTGTTTTTTATCATTTGAATAAATTCTTTTTCGTCTTTAGGTTTTCTTTTTAGCTCAATTATTGAACTTCCAATTGAACGTGGGTAGTGTGCATCGCTCCCTACACTAACAAATGGTGCATTTTCCGCAAATAACATTCCGTTTCTTACTCTGTTTACTGCATCTTCTGCTAAGTTCTCCATTTTTTTCTTTGGAAAGTCAGTGGTTTTGTATATTCTTAGTGCGTGTGTTGCTCGGTTTGTATTAACAAAGTTAAATAAGTTATAAACTTTTTTTACCCAGCTTCTTCCAAACATTAATTCATTTGCTGATGCAAGCATTCCATTGTAATACTCTGTTCCAACCCCATATTCCTGTATTAGTTTTAGTGTTTGTGATTCTCCTAAGACAACACAAACAGAATCAAGTTTGTATCCATATGGGTGAGCAAAACTAGCAGTTAAATTATTTTCTTTAATTATTTGGAGCACTTTTTTTATTGGGGCGTTTTTTTGTTGAAGTTGAGGTAAATTGTATAGTTCCTCATTTTCTCCGTAAATTAGTAGATCCCCTGCGCTTGTTTTTGCTTCCATTCCTGGTATTAACAGTATTCCTGGTGGTTGAGTATTTTTAAGTTTTAAGTATGCCTCTTTTGGCTTGCAATAAGAGTGTTCTGTTATTGCTACTACTGCTAGTTTTCTTTTTTTTACGCCAACCCAATAATCTTTTGGTTTTAACTTTTTTTCATTTAAGTGTGTGTGCATATCCGCTAGAATTGGGGCTAGTTTTTTCTTGTTCATGCAATTATTTGCACCGAACTAGTTTAAATATTCTTTTTCCTGGACGAAAGGCAAAATCCGTTTTAATAATGTTTTGGTGGGAATTACTTATAGGTGATTGATTTGATTGACCCAAAAATAATTAGGGAAAACTATGACGTAGTTAAAGCGAATTTGGAGAACCGAAGAGACCCTTCGATTATTTCTAAGCTTGACTCGTGGGTCAGTCAGGATAAAGAGTGGCGTGAATTAAAGCAAAAAACTGATGATTTGCGTGCTAAACGTAATACTATTACTGAAGAAATTAAACAGGCTAAGGGAAAGGGGCAGGATATTCAGCCTTTGATGGAGAAAGCGCGTGCATTGCCTGATGAAATAAAAAAATCAGAAGCAAGACTCGCTGAAATCGAACTTGCAAATAAAGAATTAATAATGCGTATTCCAAATTTGTTGCATGAGAGTGTTCCTTTTGGAAAAGACTCTGATGAGAATGTTCCGATAAAGCATTGGGGGGAAGCATCTAAACCAACTTTTGAACTAAAGCATCATGGTGAATTAGTTAAGAGTTTAGGGATAGCAGATTTTGATAGGGCGGTTAAGATTGCAGGTGAAGGATTTTTTTACCTCAAAGGTGACTTAGCTTTACTTGATTTAGCTCTTCAAAGACTCGCACTTGATATACTAATGGAAAAAGGATTTATTCCAATTCAGCCTCCTTTGATGATGAATAGGAAAGCGTATTCAGGGGTAACAGATCTTGGTGACTTTGAAAGTGTAATGTACAAAATTGATGGTGAGGATCATTATATGATTGCAACATCTGAGCACCCAATGGTTTCAATGTACATGGATGAGACTTTTGAAGAAAAAGATTTGAATACTCCAATTAGGTTTGCTGGAATGAGTCCTTGTTTTAGAAAAGAAATTGGAAAACACGGTCTTGATGAAAGAGGATTTTTTAGAGTTCATCAATTCAATAAGATTGAACAAGTAATTTTGTGCAAGCCCGAGGATTCTTGGAAAGAGTTTGATAGTATTTCAAAGAATCAGGAAATATTTTTCCAAAAACTTGAGATACCTTATCGCGTAGTTAATGTTTGTACTGGCGATATGGGTGTTGTTGCGGCAAAGAAGTTTGATCTTGAAGGTTGGTCTCCAAGAGAACAAAAATATATTGAACTTGGGAGCTGCTCGAATTGTACTGCTTATCAAGCGGTAAGACTTAACATAAAGTACAAGAAAGCTGATGGAACAAAAGAGTACGTTCACACATTAAATAACACAATGGTTCCAACAACAAGAACTCTTCGTGTATTAATTGAGAACTACCAAACTCCTGAAGGTACAATTAGAATTCCAAAAGCACTTGTGCCTTATATGAATGGCAAAACTGAAATAAAGGCTTAGGTGTGATACTTTGGCGAAACTTCTGATTCCAAAAACAGTAAGTTTCAGCCAGAGATCAAAAAGAGGATATATTCATCGTGGAACAAAAGCTTTTGTTTTAGAAGGGACTCGGCTCAAAAATGGTCTTTCGCCTCGACTAAAAGGGGCAGCATTACGAATGCTTGCTGCTGAATCTGATTATTTTACAAAACCCTTGAGTGCAAGAAATAAAAGAATAAGGGCTGTTTTAGGAAAGTGGGGTGTAAGAGCAGAAAAAGTTTTAATGGAACTTGGTACGGGAAGAGCATTATTTCAAAGAGAAGGGACTTGTTTAGCTTCTCATGAAGGGAAGAAAATATTTAGAAAGTCTCCGGCAAAAATAATAAGAAATTTGCAGGAGACTTTTGCAAAAATGTCTACTTTGGAAATAATTCACTGGCATCCTCACATGGGAAATTTTGCCGTTTCTGCCGAAGGAGAAATAATTGTTCTTGATTTGGGTCAAGCAACTATTGGTCAACCTGAAAAGATAAGAACTGGGGTTTCAAAGAAAGAAATTAACCAGATTGTATCTGAATCCAATAAATTTTGCGATGATTTAACAAAGTATTATTATGAGGTGATGTACGGGAGAATGCCTGATAAAAGCGAAGCAAAAAAATTAAAGACAAAGCTTTGGAATGATTTATTTGTAATAGCATTTAAAGTTTCTGCAGAGATACACGAAAAATTAAAAGCAGAACAAGGAATTAATTAACAAATTTAATTTGTTTTTGTA
Source organism: archaeon (assembly GCA_041664905.1). GTDB lineage: Archaea > Iainarchaeota > Iainarchaeia > Iainarchaeales > JAAZKV01 > JAAZKV01. Next base: position 11,407 of record JBAYJX010000001.1, on the reverse strand, counting down.
TTAATTCATTTATTTGGACTATCACTTTTTTTTATTCGTGACTTAGTTGGTCTTGAACTATTTTGTTAGTAAAATCAAACTCTGTTTTTGGTTTGATTATAAATTTGCATCTTTCAAAGTTTAGTGCTGCGCATTCTACTTCTACGCAGTCAATATCTTCATTAAATATTTTACAAAATATTCCTGCTAGTGCTCCGCGCAAAAATGTATCTGCAGCAACTTGTGTTTTTCCTTTTAACTCTGCAGCAAATGGGGAGTTGTCAAGTACAATTATTGCTCTTTTGCCATCAGCTTCTACATCAATGTTTTGGATTTGTCCCCATCCTGATGCGGTAAAGAATGTTTCGACAAGATCTAGTTCTTTTTTTTGTTCTATTCCAAAATTTGTTCCAAAATCTTTCATTAGTTTTTCATTTGTGCTTTTTTTAACTTCTGTATAAATTCTTTTCAAAAATTCATTGTCTTGTACTCCTGCAAGTCCAACAAGTGATTCTATTGGCGCTATTACAAATGGGATATCAAGTAGGTAAAAGTTATTGTGAGTGTATTTTAGGGTGCTAGTGAATATGAATTTGTCAAAGAATGAGTTAAGCATTTCTTTCACCTTCTTTGTGTTTGTGGTATAATATGTCTAGGTGTTCTGGTTCGTGTTGTTGGAGGATATCATGTATTGCTCTGTATTTTTCAACCATTACTGGCCAAACAATTATACTGTTACCTGCTTTTTTTGATAAAAGGAGTTTTTTTTCGATTAATTTTTTCAAATAATAAGCATACTTGGTGCTTGCTCTTCGTTTTTTCTCTCGACTTGAAAGATCTTCTTTGAATTGTTCTGCTATTTCAAGCGGGGTAGAAGGCCAATTATCTAAGACAAAGGCATAGGCACTTTTTTCTATATCCTTAAGCCCTAACAAATCTGGCATGGCAGAATTATTGTGTTTCATAGTGCTATGAATGGGTCTAAAGTGGTATTTAATACTTTAAGTTCTGGCATTGCAGATATTTTGGATTTTGCTTAAAGGGTGTTTAAAAAAGCAATTATGTTCTCAACGGCTTCATCTTCGTACCCTTGGAACTGGTGATTTGCTCCAGCCACTTCAACAGTAATAAGTTTCTTTGATTTAGTTACTTCTCTTAGCTTTTGTAGTGCTTCGGCAGGAGTTCTTTCCAAGTATTTTTCTTTTGAACCAAACATTGCTAGCATTGGAATTTTTATTTTTGAAAAAAGATTGAGTTTTCCTGCATAATTAAACAATTGTGCTTCATTGCTTTTCTCGCCCGCGTTGCTTAGGTAGCGTTTTGCGGTAAATAGGTAACCTAATGGCGGTAAGAAACTATTTCCTTTTTTGGTTGCAACCATTTTTTTTGCAAGTTTTATTACTTTTACAAATTTTTTCCCTAATTCCATTTTCTGGCTATTGTAATCATCGCCGGGCGCAAGAAGAAGCAGTGCTTTAATTTTTTTGCTTTGGGTTTTTGATTGATAATAAGCTATTTTTTGGCAGCCTGTACTTTGTCCTGATAGTACTATTTCTTTGTATCCTCTTTCTTGTGCTACTTTTATTGCGGCATCAATATCAAACACGCAATCTTCAAATTTCTCAAAAGCTGTTCCTATTGTTTTCTTTCCTTGTTTAGTTTTAAATCTAGTAATTAATCCGCTTCCGCGATTATTACTGCTAAAGAAATCATATTTGGTTCCGGTAAGTCCAAGCGGAAGATCAAATGCGAGTGTGCTGTAATAAAAGTTTCCGCTAAGCCCGTGCTGATGAATCACAATTGATTTATTGTTGGGTTTTGATTTTTGTATAAATCCGTTTAAAGTCACCCCATCTTTTGTAGTGAATTCAATTAGTTCACCTTGTAGTTTTAGTGTTTCCATCTCTTTCACCTAAAGTATTTTCCAATACAATTCAATATTCCAATATTTTTTATTCTCATAATAGTAATCTTTTACTAGCCCTATTTTTTTAAACCCGTTCTTCTCTAAAACTTTTTTGCTTGCAGTATTTTTTGGGTCAACAGTGGCTTCGCATGAATGCAATCCTTGTTTTTTTGCAAATTTAATTGCTAGCTTTACTGCTTTTGAGGCAATTCCTTTTTTCCAGTACTTGCTTGTAACTCCGTATCCAATTGAGCAGCGCTTATCCTCTAAACTTATTTTGTAAATGTCAATTAGTCCCGCGGGTTGTTTGTCAAAAAGGATTGTAAAGTAGTACCTTGTTTTTTTCTCGCTTTGTTTTTTATATTTCTCTATTTTTTGTTTTTCTTCTTCAATACTTTTCGCAACTAATCTTTGCAAGTAATATTTTTGGTAATCTTTTTCCTGCATCATGTTGTAGAAGAACTCTGCATCAGTTTCTTCGGCAGATCTTAGACTCACAGCGTTTTTCATGATAAAATTAGAGAGTTTGTTTATTTAACTTTTGCTAAAGAGTTGTTTTGCGAGTAATGCAAGTGCAGGTTCAAAGCATATTCGTCTACTTGGGTTAAGTATAGTTTCTTTTCTAGCAAGTGTTTCTTCTAAGAGTTGAGTGTTAGTTTGTATTAAAATTTCTTCAAGAGTTTTTTGAAAATTTTCTTTTTCAATCTCGCAAACAATAGGGGTTACTTTTTCATATTTGTAAAGATCATCAAGTCTTATGGCATAGGAGTAATACTCTCTTTTTTTCTCAACTAACCTTTTTTGAACAAGTCCCCAGTTTTTCTTTACAAATAAGTGCAATTTTTTTGTTTCAAAAAGTTCTATTTTGCAGTCTTTATTAATAACCATTGTCCAGTTAGATTTGTTTAATAATTTCCTATTTGCTGCGCGTATCTTTATTGTATTATTTCCAAGTTCTCCAAAAGAAAATTTTTGGTCAATTGTTGTTCCTTTGTATTCATAATCAACTCCATAGCGTGGATCTTCAACTGTTTTTATTTCTTCAGGAAGAATTTTTTTAAAGTATTCTCTTAAGTAATTTTGTTCAAGACAAATTGGGTCAACATTATTCATTTTTTTTCTAAATGAGTACTTCCTGCAGTTTTTGGCGCGAGTTATTTCAAAAAAAAGTTCTGGTAAAAATTCTCTTTGTGTTTGATCAAACATCATTCCTAATACAGCTTCTCAATTTATATTTCTTTTGCTATGCTGTTTTGGTAATTATTTTCTTCCTCTTCTTATATTAAATCGAGTTGAGTTTCCAGTTAATCTATTTTTTTGAGTTGTGTTTTGTCCTCGTCTAGTTAGGAATGCTTTTCTTCTGGCTTCAAGTTCCGCCATTCGTTTTAGTGAGAAAGTTGTATCAACGCTAGGGTGTTTTATTGATTTTCCTTCATGTAGTAGTACTACTTTTCGCAGAGCTTTTTTCATCGTTCTTATTGTTGGTGAAGAATTTTCTGGCCCAGTTACAACTATTTTACTAACTCCCGGCATTCTATAGAGTTCATCAAGTTTTACCGAATAAGTATCATAATTTTTAGATGGGTTCATTTGTCTTGTTTTTGCTATTGTTCCTAATTGCATTCTTACATATTGTTGTAGTGCACTTTTTGAAAATATTTCTATTGTTTTATTTTCATGCATTACCATTATCCAATCGGCTTCGTTTACTAGCTGGTTTTTTGCAGAAGGGTTATTCTTGTTTCCTATTCTGACTTTGATTGTTCTTTCTCCTAGTTCTCCAAAACCAAATTTAAAATCAAACTTTATTTTGCCTAACCTATAATCTACTCCTGACCCAGTTTTATCAGCCACCTTTACAAATCTTGTTCCATCAATATGAAAATTTGGGTTTTTTATCATTCGTTCAAAGTTTTCTCTTAGTTTGTTTTGGGCTCTTTGAGCAGAGTAATTTGGTTTTTTTGTTTGATTTGGGAAAAGAGGTTTTCTTTGTGGAGTTTTTTGTCTCATGTTCCCATTAGTAGTTATTGTTCTATTATTTTGTGGGTTTCCTTTAGACATGGGCTTTCACAGAGGGGGTTATTTTACAAATTTAATTTTTCCAATATTTTTCTTTGCATTCGCAAAGTTTTTGTTGAATTCTTCGTAAAAGTTTTTAGCGTAAGGTACTCCGTACTTGGCTTTGCATTCTCCGCAAAGGTTTTTGCCGTTTACGCATTCTTCAAACATCAAAGAGAGTACTTTGTCGTCTTTAATAAAGTGGTTTTTGCAGTATTCATATACAACGCATTTAGTTATTTCTCCGCCTTTGGCTCTTTGTTCTTCTCTTGTTGGTCGACCGCCTGTTAGGGCTTTGTTTATTTTTTTTTCAATTAAGTTCAAATCTTTTTCAGGGATTTCTAGTTTTCCAATCGCTTCTCCGCTTTTACTCATCTTAAATGAACCATCAAGTGCTGAAGTGTATTTGTTGTATATTGCACTTGGTAAGAAAAAACCATATTCGCTCTTTAATCTTCTTGCAACATCTCTCACCATTCTAATGTGTGGCGCTTGATCAATTCCCACTGGAATAATTCCTGGCATTTTTTCAGATAGTTGTGGGTAAAGTATATCTCCCATTTGAGTAAAAGCACTAATTACTTTTGCCGGGTGAACTGAACCATATATTGCTCTAAACTCGTTTTCAGTTATTTTTTGTGAGCAAATTACTGCCAAGTTTGAAACTGCTTTGTTTTCGCTTTGTAAATAAAAATTTGTTTTATCAATATCAAGTCCAAGTGCAATGTATGCGGGTATGTGAAACTCCAGAGCTCTTTTTCTGCCTTCTTCAAGTGTAACTCCTCTTGTTGCTTGGGATTCAACATCCGCGATAAGTACATATGTTTTTGCTCCGTGGTCTTGAAAGTATCTTATATTTTGGATTACAGTTTCAGTTCCTAAGTGTATTTTTTCGCTTGAAGGCATTATCCCGCTTAGTACATAAAACGGTTTTTTGTTTTGAATGGCTGTCGCTATTTGTTCTCCGTCTTGTATTCCAAAATTTACTCCCCTTCGCATTTGTAAGTTCGGTTCTGGGAAAATATTATTATCAAACGGTTGCATTCCAAATTCTTTTATCAATCGATTGTAATCTTCCACGAGTTCTTTTCCCCATGGATCAATAATAGGTTTTTTTTCAGTCATAAACATCAACATTTTTTGTATTAATTTTGGCAAATCCTTACTTATCATCACGCATTGTTTTCTTTTATACCTTTGCTTCTTCGTTTGTAATTAATTTTAGTTCTTCAAGTTTTTTTAATGCGGCTCCTGAATCTATTGATTTTTCCGCCAGTTTTATTCCTTCTTTAAAATCCATTGTTTTTCCTGACACAATTAGTGCTGCTGCAGCATTTAGCACAACCACATTTCTCTTTGCTGATTTTTCTCCTTTTAGAACTGATAAAATTATTTTTGCACTTTCTTCTTTTGTGTTTGCCCTTAACTCCTCTATTTTTGCATAATTAAACCCATATTCTTTTGGATCAAAGTAAGTAGTTGTTATTTTTCCCTCATTTAATTGTGTAATTTTTGTTTTTCCTGTTATTGTTATTTCATCAAGTCCTTCTCCGTTAACAACCATTGCGCGTTGTACTCCAGTTTTTTTCATTACCTCTGCAACCGTTTCTGTTAATTCACTATTAAATACTCCCATTAATTGTTTTTTTACTCGGCTTGGATTTAGTAGTGGGCCCAGGAGATTGAATATTGTTTTTACCCCTAATTCTTTTCGCAAGGGGCCTATGTTTTTGAATATTGGGTGATGTTTTTGTGCAAATAAAAAAGCAATTCCTGTTTTTTTCATAACTTTCTTAGGATCTTTTGTAAGGTTTAGAGTATTTACTCCAAGAGCCTCAAGGACATCAAAGCTTCCGCTGTTTGATGAAACTGCTTTGTTTCCATGTTTTGCTAGTTTTGCGCCAGCTCCGGCAGCAACAAACATTGTTGCGGTTGAAATGTTAAATGTATTTTTTTCATCTCCCCCAGTTCCGCATACATCAATGCAATCTTCGCCAAGGTTAATAGTTTCTGCTTTTTTTATTAATTTTTCAACAAAGTAAGTAATTTCATTAGGAGTGGGTTTTTTTGTTTCAAGTGCGCAAAGTATTCCTGCGAGTTGGTTTGGAACAAAAGTATTTTGTTCAATGTTTGAAACAATGTCCTCAACATCTGTTTCGTTAAGGTCTTCTTTTCGTATTAGTTTTTTTAGTATTTCTTTCATTTTAATCCCCTTACTATATTTTCAATAAGTTTTTTTCCAGCTTCATCATGCATTGAGAGTATTGATTCTGGATGAAATTGTACTCCTTCGATTTTAAGTGTTTTGTGTCTTGCAGCCATAACTATTTCTCCTGCCCTAGCAGATACCTCAAATGATTCTGGTACTTTTAGTACTCCGAGTGAATTGTATCTTGCAAATTTTTGCTTTGGTTTTATTCCATTAAATATAGTTTTTCCGTCATGCTCTACTTCGCATGCCTGTCCGTGCATTACTTCTTTTAGTGGTTTTACAGTTTCCCCAAAATATTCCATTATTGCTTGAAAACCAAGGCATATTCCAAATATTGGTGTTGTTTTGTGAAAGTGTTCTATTACTTTCAAGTAATTTCCTGCTTCTCTTGGTCCATTCGGTCCTGGTCCAAGTAGTATCATATTAGGTTTTTCTTTTTCAATTGTGCTTATTGAGCAGTTACTATTATACATTTTTACTTCTGCTCCTGCATTAATGAAGTATGCTTTGATTGTGTCTGCAAATGAATCAAAGTTGTCTATGAATACTATTTTCATTTTTTCTCACCTAAAACGCTCATCATTTTTGCTGTTTTTAGTTTTATTTCATTTAATTCAGCTTCTGGGGTTGAGAGCGCAACTATCCCTGCTCCGCCTCTTACTTCTGAACAATTGTTTCTTACATGAACTGATCTAATAGTTATTCCTGTGTTGCATGTTCCATTGAATGAAATAAATCCGCTTGCCCCTCCATAAAATCCGCGTCTTGAGGCTTCATATTGTTCTATCATTTTCATCGCCTCTTTTTTTGGGGCTCCGCTTAAAGTGCCTGCGGGGAGAGTTATTAGTAGTGCATCAATCGCGGTCATATCTCTTTTTAGTATTCCTCTAACTCCAGAAACCAAGTGATAAAGATTTGGGTATTGTTCTAGTGTAAATAAATCAGTTACTTCTACGCTTTTTATTTCACAGAGTTTGTATAGTTCGTGTCGTGCAAGATCAACTAGCATTGTGTGTTCTCTTAGTTCTTTTTCATCAGTCATTAATTTTCTTCTAGCTTCTGCATCTTCTAAGGGATTAGTTGAGCGCATTATTGTTCCTGCTATTGGTCTTATTTGTATTTCTTTTCCGCCAGAAGTGTCATCTATTCTAATATGCATTTCTGGAGAAGCTCCATATAATATTTCATTTTCTCCTAAGTTGTAATAAAATGAATATGGTGCAGGGTTTGTTTCTCTTAAATTTGTATAGGATTCAAACGGGTGTTTTTCTAATGCGATAGTGGTGTTTCTTGATAATACGCATTGCATTGCTCTTCCGTTTTTTATATCTGCCACTACTTTCTCAACGCGAGTTTTGTATTCTTCGTCGCTAAGATCTGTTTTAGAGGAGGATTTTTGTTTAGTAAATTCAAATTCATTTTTTTGAGTGCATGCAGTAAAGTTTTTTCCGCAAAAGCCAAGCTCGATTATTTCTGCTCTTTTCTCATCATCATACAAAACATGAATCCTTGCAGGGATAAATAATTCAAAATCCTTGTGTTCTTCATCTTTTAGTCTTTCCTCTACTTTGTAAAAGTTTTTTGCAAAATCATAAGCAAATACTCCATAAAGTCCAACATATGGATTTGTTGAGTTAAATTTTGCAAGTATTGTTTTTATTACTGTTGAAATATTTTGTAGTTTTGTATTATCTTCTTCACTAAGTTCATCATTTTCTTGTTTTCTTACAATTCCGGTAATCTCTGTATTTGTTTGTTTATAATTTTCTGAATAATTAAAATCTGTTTGTTTAAATTGTAAAAGTATTTCTTCTCCGGTTTTGTTAAGTCCAATTATTCTAAATTCTTCTCCTTTTCCAATTATTTTTATTGCAACACAATCGGCAATAATGCTTTTTCTCTCGTATTTTTGGTTTGGTGATTTTGATTCCATTAGTAAACTCAAGTAATTTCCATTATTGCTGAGTTTTTTGTATAACTCAAAAGGGTTTTCGTATTTTACTTCCTTTGTTTGTTCAGTTATGTTAATTTTCATCTTTTGTTCACCGTTTACAAATATTCCTTTTTCTCTTACTTTTTTAATTCATTGCTTTAGTCAAAAAACACTGGATTTTTTCCAAGTGCTTTTTGAGTAAGCTTTGAAGTATTTGTTGCATTTTGTTTCTCCTACAAATTTAGCGCTTTTGCATAATTTGCAAGATCCAATAATCCGTGTCCGGATAAATTGAATACTATTGTTTTGTTTTTGTTTCGTTTAGCCGCTTCTATTGCCGCTTTTATTGCGTGGCTTGATTCTGGTGCAGGAATAATTGATTCTGTTTCTGCGAACAATTTTGCTGCAGCAAAACATTCTTCTTGCGTGTATGCTTCTGCTCGAATTAATTTGTGATCAAGTAACGCAGAGATTAGCGGTGCTACTCCGTGGTATCTTAATCCTCCTGCGTATATTGCTTGTGGAACAAATTCATTTCCGAGTGTATGCATTTTCATTAAAGGAGTTTGTTTTCCAGTATCTCCATAATCATACCGGTATTCTCCTTTTGTCATGCTTGGAACTTCAGCTGGTTCTACTCCAATTATTTCAATATCCTGTCCCTTTAATTTATCAGGAATGAAGGGAAGAGCTATTCCTCCAAAGTTACTTCCTCCGCCAACGCACCCAATTACAATATCTGCCTTTTCACCAACTTTTTCTAATTGCTTTTTTGTTTCAAGTCCGATTACTGTTTGGTGCATTAATACGTGGTTGAGTACGCTTCCTAAACTGTATACTGTGTCGTCTCTTTCTTTTGCAAGTTCAACAGCTTCAGCTATTGCCATTCCCAAGCTCCCACTTGTATCTGGAAATTTCTTTTGCATTTCTCTTCCTATTTTTGTTTCATTACTTGGACTTGGAGTAACTTCTGCATTGTAGAAGTGCATTATTGTTTTTCGGTTTGGTTTTTGTTCGTATGAGCACTTTACCATGAATATTTTTAGATTTAATCCAAAGTGCATGCATGCGAGTGCTAGTGCGCTTCCCCACTGGCCTGCGCCTGTTTCTGTTGTAATACTTTTGAATCCTTCTTTTTTTGCATAATATGCTTGTGCGAATGCTGTGTTTGATTTGTGGCTTCCACTAACATTTGTATCTTCTCTTTTGAAATATATTTTACAACTTGTTCCTAGTGCTTTCTCCAGTTTTTCTGCGCGTTGTAAAGGAGTTGGTCTTCCAGTTAATGCATAGAGTTCTCTAACTTCCTCTGGAATCTCAATGTATCTTTCAGTACTCATTTCTTGTTTTAGTATTTCTTTTGGAAATATTTTTCCCAGCACGCTTAAATCTCCTTGTGGGGGTGGTAACCTGAAAGGCAAATCCGCGAGCACATTGTAAAAGTGTGTTGGTATTTCATCTTTCTCTAGCATTATTACTTTTTTGCCTAAGCTTTCTTTACTTGCGCCAGGCTAAATCCCTTCTTGAATTTTTTTCACTTTCATTTTTTTCAACCATATTTATCAATCTCCAAAAAGACACTACTTTTTTGTAAAAGTGTGTTCTTTATGGGGTTGCAGGGAATCTAACCCGCAACCCCTTTGCTAAAGGTGTTGCATCTCCAAAAATTATTTTTGAAGATGAATACTCTTTATGAGGTCGCAGGGAATTGAACCCTGTCTTGTTGGTCAAAGCCACCACGTACTGCCGGTATACTACAACCCCTTAAAAGAAATGCTTTGGGTTATAGTTGCCATCTAAACAAATTTATGTTTGAATTAGAAAATATTTTAAAAAAAAGTTGGATTTTTTTTAAATTTGCCTGGAGCCTACTAGACCTGGTGAGCCTAAAATTAGATGAAAGGACTCCAGACAAACTCAACATCCATACTATACACTCAGTCCTGCTCATTATTAAAGAATTCTAGCTTTTGAGTGTAACATTTTGTACAGTTTAACTTAGTTTTGGGGTATTTTTGGCAAGCAATCATTTGTTTTTGCTGATTATTTGGGATTATAAATTGTTTTAGTGTTTCTTTTTGTGTTGATTTAATGGCTGCAGCAGTTCGGGCAAAAGTTATTTGTGTTCCTGATAGAGTTAATTTAGTTAATCTTTCAAAGCGAGCAATTTCGCGTTTTGGAAAAAGTGCTGAGAGAGATCCTTATGTTAGGGGAATGTCTAATTCAAGTAATGCTAAGATTACTCGTCATTTAAATCGGCTTTCAAATAAAACTTTTTACTCAACACCTTCAATTCATTGGGCAAAACTTAAATATTTAGTGGAAAAAGCTGCGGAGCGAACAATCTCACTTAAGGGGGATAAACTTAACCAAGCAGTTTCTTCTTTGGCTAATGCGCAAGTTAGATTAGCTTGTAAGAAAATGTCTTTGCCGGAGAAGAAAGTTTATGTTCACAAATTGGTTTCTGCATTAGAACACACAGTTGAAATGTTTGGCTTTTTTATAACCGAATATGATGCGCTTAAACAGGATTTTCAAGAATCTGAGCGTGAGAAGAGACCTCGGGCAGATTTTCAAGTTGCTTCTTCAGATGCGCTAATGTTGTTTAATTCAAAGTATAATGATGTAAAATTATTTTTACCTGGTGCAGAAGGGTTACTTGATGCGTTCAAGGAAATTGAATCAAATATTGATAAGCAACTAGCTCCGAAACCTCGCTCTTTTCTATCTCGTCTTTTTGGCTAGAGAATTAATGCTTTTTAAACTATTTCCTTTAGAATTGTTTTATGGAAAATGACTTGATTAAGGCAAAAAAAGACAATTTGAGAAAGTTGCGTGACAAGAACATTAATCCTTATCCTTACAAGTTTGACATAACTTCTTATTCTACTGATTTGCAAGAAAAATTTTCTGAATTAAAAAATGAGGAATTTGGTCCTGAATTTAATGTTGCTGGAAGAGTAATGGCTAAAAGAGGATTTGGGGCTATAGCTTTTCTAAAAGTTGCTGATGCAAAAGGAATGATTCAATTCTTCATGCGAAAAGGAGACACTCCGCAAGAATCTTTTGATTTAATGGAGTTTATTGATTTAGGGGATATTGTTGGAGCAAAAGGAAAAGTTTATCGAACTCAAAGAGGAGAACTCTCTGTTTTTATTAATTCATTAGAAATTTTGTGCAAAAGTATTCTTCCTTTACCAGAAAAGTTTCATGGATTACAAGATATTGAAATTCGACAGAGAAAAAGATACTTGGATTTAGTAATGAACCCCGAAGTGAGGGAAGTTTTTGTTAAGCGCTCAAAAATAATTTCTGCTTG